>CAYOJU010000089.1:9612-12980 GCA_964404355.1 uncultured Sideroxydans sp. | reverse complement strand
ACCACAACCAAGATTAGCAGGAAGAAACCTTGCCACATGCTATTGCGCCCAACGTTCGAGTTGAGCACCGGCCTCGCGTAGCGAGTGGCGTGTGCTCGGACGAGTAGTTGGACGTGAGAGACAGCGGTGAGCTTTTGCTGGTTTGTTTGCGAGCGGAAATTGCTGCATTAAGCCTCCCCCAATGTATCAACCAAAGCGTTTCATCGACCGTGCGCTATAACGCTCGCGTTATACGCCGGTACGTGCAAACGCTTTGCACAATACCATTCAGGGCAGCCATTTATACATCCCCATTCCCTGCGCTAAACTCTTCGGCTGCCCTCCAGCTGTCTATCTCGACCAACGTGCAGCTAAGGGGCGCGCCGAAGGCGCGTCCCAGCGACCGGAGGGAGCGAACTTGAGCGTAGGGTTAGACATTGCTGGTGCCTCGCACAAGACCGCAATGGACACAGCACTTCGGGGAATAAACGAGTCTACGGCTTGACCCAAATGGTCTATTGCACCTTGGACAAGGTGTCCACATTGCACGCAGGCGCAAGATGACATAAGCAAGACCAGCCAATAAAAAAGTAATGAAATATGCGGCACCAGACGTAAAAATGTAGCCTGCAATGAGGGCAATTGGGAGTATGCCAATAAAGGCGATCATCGCAACTAGTTCGCGATGTTTTAACTTTGCCCAATAGTCATCGTAACTTTGCATGTAATGTCTAACGTAAAAGTAAGGGGCGCGCCGAAGGCGCGTCCCGCTTGACTGCCGGGTTGGGCAGCTTGATTGTAAGATTGCTCATGAGCCTATGGTGTTTAGGACAAGCAAAAAGAATAGAAACAAAAAAACGATAGTTGCTGCTACCGCGCCGCTTATGGCTTTAGCGATGCGAACCGCCGCAGTCTGCGAGGACAACGCACGGTAGGTGAGCCAAGCTATGAAGGAAAAGAAAACAGTTGTTCCGATAGTTAGAGGCAGGTAGCTGCCTGGGGCATGCATTTGATGGCGGAAAAAATACGTGAAGTAGGTGGCAACGAAAATAAGCAACGACAGGGCTACGCCAATGTATAGCAAAGGCCCGCAGGGCTGTTGAGTGGCAGGAGACAAGTCTCTATGGTGCGTCATGATGATGCCCAACGTTCGAGTTGAGCACCGGCCTCGCGTAGCGAGTGGCGTGTGCTCGGACGAGTAGTTGGACGTGAGAGACAGCGGTGAGCTTTTGCTGGTTTGTTTGCGAGCGGAAATTGCTGCATTAAGCCTCCCCCAATGTATCAACCAAAGCGTTTCATCGACCGTGCGCTATAACGCTCGCGTTATACGCCGGTACGTGCAAACGCTTTGCACAATACCATTCAGGGCAGCCATTTATACATCCCCATTCCCTGCGCTAAACTCTTCGGCTGCCCTCCAGCTGTCTATCTCGACCAACGTAATGTAGACACCGTTATCGGTGTATATCCTGGAATACTGCGGTGTATAACTCTATCCATATCGCAATCAATCTGTTGATTTATTGGCAAGAACCAAGCGAATAGCCAAATAGGGGCTCTGAAAACACACCTGCCATCACTTTGCCATCCGAACTACCACTAAGTGATGAATTCGAGATGTCTTTGAATTAGCAATGTCACCCGAATTACCGCTCGAAGTCAATCGCCGCTTTTCGGGTGCCATCCCTTAATCGTAACCGTAGCAGCACTTACAGACCGCCAAAAACCCAAAGGTCAGCCAGCCCCCCGTCAGTGGTAGAATGCGCGCCTTCGAAAATAAGGCAGTGCCATGTTATCCACAGCAAATATCACCATGCAGTTCGGCGCCAAGCCGTTGTTTGAAAACGTTTCCGTCAAGTTCGGCGACGGCAACCGTTACGGCCTGATCGGCGCCAACGGTTGCGGCAAGTCCACGTTCATGAAGATACTGGGCGGCGATCTGGAGCAAAGCTCCGGCGAAGTCATGCTGGACAAGACCGAGCGCCTGGGCAAATTGCGTCAGGATCAGTTCGCTTATGAGGACGTGCGCGTGCTGGATGTGGTGATGATGGGTCACGATGCGATGTGGGAGGCGATGGCCGAACGCGATGCGATTTACGCCAACCCGGATGCTTCGGAAGAAGACTACATGCGCGCCGCCGATCTGGAGGCGACCTTTGCCGAATACGACGGCTACACTGCTGAAGCGCGTGCAGGCGAGTTGCTGCTGGGTCTGGGCATTGCCATTGAACTGCATCAGGGCAACATGAGCGCGGTGGCGCCCGGCTTCAAACTGCGCGTGTTGCTGGCGCAGGCGTTGTTTTCCAACCCGGATATTCTGCTGCTGGACGAGCCGACCAACAACCTGGACATCAACACCATCCGCTGGCTGGAAGACATCCTCAATGCGCGCAATTCGACGATGGTGATCATCTCGCACGATCGCCACTTTTTGAACAGCGTGTGCACGCACATGGCTGATTTGGACTACGGCAAGATCACTGTGTACCCGGGCAACTACAACGATTACATGCTGGCTTCCACGCAGGCGCGCGAGCAGCAGTCGTCGGACAATACCAAGGCCAAGGAAAAAGTCGCCGAACTGAAAGCTTTCGTGGCGCGCTTCTCGGCCAATGCTTCCAAGGCCAAGCAAGCGACATCGCGCGCACGCCAGATCGACAAAATCAAGATCGAGGACATCAAGCCTTCCAGCCGCCAGTATCCGTTCATCCGCTTCGACTACGACGAGCGCGACAAGCTGCACCGCGTCGCGGTGGAACTGGAGAAGATGGGCAAGGGCTACGACCGCATGCTGTTCTCCAACGTCAATTTCCGCATCGATGCAGGCGAGAAGGTCGCCATTATCGGGCCTAACGGTATCGGCAAAACCACGCTGTTGCGCTGTTTGGCGGGCGATTTGAAGCCTGATACCGGCAGCATCAAATGGGCGGAAAAAGCCAAGCTGGGTTACTACGCGCAGGATCACGCCGCCGACTTCGCCGAAGACAAGGAAATGATGGAATGGATGATCGACTGGCGCGGTCCGCACGACGATGACCAGGTCGTGCGCGGTACGCTGGGACGTTTGCTGTTCTCCGGCGACGACGTGAAGAAACGCGTAAAGGTACTGTCCGGTGGTGAAAAAGGCCGCATGCTGTTCGGCAAGCTGATGCTGGCAAAACCCAACGTGCTGCTGATGGATGAGCCGACCAACCACATGGACATGGAAGCGATTGAATCGCTCAACACGGCGCTCGACCTGTTCAAGGGCACGCTGATCTTCGTCAGCCATGACCGCGAGTTCGTTTCATCGCTGGCCACGCGTATCATCGAGATCTCGGCCAAGGGCGTGAACGATTACCATGGCACGTATGAAGAGTTTTTGCGTGACCAGATGGTGGAATAAACAA
>CAYOJU010000089.1:0-9512 GCA_964404355.1 uncultured Sideroxydans sp. | reverse complement strand
GAACGCCTGATCTACGTCGCCGATTCAGGCCATGTACCTTATGGCGGCAAGTCGCCCGCTTACATCGAAGCGCGTTCTCTCGCCATCACACGCTTTTTGATCAGTCAGGGTGCGGAGGCCATTGTCATTGCCTGCAACACCGCCACTGCCGCCGCTGCGCACACCTTGCGCGTCAAGTTCAACAAGATGCCCATTCTGGGCATGGAGCCCGCCGTTAAACCCGCCGTTTCGGTTACGCAAAGCCGCGTGGTCGGTGTATTGGCAACCGTCGGCACACTGGAGAGTGCGCGTTTCGCTGCATTGCTGGAAAAATATGGCGGCTGGCGCTTCAAGATCGTGACTCAGGGATGCCCCGGATTGGTCGAGCAAGTCGAGCGCGGCGAATTACACAGCGCTCGTACCCGCGAATTGATCGAACGATATACGGCGCCGCTACTCCAAAAAGGGGCGGATACCCTGATCCTGGGATGCACCCATTATCCGTTTCTCGCACCGTTGATTCGCGAGGTGGTGGGTGAACATATCACGCTGATTGACACGGGTGCCGCCGTGGCGCGCCATTTGATGCATCGGGTCAAAACCGAACTGCCTCCCCGCGTCGTTGGTTCGGGATCGGAAGAGTTTTTTACCAGCGGAAACGTAGAGGAAGCTTCGCACATCATGTCGATGTTGTGGGGTAAAGAAATTGTAGCGCAGCAGTTACCGGACGAAATTCTGTAATCATGAAAACTCCCTGTTTCATACTCGCGGCATTAATGCTCGCAGTTCCATGCGCGGAAGCGGAGCCGCAACCGATTGAAGTGCATGATCGGGTTGTCACCGGAACCGATCCCGGCAAGAAGATTGCCCTGACCCTGGATGCGTGCGGCGGCAAGTACGACGAGGATCTCATCAACTTTTTGATCAAGAATAAAATTCCGGCAACGATTTTTGCCACCAAGAAATGGCTGACTCGCAACCCGCAGGGGCTGGCGGTTATCAAGGCGCACCTCGATTTGTTTGATGTCGAGGACCATGGAGAAAAACACATTCCCGCAATCATCGGCAAAGATCGGACCGTCTACGGCATCCCCGGCGAGCCGGACGTCGTTCACCTGCGACGCGAAGTGGTTGAAGGTGCGCGTGCCATCGAGAAGGCCACGGGCGTTGCGCCCCACTGGTACAGGGGCGCCACCGGCGAATACGATCCCCAGGCGATCAGGGAAATCGACAAGCTGGGCTACAAAATCGCGGGGTTTTCAGTGAACGCGGACAGCGGCGCCACTCTGAAAAAACTCACCATCGAAAAGCGGCTGAAGCAGGTGAAAGCCGGTGACGTCATCATTGCCCACATGAACAAGCCGGAGTCTGATTCAGCCGAAGGTCTTGCAGTCGGTCTGGCTTATCTGGTCAAGGAGGGGTTTGTGTTCGTGCGCCTGGATCAGGTCGACCTGAAGGAGATACCGGAGAAGTCCGGCAAGGAATCCGCGAAGCCCGAGAAACACCCGCAACCGGCTTCAGCCCCGCAAGCTGTCCCGCATTAAATTGGCGATAATCAAGCTGCCTGCAACAGCATTTCAAATTGAGCGATCGGCACCGGCTTGCCGAAAAGATAGCCCTGGAAATGCGAGCACCCTGTGCTCAACAGTATTTGTCTTTGTTCCTCGGTTTCAACTCCCTCGGCAATAACATCGAGGTCCAGGCTGTTGGCCATCGCGATGATCGTGCGCACAATGGCCTTGTCGCTGCTGTTGCTGCCCAGTTCGCTCACGAAAGACTGGTCAATCTTGATCTGATCGAGCGGCAGGCGTTTCAGGTACTGCAATGATGAATAGCCGGTGCCGAAATCGTCAATCGAGAAGCTTACGCCCAGCGCCTTGAGTTGCCGCATGGTGCTGATGTCCTTTTCGATATTGTCCAGCAACATGCTTTCGGTGATTTCCAGCTTCAGGCGTGCAGGCACAATGCCGCTGCTCACAAGAATGGACTCAACCTGAGTTACAAAATCTGTCGCTCCGAATTGTCGCGCACTGACGTTGACCGCCAGCACCAGATCGCGGCTTTCCGCTCGGGCTTCCCACGCTTTGAGCTGCGCACAGGCGGTTTCCAGCACCCACTGTCCGATGGGCTGAATCAAACCGGTCTCTTCCGCCAGGGAAATGAAGGAATCGGGAAAAACCATCCCGTGTTGCGGATGATTCCAGCGCAGCAACGCTTCTGCACCGATTGGCTGATTGTCGGCATTCACCTGCACATGGAAATGCAACACGAACTGCTGTTCATCGAGCGCCTGACGCAAATCGGCTTCAAGTGCGGCGCGCGCCTCGAGTGCTGCCTGCATGGCAGGGTCGAAGAAGCGAAGCGCATTGCGGCCGGCTGCTTTCGCTTCGTACATCGCCGTATCGGCCTGCTTGAGCAGTTCATCGGCGCTGACGTCCTTGCTGAACAGGCTGATCCCGATACTGCAGGTGCTGTGATATTCGAAGTCATCGAGCAAGTAGGGACTGCTGACGGCCTGCAGAATTTTTTCCCCTGCCGCTTTGGCCTGGGCGGCGGCGTTGTCCGGCTCCGGGCTCAAGCCTTCCAGCATAACCACAAATTCATCGCCGCCCAGTCGGGCGACAGTATCGCCTTCGCGGGCGCAGGAATGCAGGCGCCGGGCGATCTCGATCAGCAACAGATCGCCAACGGCGTGACCTTTGATATCGTTAAGCGTCTTGAAGTTGTCGATATCGATAAATAACAGCGTGGCATGGCCGGCATTGGTGTCGCGCGCCGATAAAATATGGCGCAATCTATCCATGAGCAGGCGCCGGTTGGGTAAACCGGTCAGTGGATCGAAAAAAGCGAGCTGGTAAATCTCGGCTTCGTTGTTTTTGCGCTGGGTGATGTCGCTGAAAGTGGCGACGTAATGGGTAACGGCCTTTTGCGTACCATGCTGTACGGTGCCGGCGGTAATGGCCAGCCATTCTGGATATATCTCGCCGTTCTTGCGGCGGTTCCAGATTTCTCCCTGCCATTGGCCGGTTTCCTTGATTGATTTCCACATCCGCGCGTAATACTGAGCATCATGGCGACCCGACTGGAGTATGCGGGGATTTTTACCAATGACTTCCTCCCGGCTGTAACCGGTCACAACGGTAAATGCGTCGTTCACATCCAGAATCGTGCCCTCGATATCAGCGATGGTTATACCTTCCGAGGCCGTGGCGAAGACGCTGGAGGCGAGCATCAAACGGCTGGATTGTTCGCGCAGGCGGATCAGCGCCACAACGGCATAACTGAGCAGCGCCAGCGTGGCCAGCAACAGGAAGAAACGGAATGCAACAGCGCGCCGCTGCTGCAGATCGTAATAGTGCCGGTAGGATTCCGCGAGCCCCGAATTTCCGGAACGGCTGGTCAGTTGCCGCACCAGACCGGGCATATCGCGCTCGAACTGATCAATCAGGCGAATATGGTGCAACAGGCTATTGAGTTGTTGCCGGACACTTATCGGCAAGCCGACAGTTCCCTTTTGTACTGAGGCAATCGTTGTGTCGAGGTAGCGACTATCAAACAACGCGCTGTTGATACGGTTCAACAACACGAATTCAACCAGTGCGTCGACATCTTCATGTACCGCCGACCCCGGGTGCAAGTAGCGCACCAGTTCGTCCCGCGCATGGGGCAAATAGATCAGCGAATTTTTCAGTACTGCGTTGCGCGACTTGAATGTTTCCAGTGCATCCTGCTTGGCAGTCAGACGCTGGTCCAGTAACACCAGTTGTTGCTGGAATTCTTCAACCTTGCGCAAATCAGAGGCAGCCTCACCTTCCCGTAGCTCGCGTGCAGTTTCATGCATGTGGGCAATGATGGCAGTCGCATGATCGTAGTTGTTTGACATGCTGAAATTCAGTTGCAGTACGGCTTCACCGAGCCTCGCCTCATCGCTTTGCAATTGGCTGAAGTCATTCAACAGGGCATTATGGCGGCGCAGATCGACCGGTTCCGTAATAATAAAGAGAACCACCAGAACTCCGGCAGCCAAAGCGGCGGCAGCCATCCGATACAGGACCGTATGTTCGCCAATAAGGTCGGGTAGCTTCATTTGAGCGGCTTGCCGGAGTATTCGCCGGTGAGAGTGCGCAGAAAAGCGACGATTTTGGCCACCTCTGCGTCCTTGAGCTTCTTGCCGAGTTGATAGCGCGCCATGACCTGCACCGCTTCCTCAAGCGTTGCGGCTGAGCCGTCATGCAGATATGGCGGCGTCACGGCCACATTGCGCAGCGATGGCACCTTGAAGAAATAGCGGTCCTGTTCGCGCTTCGTGATATTGAACCGGCCCAGATCGGTGGCACCGATATGTCCGCGTACCGCAAAATAATCTTCCATGATGCCGAGCTTCTGGTACATGTTGCCGCCGATATTCTGGCCCTGGTGGCAGCTGGCGCAACCGATCCGTTTGAACAGGTCGTAACCGGCCTGCTCTTCTTTGCTCAGCGCGGTCTGATCTCCACGCAAGAAGCGGTCAAAACGGGAATTGGGGGTAATCAATGAACGTTCGAAGGTGGCGATAGCATCCTTGACGTTTTGTCGCTGTATACCGTCACGGTAAAGCGCGTTGAATGAGGCGACATACTGCGGATCTTCTGCAATGACGGCAAGCGCCTTCGGCCAGGTGCCGTCCATCTCGACGGGGTTCTGCAACGGGCCGTCAATCTGGTCTTCCAGTGTTTCTGCACGGCCATCCCAGAACTGGTGGAAATTGAAACCGCTGTTGAACACTGTCGGCGCATTGATGCCGCCTTCCATGCCACCGACTCCCAGTGAGCGCGGAAGGCGGTCTACACCGCCGGTATCGAGGCTGTGACAATGGGCGCAGGCAATCGAACCGTCACCGGACAACTTGGGGTCCTTAAACAGGCGTCCGCCCAGCTCAACCTTTCGGCTATCGAGCGGCAGCGAGAGTGGAAGCGGCGTAACAATATCAGCTGAGGCACTTGGCTGCTCTTGCGCAGTGGTGAGTGCAGAAATTTCTGATGAATCATGCCATCCAAAATACACCCATCCTGTTCCGCACAGGAACAGGAAAACTAGCATGGCAGCCACTATCCATGTGCTGCGTGTGGTCATAGCCTTACCTTAAAGAAACATTTTCCGACGTGCAAAGCATACGCCGAATTAATGCGCCCAGCAGGAATTGGCCTTTGACTGTCCGACCCGGTCAACTATTTATATTTGGTTGCGAGTTGGTCACGGCTGTTGCTGCCCGACTTCTTTCATCAGTCGCAACAAATCGTCTGAAGTTTGCGCCGCCGGTTGCGGTCCCTGAATTTTTTCCCGGGTCCAATCCACTGCTTCACCAGCTCCCCATGACACCAGATAGGCAAGGATAAACACCAGAAAACCGCGCGTCATGCCTTTGGGGATACCTTGCTCAACCAGATAACGGCGGATATACCAGGCGGCGATGCAAAATACGATGGTGGAAATGATCAAATTCCACATGGAGGGTAGCGTGAACATATTATTTTGTCTCCCCGATTGATTAATGCCCGGCCATCGGCACCCAAATCGAACTGCCTCGACCGGGTATTGATCAGGCCATACATCATGGTGGTCTTGCATGATTTCGATAAGTTAGCAACTGACAGAGCCGACTAAAGATTTCCGCAGTTTTTCTTCATGATGCAAGTTTTGCTTCATTATCCGTTAAAATCTCGCGAATCGTACTTGGGGAATACCTGCATGAACTCGCACCACTACACCTTGTCCATCTCCTGCCCCGACCGCGCGGGCATTATCGCCGCCGTGAGCGGCTTTATCGCACAGCATGGCGGTTTCATCGTCGAAGCGAGTTATCACACCGAGCAGGAGGAGCAGCGTTTCTTCATGCGCCAGGAAATACGCGCCGATTCCCTTCCATTCGACGCCGATGAGCTCCGCCGCCGTTTCACGCCGTTGGCGCAGGAATTCGGCATGAGCTGGCAATTGTCCGATTCCGCGCAAAAGAAACGCCTGGTTATCCTGGTAAGCAAGCAGGATCATTGTCTGGACGATTTGTTGCACCGCTGGCGCAGCGGCGAGTTGCAGGTGGACATTCCCTGCGTGATTTCCAATCACGAGGACTTGCGCAGCTTTGTCGAGTGGCACGGCATTCCGTATATTTACGTCGACATGCAGGACAAAACTGCGGCGTTCGACAAAATCGCGGCGCTGTTCGAGCAGTATCGCGGTGATACCATGATACTGGCGCGCTTCATGCAGATTCTGCCGCCCATGTTATGCCAGCGTTTCCCGGGCCGCATCATCAATATTCACCACAGTTTCCTGCCTTCTTTCGTTGGCGCGAAGCCGTATCACCAGGCGTACCGGCGCGGCGTCAAACTGATCGGTGCAACCTGCCACTACGTCACCGAAGAACTGGATGCCGGGCCGATCATCGAGCAGGACACGGTACGCATCGACCATGGCGATACGGTGGACGATCTGGTACGTTACGGCCGCGACATCGAGAAGACCGTACTGTCGCGCGGCTTGCGCTACCATGTGGAAGACCGCGTGCTGGTGTGCGGCAACAAGACCATCGTGTTCCGTTAATATACGGGTATTCCCCAATCAACCCCAGACAGGAGGAGCCGCACATGAAAAGAATTTTGGGCATTGTTATTGCAGCATCGCTCGCGGGCAACGCGATGGCATTCGACCTGACCAGTCCCGATCCCGAAGTAAAGAACGGGCGCCCGATGACCAAGACTCAGGAGTACAAGGGGTTCGGTTGCAATGGCGAAAACCTTTCGCCTGCCCTGGAATGGAAAAATCCCCCGGCCGGCACGCGCAGCTTTGCCGTGACTGTTTTTGATCCGGACGCGCCTACCGGCAGCGGATTCTGGCATTGGGTGGTGTACAACATTCCGGCGACCGCGACCGGTCTGCCCGCAGGCGCAGTCGTCAAGGAGCCTTTGCCGGCCGGTGCGAAACAGGGCCGCAATGATTTCGGCGAACGCAATTTCAGCGGTGCCTGCCCCCCGTCTGGTGACAGGCCGCACCATTACATCTTCACGGTGCATGCGCTCAAAGTGGACAAGATCACCGTGCCGGAAGAAGCCAGCGCCGCATTGGTCGGGTTCAATATCGTGGGTAACAGGATCGGCCTGGCCAAGCTGACGGCAACTTATTCCAGGTAGCATCACCCCCGCAACATTTGAAAAAGGGCATCTCCGGATGCCCTTTTCTTATTATGGGTATGAAACTATTCCTGCCTGTTCATGCCCTATACTGTGCAGACCACACAGCTTCAATCGTTCACTGAACAAACCCATGACAAAGTCATCACCGAAACGGATTGGAAAATACTCGATCGTTCGCCAGTTGGGCGACGGTGCCACTTCGAATGTCTATCTGGGCATGCGCGATGGGTCGCTGAACATCGTTGCGGTCAAGAAATTCAAAAAAGTTTTCCAGTCCGACGTGCACAAGAAGATGTTCCAGACGGAAGTTGATCTGGGCAAGAAGATGCAGCACAAAAATATCGTACAGGTTATGGAATCCCACCTGACCGAACAGACGGGCGCTTATCTGGTGATGGAATTTGCCAAAGGTGTCTCTCTGGACCAGCACGACGGTGAGAAGAAATTGCTGCCGATCAAGGTCGTGTTGTCCATCATCGAACAGATCGCCAACGCGCTGCGCTACGCGGCAGGGCTGGGCATCGTACATCGCGACGTGAAACCGGCAAACATCATCCTGATGCCGAATGGAACCGCCAAACTCACCGATTTCGGTTGTGCCGTACCAAGCCAGGAAACCGGTTCCAATGTGGCGGGCAGTTTTGCGTATATGTCACCCGAACAGCTGGAAGGCCTGCCGCTGGATCAGCGCGCGGATATCTATTCGCTGGGTGCCGTGATGTACCGGTTGTTCACCGGCAAAAACTCGTTTGAGGCGGACAATGACTTCGATGCGAAAATTGCCGTGCTGAATTTCCCGATCACACCGATTGAAACCTACCGCAAAGACCTTCCTAAAGCGCTTGCGGCTGTGATTGAGCGTGCCATGAAAAAATCTCCGGCCGATCGCTATGCCAACTGGGACGAGTTCCTGCGCGACTTCGGCGAAGCGGCGCATGCCGTACGCATGTCGGATAACGGTGAGGACCTGCATCGCGGCTTCAGCTCGTCCGCCCAGTCTGCGCTGTCGCAACCCATGGCAGTTGACCCGTATTCCAGAAGCGTCTTTTCACACAGCGTTTTAACCAACTCGTCCGGTGGCACATAAAAAAGGGACGCCTTGCGGCGTCCCCGGATTGCAGAACCCAGCTTAAACTCAGCGCAAAGTTGCCACGTATTTCGGTTCCTCCCGGTAGGGAATTGCCGGTTCAATGAGCTCGATGCGGGGCAGCAGCGGATGCACCTCTTCAACCCGGTCGGCAAGCTTGTGCAATTCTTCAGACTCGACAGAACGCGCCAGTTTGATGACTTCCCTGGCATAAGCGGCATCGGCGCACATCCACTCCACGTCAACGATACGATTGGTTTCCCGCCGCAGCAGGACATGTATCCGCCCTGCCAGCGAAAATAGTATTTCCATATCTCCGGACACTAAACTTCCTCCTGAATGAATTCTTGTCTCTAATGAAAAGGGCATCCGAAGATGCCCCTTTCAAAGCTTGCTTTGTTTTGCTTACAGGTTGTAGGAATTCTCACCGTGATCGGCCAGATCCAGACCTTCTTCTTGTGCATCGTCGCTAGCGCGGATACCAATCGTGTGCTTCAGGATCAACAGGATCACGAAGGCAACGAGACCGGACCAGACCAGCGAAGTTCCGACTGCCCACAGTTGCGAAACAAACTGTGCCGAAGCGTCGAAATCACCCACCTTGTTGGCAACGTAATCGTATACGCCTGTGCCGCCGAACGCCGGATTGACGAATATGCCGGTGCCGAGGGCACCGATGATACCGCCAACGCAGTGCACGCCGAATGCATCCAGAGCATCGTCATACTTCAGTTTCGCCTTGATGACCGTTACCGCGAAGAAGCAGATGATCGCTGCTACTGCGCAGATGGCCATTGCACCAGCTACACCAACATAGCCTGCCGCCGGGGTGATCGCCACCAGACCTGCAACGATACCGGAGCAGATGCCCAGCAAGCTTGGCTTGCCTTTGACGATCCATTCAACAGCGGTCCAGGTTACACCGGCTACTGCAGTACCGAACAGTGTGTTGAAGAATGCCAGACCTGCCGCACCAGTCGCTTCCAGAGCAGAACCTGCATTGAAACCGAACCAACCCATCCACAGCAGACCAGTACCAATTGCAGTCATCATCAGGCTGTGAGGTGCCATTGCAACTTTGCCGTAACCTTTGCGTGGGCCAAGCATCAGGGCTGCGATCAACGCTGCAATACCGGCATTGATGTGAACCACGGTGCCACCGGCAAAGTCGATTGCGCCTTTCTGGAACAACCACCCGGCATGGCTATTGGCAATTTCTGCAGCCTTGGCATCGGTATAAGCATCAGGACCATCCCAGTACCAGACCATGTGCGAGA
>CAYOJU010000088.1:5304-12995 GCA_964404355.1 uncultured Sideroxydans sp. | reverse complement strand
GGGCGTGTTTTTGCAGTCTTCCTGATACCCTGGATATTGACCACCTGCACTTTGGTTTCGCGCGCAAGACGCTTGCTTTCCAGTTCGGCGTTGATGGCAGCATGCACTTCGGCGCGCATCTTCATTGCTTCCGGATAGTTGATATCCATCTTCTCGATCTTGTCCATGGTGAACTCGGCGCCACGATCTTCGCCGAGCAGACCGACTGCATCGGCACGGCACTGGCGACAGTGACGCATCATGTTCATGTCGCCCGCGCAGGCATCCTGCAACGCTTGCAGCTCGTCGTGGGTGGGGCCGCGCTGGCCAGTGAGGCCGTAATAGGTACCGTGCTCGGCCTCGGAGATCAGCGGCATCACGTTGTGCAGGAATGCGCCCTTTGCCTTGACGATCTTCGAGACTTCTTTCAGGTGCTTGTCGTTGACGCCGGGAATCAACACCGAGTTCACTTTTACAAGGATGCCCTTGGCCACCAGCATCTCCAGTCCCTTCTGTTGCTGTGCAATCAGGATGGCTGCAGCTTCGCGGCCCTTGATGCGCTTGTTCTTCCAGAATATCCACGGATAGATCTGCGCGCCCACATCGGGATCGACGCAGTTGATGGTGATGGTCACGTGGTCGATGTTGTACTTCGCCAGTTCCTCGATATTCTCGGGCAGCGACAAGCCGTTGGTGGAGACGCACAGTTTGATGTCGGGCGCCTGCTCGGACAGCATGCGGAATGTCTCGAACGTGCGCTCGGGATTGGCCAAAGGATCGCCGGGGCCGGCGATGCCCAGCACGGTCATTTGCGGAATGGTTGCAGCGACAGCAAGCACTTTCTTCACCGCCTGTACCGGATGATGCAACTCGGACACCACGCCGGGGCGCGATTCATTGGCGCAATCGTATTTGCGGTTGCAGTAGTTGCACTGGATGTTGCAGGCCGGGGCGACGGCAACGTGCATGCGGGCAAAATAGTGGTGCGCTTCTTCCGAGTAGCACGGGTGATTGAACACCTTCTGGCGGATATGCTCCGGCAGGTGGCTCAGTTGTTCATCCTTGGATCCGCACGATCCGGCGGAACAGCCTCCCTTGGGGGCGTCGGCTACTGCGATGTTGATAACGGGCATTTGCACGGTACTGTCCTCCGACTGATGTTTGTCCTGATATGAGCAAACAGCGTGCCTGGCCGCCAGTCATCGCTAACTTGTTGTTTTGTAGCAGGTGTTATCTTGCGCAGCGCCCTGCTGTTGTAAACAGCACATGACACCCGGCGGGCCTTGTGGTGAAGCCGACAAAACCGGATATCACCTTGCGGGAGATCGCACCATAGGGTGGGTTAATGGTGCACGCGGCGGTGATTGACTTTTAAATTAGCAGTTGCACATTAGAACATGCTTATATTATGATATTCAGGTAAACCCAGGCAGCATCTGCTCGTTTTTGATCATCCAACGGCTTAAACAATCACCGATAGGGTCTTTAATCAAGCGGCACGGCTTGCCGGCAGTCCGTTGTGTTTTTCAGCGGTTGGGCGATTTCAAATTTGAAGAAATATAGAGGGAGAGAAAATGTCGCGAATCGTAATTTTGGGTGCGGGTATATCCGGGCACACCGCCGCCAGATACCTGAACAAGTGGTTGGGCAAGAAACACGAGATCGTCGTGGTGTCGCCCAATGCCAAATGGAACTGGATTCCTTCCAACATCTGGGTGGGTGTGGGTCAGATGACCGAGAAGGATGTCACTTTTGATCTCGCCGAGTTGTACGGCAAGACCAATATGGATTTCCGCCAGGCCAAGGCCCTGGCTATTCATCCGGAAGGTAATGCGAAAAGTCCCAAGCCTTTCGTTACGGTCGAGTACACCGGGGCGGACAAGGCCGGAGTGCAGGAAGATATCAGCTACGATTACCTGATCAATGCCACCGGTCCCAAGCTGAACTTTGGCGCCACCGAAGGCTTGGGGCCCGATCACGGCCACACCGTTTCCGTGTGCACCGTGAGCCATGCGCAGGAAGCCAACCACAAGCTGCAGGCCTGCATCGAAGCGATGCGCAAGGGCAAGCGCAAGACCGTCGTGATTGGTACGGGGCACGGCATGTGCACCTGCCAGGGTGCTGCGTTCGAATACATCTACAACGTGGATCACGTTCTGCGCGAGGCCGGTGTGCGCGACATGGCACGCATCGTCTGGATCAGCAACGAATACGAGCTGGGCGATTTCGGCATGGGCGGCGTGCACATCAAGCGTGGCGGCTACATCACCAACGGCAAGACCTTCGCCGAATCGCTGATGGTCGAGCGCGGCATCGAGTGGATCACCCGCGCGCACGTCAAAAAAGTCGAAGCAGGCAAGATTCATTACGAAACGCTGGAGGGTGCTTTCCACGAACTGGCGTTTGATTTCTCCATGCTCATTCCGCCGTTCGCGGGCGTGGGTCTCAAGGCCTTCGACAAGAACGAGGGCGACATCACCAGCCAGATGTTTTTGCCCAACGGCTTCATGAAAGTGGATGCCGACTACACGGCGCGCCCCTATCTGGAGTGGAGCGCCAAGGATTGGCCGAAGACTTACCAGACCCCGTCTTATCGCAACATCTTTGCCGTCGGTATCGCGTTTGCCGTGCCGCACCTCATCAGCAAGCCGATGCAAAGCGCCAATGGCACGCCGATCAACCCCACCGCGCCGCGTACCGGCATGCCATCCGCTGCCATGGCCAAAGCCGTTGCCATGAGCATTCGCGACATGATCAACGGCGCCGAGAAACCGACGCACACCGCATCGATGGCCGAAATGGGCGCAGCCTGTGTCGCTTCCACCGGCTCGCACATCTTCAAGGGCACTGCGGCAACCATGACCGTGTTCCCCGTCGTACCCGACTTTGAAAAGTATCCTGAGTTCGGTCGTGACATCAACCTCACGTTCGGCGAGATCGGCCTGGCCGGTCACTGGATGAAGTACCTGCTGCACCACACCTTCATCTACCAGGCCAAATTGCGGCCGGGCTGGTCTTTGCTGCCGGACTGATCAATTACAAATTCAAGAGGAATAGACCATGGGCAATATCACCAACAAAGAGCCGTACCAACAGGCTTACTATCCCCCGGCCCCGACGGGGTTCACCCGCTTCATGCGGACATGCATCATCTGGCAGTTGTACCGCTTTGTGGCCATCAACTACAAGATGATCAAGCTGCTGGCCAAGTCGCACCACTAAGGCAAACGTAACAACGGTCGGGGTGCAAATCGCCCCGATCAATTACTTGCATCACGGATACTGGCTGGCCAATTTCAATCCGGTTGGCTCAAGCCGCCCCCTCCTTTTTCAGCTCTTGCAATATGCGCAATACGGCGCTGCCATAAACCGTTGGTCTAAAGTGGCATATAAGTGCATCACGAGCATTGGCATATTCAACGATGTACGTGCAGAATACGGCCGTCACTCCCGGTGAGATCAATGCACCAGTTGGAATCGTTAGTCATTTTGCCAAAAGAAACCATGTACAAGTTTATTGCCGTTACGCTCCGCACCTGCTTGAAATTCAGCCTTTTCGTTCTGGCCTTGCCTTTGCTGGCGCACGCCGGCCTCCCCAAAGCCTCCAGCGTGCCGGGTGGTGTCGCGATTGTCCCGCTCGGCAGCGTTGTGACAGGCGTCGACAAACCGCAAACCTGGCTGGGAGACAAGCCGATCCTGGTTACTTCCGATCACAATCAATGGTACGCCGTGGTCGGCCTGCCACTGGATATCACGCCGGGTTCGCACGAGCTGAGCGTGAAGATAGGTGGCGAAACAAAAACTGAATCTTTCACGGTCGTTCCCAAGAATTACCCTGAGCAACACATTACGCTCAAGGACAAGAGCAAGGTCGAACTATCGGCTGAAGATCTGGCGCGCGCAGAACGCGAGATCGCTGCCATCAAGCAGCTGAAACTACACTGGCGCGCCACGCAGGACACCGATCTGGAATTCATTATTCCCGCTGCCGGCCCGCTGGCCAGCCGCTTCGGATTGCGCCGGTTCTTTAACGAGCAGCCCCGCGCACCCCATGTGGGTCTCGATGTTGCGGTAGCACGGGGCACGCCGGTCAAGGCGAGCGCACAAGGCACGGTGCTTGCGGTCGGGGATTATTTCTTCAACGGCAAAACGGTTTTTGTCGACCATGGCAATGGGCTGATCACCATGTACTGTCACCTCGACCAGATCGATGTGCAGCCCGGCGAAACTGTCAGCAAAGCCCAGCCGTTGGGACTTTCCGGAATGACCGGGCGTGCCACCGGTCCGCATCTTCACTGGAGCGTGGTACTTAACGGCGCAATGGTCGATCCGGAATTGTTCATTCCACCGATTCCTGACGGTCAGTGATTGCTTTGGTAGCCACAGTAGATAAGGACGGGCGCTATTCCATTCAGAGGACACGCCAAATTTCTTCAATACAAACTATTCATAAAAAATGAAGACAAATAAGTATCTGACATGGGCAGTTATCGTACTCATCAGCATTGCCCTGCTTGTCTATTTCCTTCGGGGTGTTGGCGTTTCAAAAACCGAAGAACAGAAACCTGCTCATGCCCAGGTTGCAATTGCGGAATCAAGTCAAAGAATTCAGATAACCAGTAGCAAAGACTGTAATGATTGCCCCGAGATGATGGCAATTCCCGCAGGGAGTTTCGAGATGGGAGAAACAGGGCATACACATCTTGTCACCATAGCCGCGCCATTCGCTATCGGCAAATACGAAGTCACTCAAGCCCAGTGGCAAGCCGTCATGGGAAAAAATCCAAGCTATTTCCGCAAATGTGGCGGCAACTGTCCGGTGGAGCAAGTTAGCTGGGATGATATTCAACAATTCATCAGGATACTTAACCAGAAGACCGGCAAGCGATATCGCCTGCCGAGTGAGTCGGAGTGGGAATACGCCTGTCGTGCCGGAGGAAGGAACGAGTATTGCGGCAGTGATGATGCGAGCAGCGTTTCGTGGAATGGGGGCCAGGAAACCCACCCGGTTGGGGGCAAGCATGCCAACGCTTTTGGGTTGCATGATATGAGTGGAAATGTTTGGGAGTGGGTTGCGGATACCTGGCATGAAAGCTTCAAAGGAGCGCCAGCCAACGGCGCAGCCTGGGGTGGAAATACCTCATATCACGTGCTGCGAGGCGGCGCCTGGTTCTCCTTGCCCAAGGATGTGAGCGCGACCCACCGCGGCAGGAGTATTCCCCCCATCGCAGACTCTGGCTTCGGATTTCGTCTCGCCAAGACGCTTTAGAAGCGATCGGGGTGTATGCGACGCAATTTGAAACATCCTCCAGCACCTGTGATGCAATAATCGCGTTCGCATAAACGCCCACAGGTATAGACCCGCCTATTTTTGAGGTAGCCGTGATGACAACGTCGTATGGATCATTGGTTGGCCAATTGGTTACGCTGCATGGCCTGTTCATACTTGTTGGGTTGTTCATCTATGTCACTTCTTCACATACCATGCATTTGCGCCGTCATCCCTCGGCGGCCATTGCCTGGGTTGTAGCACTCGCCCTGCTGCCTTATGTGACCCTGCCGCTCTACCTGATGTTCGGCATTCGCAAGGTGAAAGGCTACCAACCGCCGCTGAAGAGAGATGAGCTCAGGTTGCTGACAGCTCATTCGGATGCGCTTGCAGCCCGAACACAACAGCTCGCCGCAACCATGGCACTTCCTGCCGCTTCAAACTACCAGCAACTGAACATTCACGAAGATGGCAAGCAAGCACTGCAAGCGCTGCGGCAAATGCTGGATGAGGCGACGCTAACGATTGACCTTTCCACTTTCATATTCGCCCGTGACGACCTGGGCAATGAAGTTGCCCAAATGCTTGAACGGCGGGCACGAGAAGGAATTCAGGTGAGATTGCTGGTTGACGGTGTTGGTGCCTATCTTGGCGGCCGCGCTTACTTTACCGGTCTTACAGATGCAGGCGTGCAGGTGGTCTTGTTCGTGCCGCCGTTGCGCTCGTCGCTGAGAGGCCGGACGAATTTGCGCAATCACCGCAAGATGGTCATTACGGACAGCGAAAGGTTGTGGTGCGGAGGCAGAAATCTCGCGACTGAGTATTTCGAAGGCGACGCAGCGTCTCCTCCATGGATTGACCTGAGTTTTGATCTGCAGGGAGATCTTGCGCTGCAGGCACAACAGCAGTTTGAACAGGATTGGGCATTCGCAACAGGCAGTGCGCCTGGAGAACCGCAAGCTCCCATCAGCCGGAATTACCCGGTCAATACAATTCTCGGGCAACTGATCGCAAGCGGTCCGGATCAGACGGACGATACGCTCTACACATTATTGATTTCCAGCTTTTTTGTTTCGCGCAAGCGCATCCTGCTGGTCACTCCCTATTTCGTTCCCAACACCACGCTCCTCATGTCCCTGACATTGGCAGCTCGTCGCGGTGTCACGGTTGATCTTCTCATGCCAAAGAAATCGAACCATCGATTGGCGGACCTTGCCAGACACCGCGCGTTAAGGGAACTCACTGCAGCGGGAGCGCGCGTCTGGTTTCTGCCTCATATGATTCATGCCAAAGCCGTTGTTGTCGATGACGAACTCGCCTTTGTCGGCACGGCGAACCTGGATGAACGCAGCCTGTTTCTGAATTATGAACTGATGGTTTCCTTTTATGAACCGGCCGATGTGAAACGTTTCGCTCAATGGACAGCACGCCAGCAAGGGTCAGCTGTGCCATATCAACCCCGGCCGCTCACCTTTTGGCGGGAGATCAGGGAAGGCCTGTTGTTATGGCTGGCGTTTCAGTTGTGAAATACGCGCGTTCACAAATGGATTAACTTGATATTATCCGGCTCCCTGCGGTGGAAGAGCGGACATCGACTAGTCATTCTATTAAGGGCCCAACGGGGTACCGTCACAAGGTCAACTCCGGTTTTTGATTAAGAAAGGACGTTGCAGTACGACTATGGTTGCAACGCAATACAAGGCATGAGCAGTGCACACTCACATTCTCCGTTACAGCCGGTTGTAATAACGCTGACGAACTCAGCATGGGCCGCGTATCAGTCCGGTCAACGGCAAACCGCGCTTTCCCTCTGTCAGCAGTCGCTGGCAATCACGAAACACAATCCCTACGCATTGCATTTACTGGGACTGCTTCATGCCGACGCGCAAGAGTACAAGGTTGCCGAACGCCACTTGCTGAAGTCGCTCGAAATGTTGCCCTCACCCAATGTATGGAACGATCTTGCAATCATGTATCGCTCCCAGGCCCGGCTGCAGAAGGCAGAAATGGCCCTTCGAAAAGCCATTTCCTTATCCCCGGACAACAGTGCGCACTACCATGCGCATCTGGCCAACATTCAATCCCAAGCCGGCAATCTCAAGGATGCGGTCGCCAGTTACAGACAGGCTCTGGTTCTAAGGCCTGATTGGCCCGAGGTATATAACAACATCGGAGAACTGTTATTGGTAATGAACGACCTTGACGGTGCGGAGGAAGCGTTCAGGCATGCAATTCACCTGAACAGCAATCTGGATCATCCGCACCAGAATCTTGGCATCGCCCTGTTCAACAAGGGTCTTCATGAGGAAGCATTGGCCTGTCTTTCCACCGCGATACAAATAAGTCCATCCTCGCTTGGCTTTCGAAGCAACAAGATCATGATGATGACTTACTTTCCAGAGGTAACGGAAAAGCAACTATATGAAGAAGCGCTTGCCTATGC
>CAYOJU010000088.1:0-5204 GCA_964404355.1 uncultured Sideroxydans sp. | reverse complement strand
TGCAATATACAACGACAAGGTCGACATCCTGATCGATCTGGCCGGTCACTCGAAGCACAATCGTCTTTCAGTTTTTGCCTGGAAACCCGCGCCAATTCAAGCAGCCTGGATGGAGTTCGGCTCCACAACCGGCCTCAAGGAAATGGATTACATCATTTGCGACAAATGGTCGGTCACGCCGGAGAGCAACCAATATTACGTCGAACAATTCTGGCATTTGCCGCAAGGTCGTTTATGTTTTACCAAGCCGCCGTTCGACATATCGCCAAACGAACTGCCTGCCCTGAAGAATGGGTACATTACTTTTGGCTCGTTCAACAACATTGCAAAGCTCAATCTGGCGGTATACGAGACTTGGGCGAAAATTCTGAAACGAATGCCAAACAGCCGTCTGGTGATGTCCACGAGCCAACTGGATAACGAGGCGATCGCCGCGCATATCCGGAACACGTTTGAATCCCTCGGCATTGAAAAAAGCCGCCTGGATATACTGCCTCCGCGCCCGCGCAATGAGTTCATGATGCAGTACAACCTGGTGGATATTTCACTCGACTCATTTCCCTACCAGGGCGTGACTACGACAGTTGAGTCAATATGGATGGGCGTACCTGTCGTCATGTACGCGGGCAATTCGTTCATAGCGCGCCAAAGCGTCAACGTTCATGCGTTGCTGGGGCTTGACGAATGGACGAGCTCAACACGCGAACAGTATGTAGAGTGCGCCGTTTCCAATGCCCTCGATACAAATAAACTGGAGTCGCTAAGAAATACTTTGCGAGACAGGATTATTGAATCGCCTATTATCGATACAGCCCGATTCGCTTCAGACTTCGCAGCGATGCTGCATGATATGAAGAAGCAGCACTGTCGCAACAAAACTTCCTGAAGCGGTTTACGCCGGGTTTCCGTTGATATCAAAAGCCAGTATTGTCACTTCGCCGTCGATGTCGGTGATCTCGGCAACACTCAGCCTGCCGTTGTCGTGATACTCGTAGCGGTGCATCAGTTCGATCTCGCCATAAGCGAGTTTGTCGAATCCGGTGATCCGATCCTGCGCGTCGAAATAGCCGGCAAAGTAAGTATTGCGGTTCTCCACTTCGCTGGCACCCAATTCATTGACCAATTTGAACGGCAGCTTGACACCCGAGTAGGCAACGAAATACCGCTTGGTCATATCTGCCGCACCTTGATGTTTAGCGTCTGTATACGATAAGCGATCTGCCGCGGCGTCATGTCGAGCAAACGCGCAGCCTTGGCTTGTACCCAGCCGGCCTGTTCCAGAGCGGCGATGACTTTCTCACGTTCATCAAGGTTGGGGTCCTCGAGATTCAATTCCTGGATCGCACCGCGGCTAGCCGATATTTTCTCATCTATGCCGGTGAGCAGGATGGCGTCGCGGTCAATAGTGTTGCCTTCGGTCATCACCGAGGCGCGTTCCAGACAGTTTTCCAGCTCGCGCACGTTACCCGGCCAGTCGTGATGCATGAGTATACGCAACGCGGCATCGGTCAGATTGAGTTGACGCCCTTGTTGCGTGCTGACTTTTTCAACCAGGAAACGTGCGATCTCCGGGATGTCTTCCATACGTTCGCGTAGCGGTGGCAGGTATAGCGGCATGACGTTGAGGCGATAGTACAGGTCTTCGCGGAAGCGGCCTTTTTCAACTTCGGCTTCGAGGTCGCGGTGGGTGGCGGCGACCACGCGCACATCCACATGGATGGTCTTGCTGCCGCCCACGCGTTCCAGTTCGCCTTCCTGCAATACGCGCAGAAGCTTGGCCTGGAACGAAGCGGAGATTTCACCGATCTCGTCGAGGAAGACGGTGCCGCCTTCGGCCTGTTCAAAGCGGCCTTTGCGTTGCGCCACGGCACCGGTGAAGGCGCCTTTTTCGTGGCCGAACAACTCGCTTTCCAGCAGCGTTTCCGGCAATGCCGCACAGTTGAGCTTGACGAAGCTGCCGCGTGCACGTGGCGAGTTGTAGTGAATGGCGTTGGCGATGAGTTCCTTGCCGGTCCCCGTTTCGCCGCGGATCAGCACGGTGGTATTCCACTTCGCTACCAGTCGCACCTGTTCGAAGATGCGGCGCATCGACTGGGTGTGGCCGATGATGTTGTCGAAACCGTATTTGCCGCGCACGGTGCGGCGCAGCACATCGCGCTCTTCGGAAATCTCTTTCTTCTCTTCGGCAACTTCCTGCGACAGGCGTACACTCTGACCGATCAGGTTGGCGACCATTTCGAGGAAATGCTGGTACTCGTTGAGTTGCTTGGTAATGCTGGGTGCGGGTTGCGCCGCCAGCACGCCGACCACCTTCTGGCCGATGCGAATCGGCACGCCAACGAATGCGCCCTGCGGATTATAGATGCCCATGCGACTCAGGAAACGCGGCTCATCCATGATGCATTCGACAACGATACTGTTGCCGGTTTTCAGGATGGTGCCGACCACGCCTTCGCCGGGAAGGTAACTGACTTCCTCAGTGACGTCATCGGCAACTCCATACACCAGCGAGACCTGCAATTCTCCGCTCGCGGCATCAAACAAACTGACCATGCCGCGTTCCAGTGCCACGCCTTCGTGCAGCGCATTCAATACGCCGTTCAGCGTTTCCTTGAAGTTGAGCGAACGTGAAAGCACTTTGCTCACCTGGTACAGCGTTTCCAGTTCCGAACGCAGCAAGTCTAGTTCCAGTCCGGTTTTCCCATCTGGGTTTAAGTTAGCCATGGTTCACCCCCGACGCAAAGGGAAGCTGAACACGAACCCGGCATCCGGCGCGGAATGCCGGATCAATGTCGATGGTGCCGTTGTGGCTGGTCACGATTTCCTGTGCCATGGCCAGACCGAGGCCAAGGTGTTTCCGCGAGGCGCCCTTGGTGGTAAAGAACGGCTGGAATATCTTGTAGCGCAACTCCTCGGGTATGCCCGGCCCGCTGTCGTCGACGAGTATCTCGATGTGATCAGCGCGCGATGTGCAGGTGATACGAAGCTCGCGATGACCGCCGCGCTTTGTATTTACTGCTTCTATGGCGTTCGAGATCAGCTGCTTGAACAGGTTGGAGAGTTCCGCCGGATGGCCGGAGATCACAGCAGAGCCGCTTGCCGGTATCCAGTCCACCACAATGCCTGCGCCGAGCAAGCTGGCTGTGGTGAGCTTGAGCACGTCTGCCAGCACTTCGTTGAGATCGACCGATTGCATTGCTTCGTTGTTGTGAGCGGGGATGCAGGCGCGCAGCGTATCCAGTACCTCGCGGCTTTTTTGCATCGCCTCATCCAGCGCGCTGGCGGCGGGCAAATCACTGCCTGCATCGCGTCGCCGTCCCATCATGGTGGCGACGGCGCTCAGCATGTTGAGAGGCCCTTCCAGTTGATATACCGCACCGGCCAGTGTCTCGCGCAATCCCTGAATGCGCTCCTGCTCGGACAGTAGTGCATTCAGGCTGTTGATGCGCAACGCCTCCTGCTGGCGCTTGATTTCGCTGATGTCCTGAATGGTGAGCAGCAGGTAGTGGCGCTGCGCCGGTTCGTAAAAGGCATCCGCGCCGACATCGTGCTCCTCGAACCAGGACACGGCGCAGGAGAACCAGCGGTTGGCTTGATTGGCCAGTGTTATGCACACTTCGCGCGCGGCAATGTTGCGATGCTTGTCGTAAGCCTTGGCAAATGCATCGCCCATTTGTTCACGCAATGCGGCGAGCAGTTTCACCGCCGGTTCCTTGCC
Organism: uncultured Sideroxydans sp.; assembly: GCA_964404355.1. GTDB lineage: Bacteria > Pseudomonadota > Gammaproteobacteria > Burkholderiales > Gallionellaceae > Sideroxyarcus. The sequence continues at coordinate 1,486 of CAYOJU010000088.1, read as the reverse complement.
GAGGTCGCCTATCAGTTTTTTGTATTCCTGGTTGTCGAGCAGCACACGCTCTTTCTCGTCCAGCAGAACGATGGCGACCTGTGCTGCATCTACGACGGACTCAATCAACGTTTTCTGGTTCTGCACCTGCCGCTCCAGCCGGTGCACTTCAGTCACGTCGCGATGCATGCCGAGGTAATGCGTGGTGTCGCCTTCCTCGCCCACCACGGGAGTGATGGTGACGTCGGCCAGATAGCGGCTGCCGTCCTTGCGCTTGTTCACCAGCAGGCCATTCCACGGGCGCTGACGCTGGATTTGTGCCCACAGCGTCTCGTACACCAGCTTGGGTGTAACACGATAGGAAAGCACGGATTCGTTGTGACCGACCACTTCGTCCTGTCCATAACCGGTGATGCGCTGGAAGGCGCCGTTGGCATACAGGATGTTGGCGCGCGCATCGGTGATGGAGATTGCGAGCGCGGCCTGCTCCACTGCTTTGCGGAAGAGGTGCGACGGCAGGGCCTCGCCCGTGTCTGCGGGCTTGCTCGGTGTGGCGGGTTGCTTGGACATGAAAGCTCCGGTTGATCGATGACATGAATGATTCAGCAATAAGCATGCCTGTCTCTTCCTCGTTTTCGTTCATCGCTACAGGACAGGCCAGTTGTCATGTTTACTACATCGACACAGGTCTCGACCCGACAACGACAAAGGTTTTCTGCACTTGTCTGGTGCATGCGCGCACCAAACGCCTGATTTTGTGCGGCTCCGGGTTTCTTCAGTGAGTTGGCACGCGGCTTGCAATTGGGAGAGCAGGAGACAATCAATATGCGCGAATATCTTTTGTTGTTGCTGAGCACCGTACTGGTAAACAACGTGGTGCTGGTGAAATTCCTGGGGCTGTGCCCGTTCATGGGTATCTCCAAGAAAACCGATACCGCCATCAGCATGGGGCTGGCCACTACCTTTGTGATGACCATGGCGTCGGCCGCCTGCTGGATGCTGGAGCACTGGCTGCTGGTGCCGCTGGGCATGGTGTACCTGCGCATTCTCGTTTATATCCTCGTCATCGCCGTGGTGGTGCAGTTCACCGAAATGGTGGTGCGCAAGACCAATCCCGCGTTGTATCAGGTACTGGGTATTTACCTGCCGCTCATCACCACCAATTGCGCAGTGCTTGGCATTCCGTTGCTGACCACGCAGGAAAAACTGTCCTTCGTCGATAGCCTGCTGTTCGGTTTCGGTTCGGCAGCCGGCTTCACGCTGGTGTTGTTGCTGTTCGCCGGATTGCGCGAACGACTGGCCCTGGCGCAAGTGCCGCCCGCGTTTGCCGGCGCACCCATCGGATTTATTACGGCAAGCTTGCTGGCGCTGACCTTCATGGGCTTCGCCGGCCTCGTTTAACGGGAGATCAACAAATGTTCATCGCTGTTGTCAGTCTGACTCTTCTCGGTTCGGCCATGGGGCTGTTCCTCGGCTATTCCGCGCGCAAGCTTGAGGTGGAAGGCAA
>CAYOJU010000087.1:0-13014 GCA_964404355.1 uncultured Sideroxydans sp. | reverse complement strand
CCTTCCACCCGGAAGCTTCCGAGCACATCGACCGCACCATCGGCCTGATCAAGGAAAGCGGCTGCATGGCCGGTCTGGTATTCAACCCCGCCACGCCGCTGGACGTGCTGGAATACACCCTGCCCAAGCTGGACATGGTATTGCTGATGTCGGTGAACCCCGGGTTCGGTGGCCAGAAATTCATCCCCTTCGTGCTGGACAAGGCACGCGCGGTGCGCAAGCTGATTGATGCGGGCAAATACAACTGCCGCCTGGAGATCGACGGCGGCGTCGGCCCCGCCAACATCAGGGAAGTGGCTGAAGCAGGCGTGGATACCTTCGTGGCCGGTTCGGCCGTATTTGGCAAAAAGAACGACAAGGACAAGAACCACTACAACTCCATCATCGCCGAACTGCGCGCGGAATTGGCCAAAGTCGGCAAGTAATGTCGTTCAAGGAATTCCCGCTCCCCATCTCCACCATCGTCCTCGACCTCGACGGCACGCTATTGCATAGCGCGCCTGAACTGGCCGAGGCGGCAAACCGCATGTTGCACGACATGGGCCTTCCTGCCGCGTCGCAGGAACTGCTGATGAGCTATATCGGCAATGGCATTTCGTGGCTGGTAAAACGTGCTCTGACAGGAGATATGCACGGTGAACCGGAAACCTCCCTGTATGACAAGGCAATGCCTTTCTTCGACAGGCATTACACAGAGCTTCTGACCCACAGCAAGCCGTATGCGGGCGTCATGGAAGGCTTGCAGGCTATGCAGGGCGCCGGATTCAGACTGGGCTGCATCACCAACAAGTCAGCGCGCTACACCAATCCGCTATTGCAGAGCAGCGGACTGGCACCCTATTTCAGCATCGTCGTGTCCGGCGACACGCTGCCCGAGAAAAAACCACATCCGCTCCCGCTGTTGCACTGTGCAAAGTTCTTCGGCGTACCGGCGACCAAGATGCTGATGATAGGCGACTCAATGAACGACACCCTTGCCGCCCGTGCCGCAGGCTGTCCGGTATTCTGCGTGCCTTATGGTTATAATCACGGTAAACCGGTGGACGGACTGGATGTGGATGCAGTCATTTCCGATCTGTCCGCTGCATTGAAACTCATTAAACGCATCTGACTCATGACACATAACGACCTCTTTTCGAAAACGACCTGCTGGCGATGGTGATTCCGAATCACCGGACGTCGCGTCCGCCCGTTGTTATCAAAAATCATTATAGAGAGGCCTCCTATGCTGTCCCCGATCACCGAACAGGAATTCCAAAGCCTTGCCAAACAAGGCTACAACCGCATCCCGCTGGCCGTTGAGTCTTTTGCCGATCTCGATACGCCGCTGTCGCTATATCTCAAACTCGCCAACCAGCCATTTTCCTATCTGCTGGAATCGGTGCAGGGGGGCGAACGCTTCGGGCGCTATTCTTTCATCGGCCTGCCTGCCGCAACGCGCATCTCGGTGCGCGGCAAACAGGTCACGCTGATCACAGCAGCGGGCGAGACCACCCAGGAAGTCGCCAATCCGCTGGACTACATCGAGGACTACCAGGCGCGTTTCAAGGTCGCGCCGCTTTCCGGCTTGCCGCGCTTTACCGGAGGTCTGGCGGGATACTTTGGCTATGACACGGTGCGTTACATCGAGCCGCGTTTGAACAAAACCGCCAAGAAAGATGTCATCGGCACGCCCGACATCCTGCTCATGCTCACCGAAGAACTGGCCGTCGTCGACAATCTTTCCGGCAAGCTGACGTTCATCGTGTATGCCGATCCCGCGCATGCCGACGCCTACAAGACAGCACTGCAGCGACTCCACGCTTTGCAACGCGCCCTGCGCCAGCCGGTGCAGATCCCCGACGCGCCACAGACGCGCCGCTTCGAGGCCAAATCGGAATTCGGCGAGGCCGCGTTCAAGGCGGCCGTAGAACGATCCAAGCGATACATCTTCGACGGCGACATCATGCAGGTGGTGCTGTCGCAACGCATATCGCAGCCCTTCCCGGCTTCGCCGCTGTCGCTGTATCGCGCCCTGCGCAGCATCAACCCGTCGCCCTACATGTTCTATTACGACATGGGTGACCATCACGTGGTTGGCTCATCTCCAGAGATATTGGCGCGCCTCGAAGGCAACACCGTGACTGTGCGTCCCATTGCCGGAACGCGTCCGCGCGGCAAGACCCCGCAGAAAGACGCCGAACTGGCTACAGAATTACTGGCCGACCCGAAAGAACTGGCCGAACACCTGATGCTGATCGACCTCGGCCGCAACGACATCGGCCGCGTGGCGCAAAACGGCACGGTGAAACTGACCGACAAGATGGTCATCGAGCGTTACTCGCATGTGATGCACATCGTTTCCAACGTTGAGGCGCAACTCAAGCAGGGGCTCTCCGCGATGGATGTGCTCAAAGCCACCTTCCCCGCCGGCACGGTAAGCGGTGCAGCGAAAGTGCGTGCGATGGAAATCATCGATGAGCTGGAACCAAGCAAGCGCGGCATTTACGCCGGCGCCGTAGGCTACCTCGGTTTCAATGGCGACATGGATGTAGCTATCGCCCTGCGCACTGCGGTGGTGAAAGACAACACGCTCTACGTGCAGGCAGGAGCAGGCATCGTTGCCGACTCGGTGCCGGAAAGCGAATGGCTGGAAACGCAGAACAAGGCGCGCGCCGTGTTGCGCGCGGCGGAGATGGTGCTGGACGGGCTGGATGCCCGCACGCACCGCTAGGAGAACACCATGCTATTGATGATAGACAACTACGATTCCTTTACCTACAACCTGGTGCAGTATTTCGCCGAACTCGGCGCAGAGGTTGTGGTGTATCGCAATGATGAGATTACGGTGGAGCAGATCGAAAAACTGAATCCGCAACATCTGGTCGTATCGCCCGGCCCCTGCACTCCCAACGAAGCCGGGGTGTCGGTCGCCGCAATCAAGCACTTTGCCGGAAAAATCCCGTTGCTCGGTGTGTGCCTCGGCCACCAGAGCATAGGCCAGGCCTTTGGCGGCAGGATCATTCACGCCAAGACGCTGATGCACGGCAAGACCTCGCAAATCCACCACAACAGCAACAGCGTATTCACCGGTCTGCCCAATCCGTTCACCGCCACGCGTTACCATTCGCTGGTCATCGAGCGCGAAACACTGCCGGATTGTCTGGAAATCACCGCATGGACAGACGATGGCGAGATCATGGGCGTGCGTCACAAGACACTGGCAGTACACGGTGTGCAATTTCACCCCGAGTCCATCCTCACGGAGCATGGGCATGACATGCTGAGGAATTTTCTGGAAGGAAAGAAATAATCATGATCACGCCGCAGCAAGCTTTGGTGCGTTTAATCGAGCAACGCGAAATATTTTACGACGAGATGTTGTCGCTGATGCGCCAGATCATGAGCGGAGAAGTCTCACCCGTCATGATCTCGGCCATTCTGGTGGGTTTGCGCGTGAAGAAAGAAACCATCGGCGAAATTTCCGCCGCCGCTTTTGTCATGCGTGAATTCGCCAGCAAAGTACCCGTCACGCAGCGCGGCCATCTGGTAGACACCTGCGGCACCGGCGGTGATGCGGCACATACCTTCAACATCTCTACCGCCAGCGCCCTGGTGGCAGCAGCAGCGGGCGCGAGCGTAGCCAAGCACGGCGGGCGTTCGGTATCTTCGACTTGCGGCTCGGCAGATGTGCTGGAAGCGTTGGGCGTCAATCTCAAACTGACGGCGGAACAGGTGGGACACAGCATCGACCAGATCGGTATCGGCTTCATGTTCGCCCCCAACTTCCACGGCGCGATGAAATACGCCGCCCCGGTGCGCAAGGAGTTGGGCGTACGCACCATGTTCAACGTGTTGGGCCCGCTGACCAATCCGGCCGGTGCGGAGAACCAGGTAATGGGCGTATTCCATCCTGATCTGGTCGGCATCCAGGCACGCGTGTTACAGCGCCTCGGCAGCCGTCATGTGCTGGCGGTAAACGGTAGCGATGGACTCGATGAAATCACCATCAGCGGCCCGACCAACGTAGCCGAACTTAAAGATGGACAGGTAACCGAATACACCGTCAAGCCGGAAGAATTCGGCTTGCAGTCCGCACCACTGGATGAGATTCGTGTCGCCGATGCCGCAGGGGCCAAGGCCATGTTGCTCGGTGTACTCGACAATCAGGCCGGTGCCGCACGCGACATCGTGCAGCTCAATGCGGGTGCAGCAATCTATGTAGCAGGCTTGACCGACTCGCTGGCGCACGGGGTGAAGAAAGCCGCCGAGGTCGTCGCCAGCGGCGCTGCCAGAAACAAGCTGGAACAGCTGATCCAGACCAGCAACGCCTGATCGCCGCATTTCGATCCCGTGGTCTCAATCCAGCATCAATTTCCCCCGCTCGCCGGACAGGACAGCGCCGACATCCAGCGCTGGCTGGCAGCGCTGTCCGATGTTTTCGCTCCGGCCGATATCGAGGTAATCCGCAAGGCCTGCGAATTCGCCGCACCGCTCTATCATGGCAGGACCGAGGTCACCGGCACGCCGCTGTTGCAGCACGCGCTCGGTTCAGCCGCCATCCTCATCGGACTGCACATGGATCACGAGACCATCGCTGCCACCGCACTGCACGCTGTGCCGGGATTCCTCGACGACTGGAACGAAGTCTTGACCGGGCGTTTCGGCCGCAACGTGACGACGCTGGTCGAGGGCATCTCGCGTATGGAACAGATTCGCCAATTCAGCGAAGTACGCAACCCCACCGCAAGGAATAAAGAAGAAACTGCCGAGCAGACCGAAAGCTTGCGCAAGATGTTGTTGGCGATGGTGGAAGACATCCGCGTGGTGCTGATCAAGCTCGCCGAACGCACGCAAACCCTGCGCTCCCTCTCCGGTGCAAGTCCGGAACTGCAAACACAGATCGCCCAGGAAACGCACAACATTTTCGCTCCGCTGGCCAACCGCCTTGGTGTGTGGCAGATCAAGTGGGAACTGGAAGACCTGTCCACACGCTACCTGGAGCCCGCGCTTTACAAAAAGGTCGCCAAACTGCTCGATGAGCGGCGTGTGGACCGCGAACAGTACATCGCCGATATCATCGCGCAACTTCAGCACGCGCTGAAACAGGAGCACATCAAGGCCGAAGTCAGCGGACGGCCAAAACACATCTACAGCATCATCAACAAGATGAAGCGCAAGCATCTGGACTTCGACCAGCTTTACGATGTGCGGGCGGTGCGGGTTCTCGTCGAGGATATTGAACAGTGCTATGCGGCCCTGTCCATCGTGCACGAACTGTGGCACCCGATCCAGAAAGAGTTCGACGACTACATCGCGCGCCCCAAGCCCAACGGCTACCGTTCGTTGCACACTGCCGTGTTCGGCCCGCGCGGCCTGTCGGTGGAGGTGCAGATCCGTACACAGCAAATGCACCACGATTCCGAACTCGGCGTGGCGGCGCACTGGCGCTACAAGGAGAACAAAAAATCCGAAAGCGGCGTGGACGAGAAGATCGCCTGGCTGCGCCAGATTCTTGCATGGAAAGCCGAACTGGCCAACAGCGGGGAATTGCAGGAACAATTCAAGAACGAGCTGCTGCAGGACCGTGTGTATGTGCTAACGCCGCAAGGCAAAGTGATCGACCTGCCCAAGGGAGCGACACCGGTGGATTTTGCCTATGTGGTACATACCGACCTCGGCCACCGCACGCGCGGCGCCAAGATCGATGGCAGCATTGTGCCGCTCAACACCAAACTGCAAACCGGGCAGCGCGTGGAAATCCTCACCACCAAACAGGGCGGACCAAGCCGCGACTGGCTCAGTCCGCGCCTGGGTTTTCTGGAAAGCGCACGGGCGCGTGCCAAGGTGCGCCACTGGTTCTCCACCCAGAATCTGGATGACAGCATTGCACAGGGGCGTATCTTGCTGGACCGCGAATTGCACCGCCTCGGCGTGACCGACATCAACCAGGAAAAACTCGCCCAGCGCCTGCGCTTCAACAAACTGGATGAACTGCTGGCCGCACTCGGACGCAGCGAGATCACCCCGCGGCGTATCGCGCTCGCCATTCAGCAGGAATTACCGACCAAGGCCATCGTTCCCAAAGAATCCACGACCAAACCCACAGCGCAACGCGCATCGCCCACCGGCGTGCTGATCGAGGGCGTGGACAATCTGATGATCCGCATGGCGAAATGCTGCAGGCCGGAAGCACCTTACCCAATCGTCGGTTATGTCACGCGCGACCGCGGCATCACCATCCACAGCAGGGATTGCTCGTTCATGCAGCGCGTACCGGAAGACAAGCAGGATCGCCTGCTTGAAGCAGTATGGACAGGAAAAAAAGTTTGAGTGCTGCGCAATCAACAACACAGGAATTGCGACCAAAAACAAACCCCGCCATCAAGGCGGGGTTTGTTTTTGTGAGACCAATCCAGATCAGCCGAAGTGTTGATTCTTGCGACGTGCAGAAACGCCCAGCAAACCCAGACCGACCAGCATCATGGCGTAATTTTGAGGTTCTGGAACCGGTGCAAACGTAACCATATCCTGAGAATTGCTCTTGCCTTGTGTATTCATGGACTGCACCGTCCAGATATTGGCAGCGTAGTTACTGTTCGAGGGTATGCCCAACTCTTCCAACCACATCCGGGCAATTGAGCTGCCTGTTCCGGTAGTTGTGAAATCGCCTTTGTTCAGACTATAGGTGCCGGGTGTGTCGTTTGAATCCACGACAAAATTGAAGCTTGTGGCATTGCGACCATTGTGCCAGTCTGTACCCGAAAGGTTGAGGATGGTGGAACCACTGCCTGTCAAAACATTGTTTATCTCGATAGTGTCTGCTGCTGCAGGCTGAGCTGCAAACAGCGCCGCAGCCGCAAAAGCTGCTATGGATAATCCGCAAAATCTGTTGCTAAATGCCATTGGCCGTCCCTTAGTAATAATCGCCGATTCATTTCCATTTTCACGGCGCGGGCATTTAACCAACTCTGACAAAGCCTGACAATTGTACCAAGGTACAGGGTATGGGTATTTTGCAGAGGCAACATCAGATATTTACATTTGATTCAATTAATTAGAAAATTTTTAATAAACTTATACAGATAATAATATTTGCGAGACTTCATCTTTGAGTATCCATTCTGCTACCAACGGAGTTTCGAGCTCTGTTTTTACCTCACGCTTCAACCAGGTTTGGAAAACCGTGCTGCACGGCAAAGCGATATCCCGTGTCGCCATCATCATATTTGCGCTCAAAGCTGCAAAGCAGCTCTGGACTATGCCACCATTGCATCGGGCATTGAATAATCAGCAACGTGAAATGTGCATTTTCAGGCAATGATACTTTCAGACAGAATTAACTCCTTCGGACAGGACCTGCTTCGCCGTCATGGCGAACGTATCCACAAGGTTGCCCTGGATGCCGGCTTCACCTGCCCCAACCGGGACGGCACCAAAGGACGGGGCGGGTGCTCCTTCTGCAACAACACTTCTTTCAGTCCGGATGCGGATTCCCGTCTCGACCTCGCAGCGCAGATCGCCAAGGCGCGAGTGGCCATTGCAAAGCGCACGCGCGCACGCAAATTCATCGCCTATTTTCAGGCCTACACCAATACCTACGACAAAGTAGACGCACTGGAAGTGCTCTATCGCGAAGCGCTGAAAGAACCGGACATGGTCGGGATTTCCGTGGGTACCCGTCCCGATTGCGTATCCTCCGAAGTGCTGGATCTGCTCGACCGTTTCCGCGAGCGGGGGCTGGAAGTGTGGCTGGAACTGGGGCTGCAATCCGCCTTCGATAAAACGCTGGAACGGGTCAACCGAGGCCATACCTTTGCCGAATACCAGAAGACGGCATTGGCAGCGCGGCAGCGCGGCATCCCCCTGTGCACCCACCTGATCGTCGGCCTGCCCGGCGAAACCGAAGCACATTGCCATGCCACGCTGGATATGGTGCTGGAAACCGGCGTGGACGGACTCAAGCTGCATCCTCTGCACGTGGTGAAACACACGTTGCTGGCACATCAATGGCGGCAGGGCGAATACCTTCCGTTAACCCGGGATGAATACATCGGCATGGCAAGCAACCTGATCGAACGCACACCCGAGCACATCATCTACCACCGGGTAACCGCCACCGCGCCGCGCGACGTTTTGCTGGCACCCGCCTGGTGTGCGGAAAAATGGAACGTGCTGAACGGCATCGAATTTGAATTGCGGCAACGCGGCTCCCGCCAGGGTTGCCGCGCGGGGATGCCCTTTGTAACCACGAACCTGAGGCATGCCGCCTGAGCCGGTTCAGTCAACAAACCCAGGCTTCCCTCACATCGCCGCGTAACGTTTCTTCGCCGCCACCGCATTCACAATGTAGCTGCGCGTTTCCTCATAGGGCAGCTTGGTGCGCAGCGTGTCATACACCTCATCCGCGGGCATCGAGTTTATCTTGTCCAGCGCATCGTCCTGCCGCGCCTTGCCGTTCAATTTGCTGAACGCGCGAAACACGTTACCGGGACCTGTGTTGTACGCGGCAATGGCGCAATACTCGCGCGATACCGGGTTGCGTATCTCATGCAACGGACTGTCGTTCAGCAAAACACCGAGGTAGGTCGCACCCAGTTCGATGTTGTTGCTCGCGTTAAACAGGTAGTCCTTGTCCGGCATCTTGTCTTCGCCTTTGGCTTTGCGATACGCCTCGCGCCCGCCGCTGGCAGGGACCAATTGCATCATGCCGTAAGCCGGCACGCTGGAAACCGCATAGGGATTGAACGAGCTTTCGATCTTGATAATGGCGTAGATCAGGCTGCGGCTGACCTGCGTGCTGTCGGAATGCTTATGCACCGTATCAGCGTATTCCAGTGCACGCTTATCCATGTGCGCATTCACCATATTCATCTGCACATAGAGTACGTTCTTGCTCACGCCGTCGACATCGATGGTGCGGGTCTGCAATTTGTTGGTCACCAGGAAATCGGCATAGCGGTCGATATCCTCGCGCGATTTCAACACCACGTTGTTTTCGTCTACCACCAGCTCCTGCAGATAAGGCCTGCCGCCCAGCTCGATCTCCTTGTCGGAAAACAGATCGACAGAGCCTGGATCATCGGGTGTCAACAGGGCGACAACCGCCGCATTGCGCACCTTCTCTTTGGCTTTTTCTTCGTCCAGATGTTCGATCAGTACAGTGCCGGCGTCGTAATCCACCACCACGCGATTCTTGTAGTTCTCGGTATATTTTACGTAGCGCGTGCGATTCGCCAGCACGCCGGATTCACGTTTGCCCCACTTGGTGCCACTTTCCCTCTGTACGTTGCCCATCAGCCGGTCATATTCGGATTTGACTTTTTTGAAGTCGGAGACGATCAGCTCGGGATTGTATTTGTAGGCGTTTGCACGATGATCGGCCATGCCTTTAAGCGTTTTTTGCGGGTCCTTCGACAACGCGACCTGCATCATCTGCCTCGTGGTGCAGGAAGGCAAACAAAGTACCCCGGCCATGAACAATATCAATCCGCTTTTGATCTTCATCTACGCTCCCTTACCGGCTTTCCAGAACCTCCCAGCGTGCCATCAGTTTCAACAACTCTTGTTCGATCTCGTCCGCACGCTGCTGCAGTTGTTTGGCGTGGGAAGGATTGTCGCGAAATAGCGTGCCCGAGCCAAGTGCCGCAGTGATGTCCTCCTGCTCGCGTTCCAGCACTTCAATGCGTTTCGGCATCTCGTCCAACTCCTTCTGCTCCTTGAAACTGCGCTTGCTGGCCGTTTTCGGTTTTTCTTCCGACGCTTTCGCAGTTGCAGGTTTGGGAGGGGCAGCGGCTGTAGTTTTCTGGCTGCTTTGGAATTTCTTCACCCGCACCCAGTCCTCGTAACCGCCGGCATATTCCATCAGCTTGCCGTTGCCCTCGAAAGCAATGACCTGCGTGACCACGTTATCCAGAAACGCTCGGTCATGGCTGACCAGGAACAGCGTGCCGTCGTATTGCGCCAGCAACTCTTCCAGCAATTCCAGCGTCTCGATGTCAAGGTCGTTGGTCGGCTCATCCAGCACCAGCACATTGCTGGGACGTGTGAACAGGCGCGCAAGCAGCAGGCGATTGCGCTCGCCGCCACTCAACGACTTCACCGGAGAACGCGCACGCTCCGGCGCAAACAGGAAATCGCCGAGATAGCTGATGACATGCTTTTTCGCACCGCCGATCTCGATGAAATCCGAGCCCTGGCTGATGGTATCGGCCAGCGTCTTGTTGTCGTCGAGCTGCGCGCGCAACTGGTCAAAGTAGGCCACGCTCAACTTGGTACCCAGCTTCACGGAACCAGAGTCCGGCGCCTGCTCGCCCAGGATGATCTTGAGCAGCGTGCTCTTGCCCGCACCGTTGGGACCGAGCAAGCCTATCTTGTCGCCGCGCTGGATGCGGCAGGAAAAGTCGTCCACTACTTTGCGCGTACCAAACGACTTGCTCACGTGATCCAGTTCCGCCACCAGCTTGCCGGAGCGGTCGCCTGCTTCAAGGTTCATTTCGACCTTGCCCAGCTTCTCGCGCCGTGCTGCACGCTCCAACCGCAATGATTCCAGCCGCAGCACGCGGCCTTCGTTGCGCGTGCGCCGCGCTTTCACGCCCTGGCGTATCCACACTTCTTCCTGCGCCAGCACCTTGTCGAACTTGGCATTCACCACCGCTTCATCCGCCAGCATGCGTTCCTTGATCTTCTGGTATGCAGCAAAGTTGCCGGGAAAACTCGCCAGTTTGCCGCGATCGAGTTCGACGATGCGCGTGGCAACGTTATCCAGAAAGCGTCGATCGTGAGTAACCAGCAGCACGCTGCCACGAAAATCCTTGAGCAATCCTTCCAGCCATTCGATGGAGGAAAAATCCAGATGGTTGGTCGGCTCGTCCAGAATCAACACTTCCGGTTCAGCCACCAGCGCTTGCGCCAGCGCCACGCGCTTGCGCACTCCTCCGGAGAGCGAGCCTACCAGCGCCTCCGGGTCGAGTTCCAGGCGCTGGATTGCGGTCTCAATGCGTGCCTGCACCGCCCAGCCGTTCTGCGCTTCCAGCGCGGTTTGCAGCGGCTGCATGGCTTCCAGCAGTTTGTCGAAATCGGCATCCGGCTCGGCCAGTTGATGTGACAAATGGTGGTAATCGGTGATGATCTGGTGCAATTCGCCCAGGCCGCGCGCCACTTCGTCGAACACGGTGGCATTGGAATCCAGCACGGGTTCCTGGCTGACATAACAAATGCGCGTGGAAGGCTGGCGCCACAGTGTCCCGTCATCAAGATGCGCCTGCCCGGCCAGCACCTTGAGCAGGCTGGACTTGCCGCCGCCGTTGCGCCCGATCAGGCCGACACGCTCGCCTTCGTCCAGTTGAAAATCCACATGATCCAGCAGTGCAACATGACCAAAAGCCAGCGCGGCTTTATCCAGCGTGATATACGGCATTTAGTGTTTTTCTTCCTGCGGCAACGAGGATTGATAGATGAGCGAGAACCCGATGGCGAAGCAGGCCATCGCAAAATAACCGAATGAGGTAGCGAATTGATCGAGTATCAGATGCGTGTTGTGATCCGTGATACTAGGCTCGAAATACTGAAATACGATCAACAGGCACGCAAAAATATTGGCGGCGAAAACCACTCGGTGTCCGATTGCATATCCATAGCCTTCCGGTTTTCCCTGCGGTGGCAATGCGCGCATAAAGTGGAAAACCAGATAGATGGCAAACATCAGCAGCAGCGCACCAACCATGCGTCCCGGTATAAAGCCCTCCTGTGTATGAACGCCCAGCAGCTCCAGCAGGAAATTCCCCGCAGCAGCCACCCAACCCATCACCACCAAATGAGCCAGAAAAAACCACGCGGCAAATAAATTCACGTTCGGATACTTCATGACTTACCTTTCTCGATCAACTGTTTCAAATCTTCGATGATTTCCTGCGAGTGCTTCGAGGTCTCCACCTTTTCGTACACCCTGGCAACCTTGCCCTGCGGGTCGATCAGGAAGGTGTAACGCTTCGCAATCTTGAACAACACAAAATTCATCAGCGCACCGTAATGCGCCGCCACCTCGCCGGTCTTGTCCGCCAGCAACGGGAAGGGCAAGTGATATTTTTTCGCGAACTCGGCATGGCTGTTGCTGTCGTCCACACTGATGCCTACCACCTGAGCGCCCAAGGCCTCCAGTTTATGCAAATCGTCACGGAAGGCACACGCCTCCTGCGTACAACCGGGCGTGTCGTCCTTGGGATAGAAATACAGTACCAGCCATTTGCCCGTGAATTCGTGCAGGGTGTGCTTCACCCCGTTCTGGTCGGGCAGGTCAAAATCGGGTGCCGCCTCGCCCACTTTGGGCAATTCGCCCGCCCGCGCCATCTGGGCGACAAGCAGCGCCAATGCTGCAAACAAACCGAACAGGATCAGCCATTTCATGGGGAACTCCTTGCTCCGGATAAGCGAGGACGGGATTTTACGTTAGAATGCGCGCCGTATCGTATCCATCTGTCCTCGTAGTTAAATGGATATAACCGGCCCCTCCTAAGGGTCAATTACAGGTTCGATTCCTGTCGGGGACACCAACAAAAATTCAATAATTGATTGGCACCCGTGAGGTCAGCGCACACATCAACTCGTAACTAATGGTTCCGGCTGCACTGGCCACTTCTTCCACCGGCAAGCCTGCCCCCCACAAGGTCACTCGACTGCCGACGTCGGCATCCGTCAACTCGCTCAAATCCACTGCCAGCATATCCATAGACACCCGCCCCAAGGTACGAGTTCGCATTCCATTCACCAGGATAGGTGTGCCCGTAGACGCATGGCGCGGATAGCCGTCGGCATAACCGCAGGCCACCGTTCCAATGCGCATGGTTTTGTCGGCGCGAAACAGCCCGGCATAACCGACGCGGTCGCCCGCTTTCAGTTCGCGTACCGAGATGATCTCGCTGGATAGCGTCATTACCGGTCGTAGACCGAATTGCTGCGCACTGGTATCGGTGAACGGCGAGGCGCCATAGAGCATGATGCCGGGGCGCACCCATTCGCTGTGTGTGGCGGGATAAC
>CAYOJU010000086.1:0-13152 GCA_964404355.1 uncultured Sideroxydans sp. | reverse complement strand
TTTTTCTTCCACTTCCTCTGCAGCCTCAGCCGCGAAGAGGTGCGCATTATATAGAGCGAACGACTTCCGTCAACTCATTTTTGTACGCACTGCGTTTAAACTTAAAACCGTTTCCTGATGTTTGGTTGCGGGGGCAGGATTTGAACCTACGACCTTCGGGTTATGAGCCCGACGAGCTGCCAGACTGCTCCACCCCGCGTCAGAGAAGGGGGCGAACTGTACAGAAGTTCAGCACCTCCGTCAACATAAGATTACTGCCAAGCATGAAATATGGGGAAAAAATTCTTGCGTCGCTTGAGAATTGGATCTGCCACCGTACGAATTGCCTCACCAGTATTGATACCATATGAATGGCAACGATGCATTTATAATTAGCCATTGGATTCTGCAGTTCAACCTACATCTGCTCTAGCAAGGAGTGCGCTGATGTCCAGTCAAGAATGGATAGGCGGCATTGCCGCCGCCCTCACCACCGGCTCATTCATCCCTCAAGTCTGGCGGGTATGGCGGACCAGGCACACTCAGGACATATCACTCCTTATGTACGCATTCTTCACTGCAGGGGTAGCACTCTGGCTTGCATACGGCATTCTGCTTGGCGCCTGGCCCATTATCATTGCCAACAGCATCACTCTACTATTGGCAGGAATGGTACTGATCCTGAAGCTGCGTTTCGGTTAAGTCACAGTTCACTGGGTTACAATTCCTCACTATGAAATGTCAACTCCATCCCTTAGGCCCATGCTGAAAAAAATACGTGTACGAGATGTGCGCTCCGGCATGTTCATCCATGAACTCTGTGGAAGCTGGATGGATCATCCGTTCTGGAAAAAAGCATTTCTGCTCTCGGAAAACGAAGACCTGAACGCGCTGAAAACCTGCGGCATACAGGAAGTCTGGATTGATACGGAAAAAGGACTGGATGTCGAATCCGCAGCCGTCGTATCCACTTCCGAGGAAGCGCAAAAAAAGATTGAAGACGAGTTACAAAACATCGTCAAGGAATCCTTGCCTGAACCGCATACCCCATTGCACGAAGAACTGGAACGCGCACGCACACTGCAAGCAAAAAGCAAGGCCGCCGTCACTTCCATGTTCCAGGAGGCGCGCATGGGCAACGCCATCAAGGTCAGCGAAGCTGCACCGCTCGTCGACGAAATCAGCGAATCCATTACGCGCAACCCGGAAGCATTCCTTAATCTGGCCCGACTCAAGACCAAGGACGATTACACCTATATGCACTCGTTGGCCGTCTGCGCCCTGATGATCGCCTTGGGCAAACAACTCGGCCTGACCGGCGCCAACCTGAAAGAAGCTGGGCTTGCCGGACTCCTGCACGACGTCGGTAAAATGATGATTCCGGACGACTTGCTCAATAAGCCCGGCAAACTTACCGACGAGGAGTTCAATATCGTCAAGGAACACCCGCGCAAAGGCTGGGAAATATTGCGCGGATCGCCGGAAATCACCGCAACCGTGCTTGATGTGTGTCTGCATCACCACGAGCGCGTCGATGGCACGGGCTATCCAGAACGCTTCTCCGAAGAGCGGCTAACCATGTTCTCCCGCATGGGAGCAGTGTGCGACGTATACGACGCCCTCACCTCCAACCGTTGCTACAAGAACGGCTGGGAACCCGCCGAGACCATACGCAAGATGGCGGAATGGCGGAATGGACACTTCGACGAGAGAATATTTCAGGCCTTCGTCAAAACCATAGGCATTTATCCCTCCGGCACTTTAGTAAGGCTCAAGTCAGGAAGATTGGCTATAGTCATAGAGCAGACCGAGAAGAGCCTGCTAACGCCAATCGTCAAAGTGTTTTTCTCAACCAAGTCCAATGAACCGATCATGCCGGAAATGATAAACTTGAGCAGGTCGCAGGAAAGCATCGCGAACGCAGAAGACCCATCCCAATGGGACTTTGATTTGAAGCAAATAACAGGTTTTTGAAACAATAATTTACCACTTGCGGAGATATTAATGTCGAACATCCAGTCCGTTATGCACGAAAACCGTGTATTCAACCCTTCCAATGAATTCGTCAAACAGGCCAATGTTTCTGGCATGGCTGCCTACAAAGCCATGTGCGATGCCGCCGCCAAAGACTACGCCGGATTTTGGGCAAACCTCGCACGCGAAACCGTTCTCTGGCACAAGCCCTTTACCAAGACGCTGGATGAAAGCAATGCTCCTTTTTACAAATGGTTTGAAGATGGCGAACTGAATGTTTCCTACAACTGCCTGGACAAACACCTGAAGACACAACCGGAAAAGACCGCGATCATCTTCGAAGCGGATGACGGCAAAGTCACCAAAATCAACTATCGCGATCTGTATGCCCGTGTATGCCAGTTCGCCAACGGCCTGAAATCGCGCGGCATCAAAAAAGGCGACCGCGTAATCATCTACATGCCGATGAGCATCGAAGCCGTAATTTCCATGCAAGCCTGCGCCCGTATCGGTGCAATCCACTCTGTGGTGTTCGGAGGCTTCTCCTCCAAGAGCCTGCACGAGCGCATCACCGATGCGCAAGCCGTGGCAGTTATCACCGCTGACGGACAATTCCGTGGCGGTAAGGCGCTGGCACTGAAACCCGCTGTGGACGAAGGCTTGGCCATGGGCGGCTGTGAAGGCGTGCATTCTGTTATCGTCTATCAGCGCACCAAGGGCGACGTACAATGGAACAGCAACAATGTCTGGTGGCACGACCTCGTTGCCGGACAAGACAGCACCTGCGAACCGGAATGGGTAGGTGCAGAACATCCGCTGTTCATCCTCTATACCTCCGGCTCCACCGGCAAGCCCAAGGGCGTACAACACTCCACCGGCGGTTATCTGCTGGGCGCCATGGTTTCCATGAAATGGGTATTCGACTACAAAGATTCCGACATCTTCTGGTGCACGGCTGACGTGGGTTGGATCACCGGTCATAGCTACGTTGCCTACGGTCCGCTGGCCATGGGTGCAACACAAGTCATCTTCGAAGGCGTGCCGACCTATCCCGATGCCGGACGTTTCTGGAAAATGATCCAGGATCACAAGGTCACTACCTTCTACACCGCACCAACCGCCATTCGTTCGCTGATCAAACTGGGCGGCGATGAACCGACAAAATACAACCTGTCTTCCCTGCGCCTGCTCGGCACCGTCGGCGAACCGATCAATCCGGAAGCGTGGATGTGGTACTACAACACCGTTGGCGGCGCACGTTGCCCGATCGTCGATACCTGGTGGCAAACCGAGACCGGCTGCCACATGATCGCCCCGTTGCCAGGCGCGATGCCGATCAAACCCGGCACCTGCACCCTGCCGTTGCCCGGAATCATGGCCACCATCGTCAACGAAGCAGGTGACGAAGTAAATGACCAGCATGGCGGTTTCCTTGTCATCAAGAAACCGTTCCCATCGCAGATCCGCACCATCTGGGGGGATCCGGAGCGCTACAAGAAAGGCTACTTCCCTGAAGAAATGCGCGGCGCCTATTTGGCCGGCGACTCCTCACACCGCGACGAAGATGGCTATTTCTGGATCATGGGTCGTATCGACGACGTGCTGAACGTTTCCGGTCACCGCCTCGGCACCATGGAGATCGAATCCGCACTGGTTGCCAATCCGCTGGTGGCGGAAGCCGCCATCGTCGGCAAACCGCACGAGATCAAGGGCGAGGCCGTGGTTGCCTTCGTGGTGCTGAAAGGCGCCCGTCCAAAAGATGCGGCAGCGGCAAAGAAACTGGCTGAAGAACTGCGCAACTGGGTTGGTAAAGAAATCGGCCCGATTGCCAAGCCGGATGAGATCCGCTTCGGCGACAACCTGCCCAAGACCCGTTCCGGCAAAATCATGCGTCGCCTGTTGCGCGCCGTCGCCAAGGGTGAGGAAATTACTCAGGATGTCTCCACACTGGAAAATCCGGCCATTCTTGATCAATTGAAAGAAGTCATTAAATAATCAAAATCGGATTTGGCTATCATAGTGAACATGGCGCTTCGGCGCCATGTTCACTATGAGCTGCCGTAACCAATATCCCGCGAGTTTCGGAAGAAGTCATTCGTTAATTCTCTGAAAAACATGCTTCATACCGCGAATTGGCGGCGTAACGCATGCCTGTTCCAGATTGACGCATCCCTCCCCCTCCGCTACCATCGCGACACTTTCATTCCTCCGGTCATCTATAGTGCCTTTCCACAAACTGTTACTGCTGACTTTGAGTGCCGTGCTCGGCTGTTCCGTTGCCATGACATCCAATGCAGAAACAGCTTTGGCGCTGAATAATCAGGAGCTGTCTTCAACAAACGCACAGCCTCCGGCAACAGCACCTGCTGCAACGCAAGCTGCTGTACCCGAAGCTACAACACCTCAAGCCGCAACGCCTCAGACCACTGCCTCGGCTGAGCCGGAAACACAAGCGCCGGCTCCAATTCGCGAAGCAATGATTGTCGCTCCCGAACAACCCTCCATCGACTTGTGGCAACGCATACGCGCTGGCTACACCATGAAGGACCTGAACAGCCCGCTGATCAAGCGCCACGAGAAGTGGTACGCCAGCCATCCCGATTATGTGTTGCGCATGTCGGAACGTGCACGACGTTACCTGTTCTACATCATGGAAGAAGTGGAACGTCGCAACATGCCTTCGGAGATTGCCCTGCTGCCGATGATCGAAAGCGCATTCAATCCCAGCGCCAATTCTGTTGCGAGCGCCTCCGGCATCTGGCAATTCATTCCTTCCACCGGCAAGCATTTCGGCATGGAGCAGAACTGGTGGCATGATGGCCGTCGCGACATCATCGGCGCCACCAACGGCGCACTGGATTATCTGCAAAAGCTGCATGACCAGTTCGGCGATTGGGAACTGGCCTTAGCGGCCTACAACTGTGGCGAAAATTCCGTGATGCGCGCCCAGGCAAGGAACCGCAAGAGCCATAAACCTACCGACTATTCGCATCTCAAGTTACCGCGTGAAACGCGCAACTATGTGCCGAAGTTGCTGGCCATCAAGAACATCGTGAACGATCCGGCACACTTCAATCTGGTGCTGAGCGGCATTCCCAATGAATCCTATTTCGAAGCTGTCGCCACACAGAAACACATCGACGTGAAAGTGGCCGCCGAGTTAGCCAATATCTCGATGGAAGAGTTCATGGCACTCAATCCCGGCCATAACCGTCCGGTGATATTGCAGGATAAGGACAACAGCAATGTACTGTTACTGCCGGTAGACAAGGTTGAGACTTTCCGCACGAATATGGCCAAAACCAATCAGCGCCTGGTTTCGTGGCAGCCCTATGAGAGCAAGAAAGGCGAAAGTTTCGAGCAGATCGCCGAACACTTCGGTCTGACACTGGCCGAGTTACGCACGGCGAACGGCCTTTCCAAATATGCTCAGGAGAGCAATGGTCAGACCCTGCTGGTACCCATCGGCGACGATGCGCCCGCCGTCGAATTCACCGCTTTCAACATGCACCCATCGGCAGTGGCTGAGATGTACGGGGCCGTCCGTTACACGGTACGCCGCGGCGACACCATTTCCACCATTGCACGTCGCTTTCACGTAAGCCAGAACCAGTTGCGCGAAGCAAACCACGGCAGTTCCCGTTTGCATATCGGTCAACGCTTCAACATCGTGCTGGCCGATCACCCCCGCCGCAGCTTTCACAAGCGCAATGTCGTTGCGACCAAAGCCAAGGCCAGGAAAACCAGTTCCCAGAAAGCGGCCAACATGAAGGTCGCTTACAACCCTCCCCAGCGCAAGCAAGCAAACTAAGCCTGTTCCCGATACAAGTGGCAACGCACGCCGTGTGTTGTGCTGATTTCGGTCACGTCCGGATATTGCCCGCAGACCGGCATGACCTGGGGGCAGCGCGGCGAGAAATGACATCCTGTCGGCGGATTTGCGGGTGAAGGCAGATCGCCCTCCAGCTTGACGTATTCCCTGCCTTGCCCGTCAATTCGAGGCACAGCCGACAGTAATGCCTGTGTATAGGGGTGCCTGGGAGAATGCAGCACGTCTTTCGTCGTTCCGCGTTCAACGATGCGCCCCAGGTACATCACACACACCTCATGCGCAAGATATTCCACGACGCCCAGATTGTGAGTAATGAAGAGGAAACTCAACCCCAGTTCCTGTTGCAAAGATTTCAGCAGATTCAGTATCTGCGCCTGCACCGACACATCCAGAGCGCTGGTGGGTTCGTCGCAGATCAGCAATTGCGGCGACACCGCCAGGGCTCGGGCGATGGCGATACGTTGTCGTTGACCACCCGAAAACTCGTGCGGATAGCGCCATTTGCTGTCGCGTGCCAAACCGACTTTATCCAGCATCTCATCGATATGAGCCTGTCGCGATACACTGTCGACGCCAATATGAAGCGCATTCATCCCCTCTTCGAGTATCTCCGCCACGCGCATCTTGGGATTGAGCGAAGCATAAGGATCCTGGAACACCATTTGCATCGATGCCCGCGCCGCTTTCGTTCTGGTCAGCTCCTTGCCGCCAAAACGCACGCTTCCGGCTGTGGGCCTGATCAATTGCAGCAATGCTTTTCCCAGCGTCGTCTTGCCGCAGCCGGATTCGCCCACCAGCGCCAGCGTTCGGCCTTGCGCAATGTCCAGCGTCACGCCATCCACCGCCTTCACCTGTCCGACCACTCGTTGCAAGAGACCTTTGCGGATGGGGAAATGGACTTGCAGGTTTTCAACCTGCAGGAGCGGGTAGCTCGTAGCCTGTAGCTCGTAGCCAGACTGGGGCTGCCGTCCTTCCGGTTTTTCGCTTATAACTACCGGCAACAAGCTACCAGCTACCGGTTCCGAATATAGATGACACCTCACCCCCTGCCCTTCAACAACCGTCCAGGTGGGAGTCTGTTCAGTACATAGCGTCCATGCCTTCTCGCAACGGGCCGCAAACCTGCACCCCAGCTTGATACTTCCCAGCGGCGGCACACTGCCGGGAATAGCGCTCAATGGTTGCCCCTTGCGCCCGGCACTTGGCAACGCCGCAAACAACTTCTGTGTATAGGGATGCAAAGGCTTGGCGAATAATTGCTCGCGATTGGCCTGTTCAACGATCTGCCCCGCGTACATCACACCGACGCGATGCGCGGTCTCCGCCACCACGCCGAGATCGTGCGTGATCAGCAGCATCGCCATCTTGTTCTTGTCCTGCGTATCGCGCAGCAGCTGCAGTACCTGCGCCTGTATCGTCACATCCAGCGCGGTCGTTGGTTCGTCGGCAATCAGCAACTTCGGGCTGCCTGCCAGCGCCATCGCAATCATCACACGTTGTTTCATCCCGCCGGAAAGCTGGAACGGATATTCATCCATCCGGCGAACCGCATCGGGAATACCAACCTGATCCAGCAATTCGATGCCGCGAGCGACTGCGGCAGCGCCCTTCTTCCCCTGGTGTAGCACCAATACCTCGGCAATCTGCTCGCCCACCGTCATCACCGGATTCAGGCTCAGTCCCGGCTCCTGAAAGATCATTGCCATTTTTCCGCCGCGCACCCCGCGCATTTCGCGCTCGGGCAAGTCAAACAGCTTTGCGCTCTCCATCTGCGCCGCGCCCCCCGCATGTACCACGCCATCCGGCAGCAGGCGCATCAGCGAAAGCGCGGTCATGGATTTTCCGCAACCGGACTCGCCGAGAAGCGCAAAGGTTTCACCCGCCGCAATCTCGAACGAAATGTCGTCCACAATGTGTGCGCCATTGCGCAAGCTCGTAATGAGGTTATCCAACTTGAACAGACTCATGCGCCCAACTCCGTCCGGTTCAGGCGCGGATCGAACGCATCGCGCACTGCATCGGCGAACAGGTTCGCCGCCAGCACCAACACCAGCATGAAGCCGAAGGCAGACGCCAGAGCCCACCACACCATCGGCTCGCGCCCCATTTCCAGTCGCGCGGCATTAATCATCGTGCCGAAGCTGATCATGGACGGATCGACACCCACACCGACATACGACAGCACCGCCTCCGCCAGCACCAGCGCGGAAAAATCCATCACCAGTGAGATCAGCACAATGTGCATCACATTGGGCATGATATGGCGAGCAAGGATACGCACCGAGGACACACCGAACGATTGCGCCGCCTGGATATATTCCATCTCGCGCAGCTTCAGTGTCTCGCCGCGCAACAGGCGGCACAACCCGGTCCAGCTCGTCACGCCCAGAATCAGGCACAGAAATACCAGGCGCAGGTCGGCACGTGACGCAGCCGTGTCAAACCATTGCGGATGGGTATCGATGGTCACCTGCATCATCAGCACTGCCGCCGCAATCAGCAACACACTGGGAATGGAACTCAGCACGGTATAAAGATACTGGATGACATCATCCACCCAGCCGCGAAAATAACCCGCAGCAGTACCCAGGAACAAGGCCAGAGGCAACGTCACCAGGGTTGTCACCGTTCCGATGATGAGCCCAGTGCGGATGCTCTTCAGCGAGAGATAGAGCACATCCTGTCCCACCTTGTCCGTACCGAGCACGTGATAAACAGAGGCGAGATTTAAGAAAGCACCGATGACCGGCGCAACGATGAGAATGGCGGCAAATACCGCGCGCTGCCTGATCCTGCGCTTGGCCAGAGACACCAGCAATGCGGCTATCGCCAGCCCGGCCAGCCCCCCAAACAAGCCCCGCTGCAGCACATCTGCACCGCGCTGTGATGCATCCGCCAAATGTACTCCGCCATAGCGCAGCCTGGGATACTCTCGCACAATATTGCCCTGCGCATCCGTCATGCTTTCCTTGGCATACAGCGTCAGCGCAAACGGTTCCGAGTAGGTCTTTTCGTTATGCGTGCGCAACGGTGTAACGAGCTTGTCGAACACACTCAGCACTTCCGGCGAGTACACCTTCTCAGCGCCATTCGTCTGCGGCAAGGCAACCCGAAAATGCAGCGTGTCCAGCAGTCCAGTCAGCAGAAATAATGACAGCACCAGCAGCGACACCAGTGCCACGCTGCTTTTCCCAACCCGCCGCCATGGCAGCAACAGATGTTCGTGCCGCCGTATATACCAGGCACTGGCAACCCCTGCTGCCAGCAGCAGGAACACCAGCGCATCGCTCCACAGGATGACAGGCATGAAACTCATTGTAGTCTCACCCTTGGATCGACGAGGGTATATGAAATATCCGTCAGGATAAGGCCGACGATGTACAGCACCGAACCCAAAAATACCATCGCGCGCACGATGCTGAAATCCTGCGCATTGATGGCATCAATGGTGTAACTGCCGAGACCGGGAATGCCAAAGAACGATTCGGTAAGCAGGCTACCCATGAACAGCAGCGGAATGACCACCACCACCCCGGTCAGGATGGGGATCATCGCGTTCTTCAGTACATGCGTAAACAGCACGCGCAACTCGGACAAACCCTTGGCTCGTGCCGTGCGCACATAGTCCTTGCCGATCTCTTCGAGGAAGATGGTGCGGTACCAGCGGCTGCTGGAGCCGATACCGCCCATTACGCCGATCACAATAGGCAGCACCACGAATTTGAAACTGTCTGTCCCGCCCGCGTAACCCGAAATGGGCACCAGATTCCACAGCTTGCTCACCAGGAATTGCCCGCCGATGATATAGAACAGGCTGGATACGGACATCAGCAACACGCACAACGCCACACCCGCCATATCCAGCGCTGTGGCACGAAACAAGGTCATCAGCAAGGCGAAGCTGACATACACAAACAGACCGACAAGAAAAGTGGGCAACGCAATGGCCAGGCTCGGCCACATACGTGCGGTAATTTCACGGCTGATGCTGCGCTCGTCGTCCGAGTAGCCGAAATCAAATACGAACATACCGGCAGATTTCCGCCAGAAAATGGTCTCGGTAAATTTGTTCGTACCGTTGGCCGCGCGATTGACCAGCAGTGGCTTGTCGTAACCGCGCTGCTGTTTCCATTTCTCAATTGCTTCAGGCGTCACGCGCTTGATGCCAAGCTGCATGCGCGCCATATCGTCCGGCGTATTCACCACGAAAAACAGCGCAAAGGTGAGCAGATTCACCCCGATGAGGATGGGTACAGCGTAGAGGATGCGGCGGATGAGGTAGGCAATCATGAGTGCCGCTATTGTAAGGCAAACGCCGGATTGCCAACCCCCCGGGTGAGGAAGAGAATGACTGCGCCCAAACCGGCAGAAACTTAGTAGCAAGAGCAGTAGTCGAATCCCTGCGCTTCATCAATTCATTCAATTAGGGAGAACGTCATGAAAATCGGAATCCTTGGATCAGGAGATGTAGCAAAGGCGCTGGCAGGCGGATTTCTCAAACACGGCCACGAAGTCACGCTGGGCACACGTACTCCGAACAAACTTGCCGAATGGCTGACCAAAAACCCCAAAGCAAGTGTCGCTAATTTTGCCGACGCGGCAAAATTCGGCGAGCTGATTGTTTTGGCAGTCAAAGGTGCAGCTGCTGCAGATGCCCTGCGACTTGCGGGTGCTTCCAATTTTGCCGGCAAGCCCGTCATTGATGCGACCAATCCCATAGACGACGCACCTCCTGTCAACGGAGTCTTGAAGTACTTCACCACGCTCGACGATTCGCAAATGGAACGCTTGCAGCGCGAATTCAGAAGTGCGCGTTTCGTCAAAGCTTTCAATTCTGTCGGCAATGCATTCATGGTCAATCCGCAGTTCAAAGGCGGCAAGCCAACCATGTTCATCTGCGGCAACGATGATCCTGCCAAGAAGATCGTGACTGCAATCCTCGACCAGTTCGGCTGGGAAACGGAGGACATGGGCAAAGCTGAAGCCGCCCGAGCCATCGAACCGCTTTGCATCCTGTGGTGCATACCTGGGTTCCTGCGTAACGATTGGACCCACGCCTTCAAGCTGTTGACCTAGGAGATTTGCCATGCAAATAGAAGTCTGGTCGGATGTGATCTGCCCATGGTGCTACATTGGCAAACGGCGCCTGGAAATGACGCTTGCGAAATTCCCGCACTGGGAAAGCATGGAAGTAATCTGGCGCAGTTTTGAACTCGATCCGGATTCTCCCCGCCAACTGCCGGGCACCCTGGAAGAGATGCTGGCGCAAAAATACGGGGTCAGCCCGCAGGAAGCTGTCGCAATGAATGCACACGTCACTGCAGTGGCTAAAGAAGCCGGACTGGAATACCACCTTGCCGATGCACGCCCCGGCAACACCTTCGACGCACACCGCCTCCTCCACTTTGCCGGATCAAAACAACTGGGGGACGGTGCAACCGAACGCCTCATGCAAGCCTATTTTTCCGAATCGCTGCCGGTGGGCGACCATGCCGCACTGGCCCGCCTCGCCCCCGAGTTCGGCGTTGCCGAAAATGAGGCACTGGCCATGCTGAAAAGCGACGCTTATGCCAAAGAAGTGCGTGCAGACGAAGAACGCGCGGCAAACCTCGGCATCACAGCCGTACCGTTCTTTGTAATTGATGAAAATGTCGCCGTTTCCGGCGCCCAACCGGTCGAAGTATTTTTCAGCGCGTTGCAACAGGCATGGGAAGATTCCCAATGATTCCTGGCGAGCGAATTGGGTGATTGCAATCAAGCTTGAAGTCTCTGAAAAGCCAACTTCAGAAGGCCTGAATCAAGACAATATTGCAATCATAGCTATTACCTCACAATTCCTTTACAATTCCTAAAGTCGCGTCCGAACATCACGTAAGCGACTGTTTTAAAAATATATTTAATTCACTCAAGGGGGTTCAGATGCGCCGTATCGGACTGCTGTCACTCGTAATTCTCTTCGGAACCATAACAAGCGGCTGTTCCACAAACGGACCGCTATATACTGCATCCATAGATAACGTTCAACTGCTGAAGGAAGCCGGAAACGTATCCGCGAAGGTTGGTAAATTTGATTCCATCCCGGGTCCGGGCAATGCCAACCCAATCACGTTACGCGGATCACGCATGAATTCCCCCTATGAGAGTTCTTACGCGGCTTATCTCGCCGAAGCCATCAAACAGGAGTTGTCCCTCGCAGGAAAACTGAAAGCTGACACCGACATCGAAATATCCGGGTCGCTTCTGAAAAACGACATCAACATCGCCGGTTTCAGCATCGGGACAGGTGACATCGAGGCCCGGTTCGTCGTCAAAAAAGGTGCGCAGGTACGCTACGACCAGATCAAGACGATTCATGACCAATGGGAATCCTCTTTCGCCGGTGCAATAGCCGTTCCACGCGGACAGCAACAGTATCCGAACCTGGTTCAGAAACTTCTCGCAACACTGTACGCAGATCATGATTTTCTGGAAGCGCTCAAGTAACACTTGAATTACTTTAATAACCTCAATAGGAAAGGCTATTCACATGCGTATTATTAAACTCATCTCAATGCTGGCCGTCGTTGCGGTCATCACCGGTTGCGCACACCCGCTGGTCATCAGCCCGGATATCTCCAAAGTTGAACGCTCCGGCAACGCTCAAGCCATCGACAAGAACGTCGGTTACTACATCCCTGCCGACATGCGCGAGAAATTGGTGAAGACAGGAGGTGGCGGCGGTGATTCGGTGAAATACACGCCCTACAAGGATATGGAAACCGCCCTCTACAAGATGTTGAGCAACGTGTTCAAGAGCGTCACAATGCTCAAATCTCCCAATGATGCAGAAGCGATAGCCAAGCATTCGATAAACTACATCATCACACCAGAAATCACGACCCAATCTTCATCGCCAAGCGCCTTCACATGGCCACCGACAAAGTTCTCGGTTAACCTGACCTGCAACATCACCGACATCAGCGGAAAAGTGATCGGCAAACCAGCGGTGACAGGTGAGGGCAATGCAGAATTCAGCGAATTCAAATCCGATTACTCGCTTTCCGGCAAACGTGCCACTCTGGATTCGTTGCTGAAAATGCAGGATTCCTTGCTGAAAATGCCGGAGTTGAGAGCCCCCTGATCCAGCGCAATTCCAGGGTCACAAGCTGGTAATAAGATTCAGGCCGAATTGAGTTGTTTGCAGCGAAGCATGCTGAAACAATTCAATTTCGGCCTTTCTTTTCGGCCCAAAATTGACCGACTCACCTTGCATCTTCCCGCTTCTGCAACACCCGCCACAGCCACACCCCGAACCCCAGCAAAAACGCCCCGGCCAGCCATAAAGGCCAGCGCACGGGCTGATTCCACTCGCGGCGCAATTCATCGCG
>CAYOJU010000085.1:1357-13215 GCA_964404355.1 uncultured Sideroxydans sp. | reverse complement strand
CAGTGGCAAGCCCGAGCGGCTTGCCGTCATCGGAATATTTCATGATGGTCACCTGATCATTGGTTACCGCCTTCGCGGCAAAAGAACGTGTCGAATAAGCCAGTGCCAGACTTGATAATGCGGTCAAAAATTCTCTGCGGTGCATGATGTAACCTCCTTGGAATCTCGTTGAACTTGATACTTTAGGTTTCCCCGTCTGTACCTAAGTTCGAACCAGCCGGAAAAAAAGTTACATCTGCTTGTCGGTAGAGTGGATATGCCGGGTATGAACTACTCGGCAAATGGCGGTACGCGACCGACCAATGCCTCTGCCAGCATCAATTCCTCATCGGAATGATTGGGCCTGGCCAGGCGCTGCACATCATGTATGCATTGTCCCGGCTGGCCCTTTCCGTAAATATAGAGCGGTTTGTCGTGGTGCCTGGAAACCACGGTTTCCTTGCTGGTTTCGTCGCTGTTGGCAATCACATCGACCTCGCCATAACAATTGCAGAAGAAGGTCTTCTCCGGCCCCGCTTCCAGATAAACCCCGGTGCCGCGAATGCCGATGGTGGCCGTCGGCGTTTCGATGCGCATGCCCTTGTTGCGCGATACCGAAAGCAGCTTGCCCGCAAATAAACGCAAACCGCCG
This sequence comes from uncultured Sideroxydans sp., assembly GCA_964404355.1. GTDB lineage: Bacteria > Pseudomonadota > Gammaproteobacteria > Burkholderiales > Gallionellaceae > Sideroxyarcus. The sequence continues at coordinate 12,584 of CAYOJU010000085.1, read as the reverse complement.
ATCAGCAGCGAGCCAATCTCGCTGCCCTCTTTTGGCTGGATCACCAGATGGCTGTTGCCGCGCAACAGCATCGCATGATCGCCCACCACGAACACGAGTTCGCTGTCCTTTCCCGTCTTCACCGTATCGTTTGGCCCGATGCGCGTCGTGGCATCCACCCGGTTGCCGTTCACCCACGCCTTGCCCGTTACGCGGTAGACCGATTGCGTCTCGGGCAGTTTCGGCGGCGGAGTGAACGTAGCGGCTATCGCCTTCATTGCCGGCAATAGCGTGGCCAGCAAGCCTGCCGTCAGCCCCTGCAGCAAACGCCTGCGTTGCGGGCTGGTCATTTCATTATTCCGGTTTTGCATCTTGCTCCCCTGTTTTATTCCGCAACAACGGGCGGTCGACCACCCGCAGTGCGAAAAACAAAAAATTATTACATCCCCTTGTCCTTGCCCATTGTGTCATGCATCTTCATGGAATCTTTTTCCTTGCTGTCCTTGTGGTTGGAACTCTTGTGCATGGGCGCGGTTTTTTTCATGGAATCTTTCGCCATGCTGTCCTTGTGCATCGCGTCCTTGCTCATGGAATCCTTGCTCATCGCACCCTTGTCCATGGACATGTCATCCATGGCCAGCGCCAGGCCGCTGGATGCAACCAGACACATCGAGAGAATGATTGAATAAAGTTTGTTCATTTGAATCTCCTTTAATTTAATAGTGGCATCATCGCAGATGGTTTGATACTGTGAATACAGCATCACAAATCATTTGCACTGCTATGTTCGGCGGGCGCCGGAAAAAGGTTACACACTGGAATCACAAAACGACAATCTGGAAGCACTGATGCGCCAGTCTCTGGCCGGAGACCAGCGCGCTTACGCCACCCTGCTCACGGAGACGACGCGCCTGCTGCGCCCGTTCCTGTCCAAACGCCTGCGCTTTTCCAACGAAGTAGATGACCTGCTGCAGGAAATCCTGCTGTCCATCCACAAAGCCCGCCATACCTACGACGGCAAGCGCCCCTACAAGCCCTGGGCCTACGCCATCGCCAAATTCCGGCTGCTGGATCACCTGCGTGCGCATTATTCAGACCAGTTGCGCCACGCCATCGATTTCGACGAGCTCGAAGAAAATTTGCACGAACATGTAACCGAAAGTGAGATGAGTTACGAATCCATCAGCGGGGAGGTGCAAAAACTTCCCGAGAAGCAGGCGCTCATCCTGCAACTAATGCATCAGGAGGGTTACACCGCCAAGGAAGTCGCCGAGAAAATCGGCATGAATGAATCGGCGGTGAAAGTCGCGGCGCATCGCGCCTACAAGGTTTTGCGAGAAAGGCTTGAACGTTAATGGACAATATCGAACAACTGGTGGCAAGCCTGAGCAAGGAAGCGAGTGCGGTAAAACCGGCGCCGCACCCGTTCATGCTGAGCCTGCAATGGACCATCGCTGCCGCGATCTATCTGGCGGTTTCGCTCGCCATCTCCGGCCTGCGCCCGGAATTATTGGAAAAACTTCATAACCCGTGGTTGCTCGCCGAAATCGCTGCGCTGCTCGGCCTGTTCATCGTCACCACGCTCAGCGCAGCCCTGTTGGCGTTCCCCGACCTGCACCAGAAGCGTGTACTCGCCTTTGCGCCGGTTGTGCCTGCGGTGATATTCCTGTTTGTCATCTTGCTTGCCTGGCAAGCCGATACTCCACCCGCGCCGCTGCCCGTGCACAGTTTCCAGTGCACACTCAGCATTACGTTGATGACTTTGCTTCCTGCCCTATGGACGTTCTATTCCATGCGCAAATTTGCCAGCACCCACTATCGTCTGGCTGGCAGTGTTGCACTGCTCTCCGCGTTCAGCGTCGGTGCGTTGTGGTTGCGGCTGCATGAAGTGAACGACTCCATCCTGCATGTCGTCGAGTGGCATTACCTGCCTATGCTCGCAATTGGACTGCTCGGTTTGTGGCTGGGGAAATTGTTGTTGAAGTGGTAAAGCCTGTAGCTACCGCGTGGGCAACAAGTTGCCCACCCTACCCGACTAAGGTCCACTCCCATACGGTTCGTCACAACCCGGAAAATCCATTTGCCTCAAACCCCTCCCAACCTCCCCTTTTCAGGGAAGGAGCAGGTATTGCTCTCCCCCTGACAAGGGGGAGTTGGAGGGGGTTTGAGCATATTGGGTTATTCTGACTCAAGAAATTCGCGCACTGCATCTTCCGACCATGCCCACAATTGCCGCGCCAGTTGCTCATCCAGCGCCGGTGCTGCCGCCGCAACTTCCGTGCAATTGTCGAAATATTTTCCGGTCACCTTGTCCACCTCGGGCGAAGAGGCGAGATACACCGAGGTGCGCGCACCGGCTGCCGTTGCTTCGCCCGGCAAACTGAATGCCGCATGCAGCAGCTTGGTGCCGACTATCCCCGGATGCAGGCTGTTTGAAGTCAGCCACGGCTCGCGCCGCGCCAGCTCGTTCGCAAACAGCGCGTTGGCCAGTTTGGAATTGGCGTACGCGTGGTAACCGTTATAACCGCGATCACCGTTCATGTCCTCGAATTCGATGCGTCCACTCGCATGCACCATCGAACTCAGCGTAACCACGCGCGGTGCGGCGGATTTCTTCAATAGCGGCAGCAGCAGATGGGTGAGCAGGAAGGGCGCAAGATAGTTCACTGCCAGCGTCATCTCAAAGCCGTCACCGGTGGTCTCCCACTCTGTCTTGTAAACGCCCGCGTTGTTGACCAGCACATCCAGCCGCGGCAAGCGCGCAGCAAGGTCGCGCCCCATGCGCGCCACGGCAGACAGATCGGCGAAATCGGCATAAGCAGTCTGTAGTCTGGCTTCAGGCACGACTGCACGTATCACATCGCAAGCGTGCATCGCCTTGTCTTCATTGCGCCCGTGCACCACCACCTCATACCCAAGCCTTGCCAGCTCCGTTGCAGTCGCCAGGCCAATGCCGTCGGTTGCGCCGGTGATGAGGATCGTTTTCATGGTCAGTTCATGATCTCGAAATTGGTGTAATCACCATCCGTCGGGTAAACATCGACGCGCTCCACATGCGCCATCTCAGGCCCCTTGTGTGCCCAGCGCACCATCGCATCCACTGCAGCGGGTGCGCCGTGCACCACGGCTTCCACGGTACCGTCACTGCGATTGCGCACCCAGCCCGAGATCGCCAGATATTGCGCCTCGCGCGTCATTGATTGACGGAAGAACACGCCCTGCACGCGACCGTGAATGACAAGGTGCAATGTTTTCTTTCCAGGAGACAGTGGAATGTTCATTTGGTTTCGCCTGCAACAATTCACTCGGTGAGCAACAAATCAAACTGCATCTTGCGGCTAATGCTAACAGCCGCAGCAAAGAATACAACCATTGCGAACAAGGCGAATATTGCCGGCAAGTGATGGCGACCTTGCTGCATTGAACGAGCTTGCTACACCTTCAGATATTTTGACGATGTGGGTTTTCAATGCAAGAGCACATTAATGTTGCTTGCCGCATCACAAAAAAACAGAACTTAATAAAATTAATTGACTCCAATTTTCGCAATTTCGATATTCATCCAGAGCAGCTACTTGAGGATCGCACCATGAACAAGGCCAGTGCATTGTTGTTGGCTAGTGCAATTTTGTTTGGATGGGCAAATGCGGAGGCACAGTCAGCGCTCAGCGTAAGAGTGCGCGGCTCCATTACCGGTTTCGACGGTCACGCGTTACAGGTGAAAACGCGCGAAGGCAAGAGCCTGAACATAGGCGTTATCGAGTCCACCACATTCAAAACAATTGTTGCACTCAAGATGAGTGACATCAAACAGGACGGCTTCGTCGGTGTAACCACCATTTCCAAGACTCCCGAAGGTCCACTGCTCGCGCGTGAGGTACATGTGTTCGCCGAATCGCAACGCGGTCTCGGTGAAGGCCACTACGCATGGGATCTTGAGCCAGACTCCACCATGACCAATGCCAACGTGGACGCAATCGCCAACACTCGCGAAGGCAAGGAACTGACACTGAGCTACAAAGGCGGTAAGACGAAAATCGTTGTTCCAAAGGGTGTGCCCATCGTTGCTTTTCAGCCCGCCGACCAGTCGGTGCTGAAGGTGGGTGCGCAAATCTTCTGCATTGCGCTGCAAGGCGCCAATGGCAGCCTGACGGCGCAGTACATCAGCGTCGGCACGAATGGCATGAAACCGCCGATGTAAACCTTCAGGCACGAGAAAGGCTCTATGTCGATGTCTCGTTATTGCATCCTGCGTACTCTATGGTTTGGCCTGCTCCTGATTGTCTGGACATGCCGCGCGGCGGCATCTGCACCCGTCGTGGTCGTACTCAGTGTTGACGGCGCCATCAGTCCGGGCACGGCGGATTACATCGTGCGCGGTCTGGGTTCCGCTGCCGACCAGCAGGCACAACTAGTGGTGTTGAAGCTGGACACGCCCGGCGGATTGGACACGTCCATGCGCCAGATCATCAAGCAGATCATCGCCTCGTCGGTGCCCGTTGCCGCCTTCGTTGCACCCGACGGCGCGCGTGCCGCGAGCGCCGGAACTTACATCCTCTATGCCAGCCACATTGCCGCCATGGCACCAGCGACCAATCTGGGTGCCGCCTCGCCTGTCATGATAGGTGTGGGCAGCATGCCCGGTTCGGATGAGCAACCGCAAAAAGGCAGCAAGAACGGCGAGCATGAAAAAGATGCAACAGACAAATCGACGTCCGCCGGCGCAGCTGCACCGCTGACCACGATGGAGCACAAACTGATGAATGATGCTTCCGCGTACATCCGCAGCCTGGCGCAAATGCGCGGCCGCAATGTCGAATGGGCGGAGCAGGCGGTGCGCAAAGCGGTGAGCCTCACCGCCGCCGAAGCAAAGAAGATCAAGGTTATTGATGTGGTTGCCACCGACATACCCGACCTGCTGCGCCAACTGGATGGGCGCAAGGTGAACGTGTTGGGTGTGGAGCGCACGCTCAACGTGGCCGGGGCTCGCATCGTTGCAGTGGACCCGGATTGGCGCAGCCGTTTGTTGTCTGTCATTGCCGACCCGAGCATCGCCTACCTGCTGATGCTTGCCGGACTGTTCGGAATATTTTTTGAGTTTTCCAATCCGGGATTCGTGTTGCCCGGTGTCATCGGCGCCATATCGCTGCTGCTTGCGCTATTCGCATTTCAGGTGCTGCCCATCAACTACGCGGGACTGGGTCTCATTATTCTCGGCATCGTCTTCATGACCGCCGAAGCGTTCATGCCCACCTTCGGCGCGCTCGGCATAGGCGGAGTGATTGCGTTCGTGATGGGCTCCGTCATGCTGATCCATACCGATATTCCGGGATACGGCGTTCCGTGGTCAGTAATCGTGCCGGTGGCCCTCGCCAGTGCGTTGTTCATCTTCCTTGTCGTCGGCATGGCGCTGAGGGCGCGCAACCGTCCTGTGGTGAGCGGCCACGAGGAATTGATCGGCGCCACCGGCGAAGTGCTGGACGATTTCGATGGCACGAAAGGATGGGCGCGCGTGCACGGCGAAACCTGGCGTATCAACAGCAAGCAGCCGTTTAACCGCGGACAGAAAATCAGGGTTATGCAAGTGCGCGGACTGATTCTGGATGTAGAGGCGGAAGACGCAAAAACGTGAATAAGGGATGCGCCGATTTAGTCCGCTTTTTCTCCCTCTCCCTCTGGGAGAGGGCTGGGGTGAGGGTGAGATTTCAACGTGCCATCCCTCACCCTAACCCTCTCCCAGAGGGAGAGGGGACTCATTCGGCGTCGCTGAACACTTTATTAAGGAGACTGACATGGAATGGGAAATTAGTTTCGGTGCGGTGCCTGTTTTGCTGCTCGTATTGCTGGCGTTCTCGAGCCTGAAGATCTTTCGCGAATACGAGCGCGGTGTCGTCTTTACCCTCGGTCGCTTCTGGAAGGTCAAGGGGCCGGGCCTGGTTATCCTGATCCCCGGCATTCAGCAGATGGTGCGGGTGGACTTGCGCACGGTCGTGCTGGAAGTGCCCACCCAGGACGTGATTTCGCGCGACAACGTTTCCGTGAAGGTCAGCGCCGTGGTGTATCTGCGCGTGATCGATCCGCAAAAGGCCATCATCCAGGTACAGAACTACCTCAACGCCACCAGCCAACTGGCGCAAACCATGCTGCGCTCGGTGCTGGGCAAACATCAGCTGGACGACATGCTGGCGGAGCGAGAAAAACTGAACCGCGACATACAGGAAGCACTGGATGCGCAGACCGATTCCTGGGGCATCAAGGTCGCCAATGTCGAGATCAAGCAAGTCGACCTGACCGAATCCATGATACGGGCGATTGCACGGCAGGCCGAAGCGGAACGCGAGCGGCGCGCCAAGGTCATACACGCAGAGGGCGAACTGCAGGCTTCGGAAAAGTTGTATCAGGCTGCCAAGATACTGGCGCAGGAACCGCAGGCCATCCAGCTGCGCTACCTGGAAACGCTGACGGTAATTGGCGCGGACAAGAATACGACCATCGTATTCCCCTTGCCGATGGATCTGGTCACGCCTTTCCTGCAAAAAGCCAAATAGACAGGAAATATTTGATGTTTTATTGAAATGCACATAGGACAAACGATGATGGAATGTTTCCGATTCGCTGACCGTTGATCAGGCAATGCGCCGATAGGTAAACCATGGTTATACCGGCAAAATTGCAGTTCCGAATCAAGCAGTGATTGGCATGTTCGATTGAAAGGAGCAATCATGATCAATGCATTTGCAAATTTCGCTCGCTTTATCGACAACTACAGCTATTTCCGCAGAAGGGGTTGCAACTTCAGGGAGGCATGGAAACTTGCCCAGATGACACTTCCGGAATGAGAAGTGTGTGTATGGCTAGCTTGCATGAACAGCAGGAGCTGTTTACATCTTGAAGATACGCAGGAGGTCATCATGAAACCAAATGTCGGAGGTATGGATCGTATTGGCCGCATCGTGCTTGGCATTGTGCTGCTGATTGTCGGGTTGGCAGCGCCTATCGGCGCAGCTTCGCAAATCGTTGTACTGGTCGTGGCTGCCATTGCACTGGTAACGGCTGTCGTGCGGTTTTGCCCGGCCAATGCGTTGTTGGGAATCAATACCTGTGAGTTGAAAGAAAAGAAGTAGCTCGCAGGATTACTGAATCTTGCGGATCTTGTTGTTGTTCATATCCGTCACGTACAAACTTTTCCCATCGGTGGTAATGCCGCTCGGGCCGTTGAACGTGGCCAGCAAGCCGGATGTACTGTCCACCGCCCCTCCAACCAAAACAGCAGATCCTGCCAGGGTATTCACCGCACCGCTGTTAAGCACGATCTTGCGGATCGTGTTATTGCCGGTGTCCGTGACATACAAGTTCGTACCGTCGCAAGTAACACCGTCAGGTGCGTTGAACGTTGCCGACGTTCCAATGGGGCTGTCCGCGTGCCCGGGTGCTGTAGCAGCAGACCCTGCCAAGGTCGTCACCACCCCGCTGGCAATCACAATCTTCCGGATCGTGTTATTGCCATGATCCATGACATACAGGTTTGTACCATCGGTCGTAATGCCGTATGGCAACCGGAACGTTACTGGCATGCCGGAGGCAGTGTCCGTCGAACCGAACCCCCCTGTGCCCGCTATGGTGGATACGGCCCTGCTGGCAATATCAATTTTACGGATCATGTTGTTGCCATAATCCGCCACATACAGGCTTGTTCCATCGGTGGTAATGCCGAAAGGACTGTGGAACGTGGCCGCCACACCAGAAACACTGTCATCCGCCCCCGCCGTACCTGACCCCGCAAAAGTGGTCACCTCTTTGGTGGCAATCACGATCCTGCGGATCTTGTTGTTGCCGTTATCCGCCACATACAAATTGGTTCCGTCGGTGGTGATGCCGCGGGGGTAATTGAACGAAGCCAGCGTGCCGACATCATCCACCGCGCTTGCGGTGCCCGAGCCCGCCAGGGTGGTTACTGCCCCGGTAGCGATCACGATCTTGCGAATCTTGTGATTGTTGGTGTCGGCCACATACAGGTTCGTACCATCGGTGGTAATACCGTCAGGCGCGTTGAACGTGGCCAATAAGCCTGAGGCATTATCATCCGCACCCGCCACAGCCGACGCATTCACCGCACCCGAGCCGGCAAACGTGCTGACCGCCATCGTCAGGCTCGGCACCGTGCCCTGTTTCGAACCGCCCATCTGAGCGTGAAGAGCGCTAAGCGGCTTGCCACCGCCACAACCGGCAAATGCCATCACAGTGACAAAGCCCATGGCGAGCCCCAACTCGGAAATCCTGCGTATTGTTCGACCAAGTTGCATGGCGCTACTCTCCTTAAACCCGTACTTCAATGAATTCGATGGCACCGTGAACAGTGAGTGCGTTAACCGCGAAAGAATTTTACGATTTTTTGGTCAAGCCAGGTTACAGCATGAACTGGCCCGCTGAAATAAATGGGCTGACCAGTCTGTCGCTGGTAACAAAAAGTCTCTTCCCCGCAACATTATTCCCGAATTTTTTTGCCACAAACAAAGGCCACTCACGCAGGGCAACTCATTGCCCTGCGGCCATCCGCCTGATAGCAAGAGCCGGAGCAACAACTTTTTTCAGCACCGTCGGAATATCCAGGCCGTTTGGCATATTGACGAATACCCTTCCGGTAGATAGGGTGTAGTTGGAATACGAGGTACGACACATCAATCGTTGCAATAATTCCGGACAAGAATCATGTTCATCATCCCCGTCGGTGACAGAGTAAATTGGAAGCGGCCTCCGGTCGTAACCTTGTTGCTCGTCCTTGTAAATTGCTTTGTGTTTTTCTTTATCCAGGGCGGGGACGAAAAAAACGAGCAGAAAGCTGCACAATATTATTTCTCGTCCGAATTGCCGAACTGGGAACTGCCGCGCTATGCCAAATATCTGGAGAACAGCGGCGACCGTAATAAGTCGCAGCAGTTTAACGAGATGCTTGGCGAGAAAGACAGCTTTGCGTTGATGGTCATGGAGCATGACTACAAGTTCATGCGCGAGTTGCATGCCGGAAACATCATAACCCAGCAGGATGCGGAGTATTCCTCCTGGACTGCCCAGCGGGCCGAGTACGAACCCAAACGCTCATTCACCAGCCGTTACGTGTACCAGGTGGAAGAACGCAGCCCGTTAAAAGCATTCGTTTCGGCATTCATGCATGGCGGATTCGACCATTTGTTCGGCAACATGCTGGTTTTGTTCCTGGTCGGTTTCCTGGTTGAATCGGTGATCGGCAAGGCGCTTTTTTCACTCGCGTACTTCGTCGCCATTTTTGCATCCGTCCTGATGTTCAGCCTGACCGCCCCGGACAGCAGTTGTCTCGGCGCTTCCGGGGCGATTGCCGGGGTGATGGGCCTGTACACGGTCATCTTCGGCTTCAGAAAAATCGATTTCTTTTATTCCCTCGGATTTTATTTCGACTATGTCAAAGCGCCGGCAATTGCACTGCTGCCGCTATGGCTGGGAATCGAGCTTTACCAATTCTTCAGCGAAAAGGGCGCCCACATTGCCTACATGGCGCACTTCGGCGGCTTGCTGAGCGGAGCGATAATGGGCGCGCTGTATCGCTGGCTGCGCCCTGCGCAAATTGAGAGCCATCACCATGAAGCCGAAAGCAAGGAAATGGACGGCAAGGCATTCCAGCGCGGTATGGACTTTCTGGGCGAGATGGAATTCCAGAAAGCGCTCGAGGTTTTCAAGGCGCTGGAAGAAACTCATCCGCAGGATGCCAATCTCACGCGCCTCGTTTTCCGTGCGGCAAAGGCCAACCCCTCCGGCGAAGACTACCATCGCGCAGCACTGAAACTGCTGGCGTCGAACGAAATGGATACCGCCACTTCAAATCACACACACGCCGTGTTTCAGGAATACCTGAGTTGCGCCAAACCCTCTCCCCGATTGGGGCAAGAACTCATCGCAAAACTGGCAAAGCGTTTTGCCGGCAGCAACCATTGCGACGATGCGGAAAAACTGGCGGGCTTGCTGCAGCGCATGGCACCGCAACATGCCGCATTGCCCGGTGTGATGCTGGCACTGGCGCGCGGACATTATCGCGAACAGCGCAAAGACAAATTCGAAGCGACCGTGCAGGCATTGATCAACAAATATCCGCAGTCGATAGAAGCAGAGGCCGCCGCCAGCATGTTGCGCGTCGCCTAGCAGGCGTTAGCTCATGGCGGCAACCTTGTGCACCCGATAGATTCCGTAGGTCGGGTTAGCGACAGCGTAACCCGACGTTGCCACTGCGCCTGTCTCATGATGTCGGGTACGCTGCGCTAACCCGACCTACTGTGCAGCTTTGACTGCAGGCATATGTATGAATAGCGTACAACGCTACACGAGCAGCCTGCTAGCCCATGGCCGCAACTTTGTTGAGTACTTCCTGATATTGCTTTGCCTCCTTGGCCAGCGCGTGATCGGGAAACTTGGCCTGCAGCGCCTGTAATATCTGCAGTGCCTCCTTGTCCATCTTGTAGTGCTCGCTGAGAATCTGCGCCGAAAGCAGATACACGGCCGGGATATGCGGATGATCGGGATAGCGCCGGTCAAAGCGGCGCATCAAATCCAGTGCAAGCTTCGAACGTCTTCCCATGCGTGCTGCAACGGCCAGGTCCTGTACCTGGTAAGAATCCTGCAACTGAAATTCCGGGTCGACCTTCAGGCACTGCTCACTCAAATCCAGCGCCTGGAACAGTCGCTTCTCATTCACCAGCTTGACGATGAATTCGCGCGCATGGTGCAGCGCTTCCGTCTGCTTGCCCGAGGCCACCAGCAATTTCTGATAACGTTCATGCAGGTCGTTGCTATCCCAGCGCGTGCGCAGTTCGTTGCGCAACAGTTCAAGCGCTTCATCCTGCTGGCCGTTCGCAATCAGGGAACTGAGCTTGGACAACACCGGGTCGGCTTTCTTGCCGGGTGACAACTTGGCCTCTGCCTCTTCGAATCCGACCGCCGCCTCCACACCCAGCGCCTCGTGATACTGATAGATCGCGTATCCCATCATGTGATAAATGATGAGCGTGAAATAGAAATCGACAAAATTCAGCAGCGGCATCGCCAGCCATGAATCCAGGTGCCCGTACAAAAATCCCTGTAGCCACTCGCTGCTTTGGAGCAGGCTGAACAGGAATGCGCACAGGGCAAGATAGGGTGAACCGATGGTCTTGATGTAGAAAATAATCTGGCCGGGATTGAGCGCCTGTCCGAAACTGCGTTCTACTGCAATGATCATGATGCC
>CAYOJU010000085.1:0-1257 GCA_964404355.1 uncultured Sideroxydans sp. | reverse complement strand
CCGATGATGCGCAACATCGAACCCATCTGCAGCGGGTAGACAAAGAAACCGGGCAGCCTGCGCCAGAATGGCGTAAAAGTTGGAGCAGCAGATTCAGTTGAAAAGCGATCCTGGCTAGCCATGAATGTTTCCCCTGTTGATCGATCAATCGATGCTAACAGAAAATATTTCCCGAGCTGCGCAGTCATATATCTAGACCTTTTGGCATATTGTGCACGGCTGTTCTTTAGCGTATTGGCCTGGACTGAATTGATATGCGAGAACTCGCGCGCACGCCCAAAATTCCGGCATTCAACAACAGCATTCGTGCATCTGCCGTTTCGTCCGGTAAAATAGATTGCATGACAGCAACCCCAACACCCGCAACAAATCAACAACTCATTGAATAATGGCTACTTATAACGAAGAAAGTTTCAAGGTTCTGCGCGGTCTCGACCCGGTGCGGCAGCGTCCGGGCATGTATACCAACCTGGAATCGCCCAATCACATCATCGCCGAGGTGGTGGATAACGCGTGCGACGAGGCGCTGGCGGGATTCGCAAAAAACATTTTTGTCACGGCGCATACCGATGGCTCGGTGTCTGTCATGGACGACGGACGCGGCATTCCGGTGGGCATCCACAAAGAAGAAGGACGCTCGGTCGTTGAGGTTGCCTTCACCGTGCTGCACTCGGGCGGCAAATTCGACAAGGAAAAAGGCGGCGCGTATCAATTCGCGGGCGGTTTGCACGGCGTGGGTGTTGCAGTCACCAACGCGTTGTCCAAGAAAGTTGAAGTCACGGTATTCCGCGAAGGCGGCCAGCACGAGTTGCGCTTCCTCGACGGTGTTGCCGAAAAGCCGCTGAAGAAAACCGCCTCCTGCCCCAAGAACCAGACCGGCACTTCCGTGCGCGCCTGGCCCAATCCCAAATATTTCGACGCACCCAACATCAACCTCGCGCAGTTCGAGCACTCGCTGCGCTCCAAGGCTGTGCTGTTGCCCGGCGTCACCATCACGCTGAATCTGGAAAAGAGCGGCGAAACAAAATCGTGGACCTACCCGGATGGATTGCGCGGCTACCTCGCCGAAGCATTGTCCGAATTCGAATTGGCCACCCCCATCCTGTTGCAGGAAAAATTCGCGCGCAAGGACGACAACAGCGGCTTTGCCGAAGGCGAAGGCGCCACCTGGGCGCTGACCTGGAGTGCCGAAGGCGACGTGGTGCGCGAGTCCTACGTCAACCTCATCCCCACACCCTCCGGCGGCACGCACGAAGC
>CAYOJU010000084.1:0-13533 GCA_964404355.1 uncultured Sideroxydans sp. | reverse complement strand
TTGGCAAACCGGTCTATGCCTCGGATGAAGAGGTTTCCGCAAACCCGCGCGCGCGCAGCGCGGTGTTGCGCGTGGCGGAGCGCTTATAGTGAATAAGCTCGCGCAGCGATTCGGTTGGCCCCTCTCCCGCTGGGAGAGGGTTCGGGTGAGGGCTTCAGGTGGCTAGGCTCAATGTCGTGCTACTCATTCTGGTCATCGCATGCGCGTTGGGGGTAGTCACCTCCCAGCACAAGGCTCGCAAGTTGTACGTGGAATTGCAGAAAGAAAAAGACAGGGCGCAGCAGATGGATGTGGAGTGGGGGCAGTTGCAGCTTGAGCAGGGCATGCTGGCGATGCCGGCGCGCGTGGAAAAGCTCGCCAGCCGCCAAATGCAGATGCTGGTGCCGCAGCCGGGACAGATTCGCTATATTCGCCAGGGCGCCGGAACGGTGATGCATCCATGAACTATGCCACCACGCCCGTCCAGACCACCGGCCAGATTGCCCTACCTGCCTGGCGCTCGCGCGTGCTGTATGTGCTGCTCCTTGCCGGACTGGTTACGCTTCTGGTACGGGCAGTCTATCTGCAAGGCATAGACAACAACTTCCTGCAGCAGAAAGGCGATGCGCGTTACGGTCGCGTTGTTGCTGTCAATGCCCATCGCGGCATGATCACGGATCGTCATGGCGAACCCCTGGCAGTCAGTACTCCGGTCGAATCGGTGTGGGCGAGCCCGGGCGATGTCGAAATAAATTCTTCGCAAATTGCCCAGTTGGCACAGATCGTCGGGCTGAGTGCGGCGGAAGTGAAAAGCAAGCTCAGCGATACCTCGCGCGAATTCGTCTATCTCAAACGCCAGTTACCGCCCGAGCAGGCGGCCAAGGTAGTCAAGCTGGCCATTCCGGGCGTTTCGCTGCAACGTGAATATCGCCGCTACTATCCCGGCGGGGAAGTCACCTCGCATCTCATCGGCTTCACCGATGTGGATGACAACGGACAGGAAGGCATGGAGTTTGCACAGCAGGCTCAACTCGGCGGCAAGGCGGGCAGCCAGCAAGTCATCAAGGATAGGCGCGGATATATCGTGCAGGACGTCGCCAGTTTGCGCGCGCCCAAGGAGGGCGGCGATGTCGCGCTGAGCATCGACAGCAAAATCCAGTCGCTCGCTTTCCGCGAGATCAAGCAAGCTGTCGAAAAGCACAACGCCAAGGGCGGCTCCATCGTGGTGCTGGATGCAAAGACCGGCGAGGTGCTGGCACTGGCAAACTGGCCTTCCTACAACTCCAACAATCGCGATAAACCGGGCGTATCAATATTGCGCAACCATGCCGTCACCGACTTGTTCGAGCCGGGCTCGACCATGAAGCCGTTCACCATTGCGACCGCGCTGGAAGAGGGGAAAATCAAGCCGGGAACCGTTATTAATACGGCAGGCGGCGTGTTAACCATCAACGGGCGCACGATCCATGATACCCATCCGGAGCGTTCGCTGACCGTGGCACAAGTCATCCAGAAATCGAGCAATGTCGGCACAGCCAGAATCGCCCTCAGCATGCCGCCTGAAACATTATGGCGCGGCTTGAGCGAGAGCGGCTTCGGTTCTCTGACTGGAAGCGAATTCCCCGGCGAGGCACCGGGCAAATTGCGCGAATACAAGACCTGGCGGCCGATCGAGCAGGCGACCATGTCCTACGGCAACGGCATTTCGGTCAATCTGCTGCAATTGGCACGTGCCTATACTGTGTTTGCCAATAACGGCGAGCTGATGCCGATTACCTTGCTCAAGCAGGACACACCTGAAGCGGGCGTCAAAGTCTTTTCCGATACGACGGCGCAGTCCGTGCGCGACATGATGGAAACCGTGGTGCGCCCGGGCGGTACGGCGCCGTTGGCGCAGATCACCGGGTATCGCGTGGCGGGCAAGACCGGAACGGCGCACAAACTGGAAAACGGCAAGTATGTCGACCACTATGTGGCTTCCTTCGTCGGTATGGCGCCGGCATCCAATCCGCGCCTGATTGTCGCGGTGATGATCAACGATCCGGGTGGACGCGAATATTACGGTGGACTGGTGGCGGCGCCCGTGTTCAGCAACGTGATGGGCGCGTCCTTGCGCATGCTCAGCGTGCCCAACGATGCGCCGCTGGATAACGTGATGCAGCCTTCTGCGGCAGACCTGATCGGGGAGGAAGTATGAAAAAAGCCCCCATTTACGTTCTGTGTGAATTGCTTGCTACGGCTACAGGAGATTTTCAAAATGTTTGATCTCAAACAACTTGAAAATCTGAACGTGAACATCACCCGGCTGACGTCAGACAGCCGCACGGTGCAATCCGGCGATACTTTTGTCGCCTACCCAGGTGCGCAGTCCGATGGACGACATTACATCGAGCAAGCTATCCAGCGCGGGGCGAATGCAGTGCTTTGGGATGCGCATGACTTCAACTGGAACCCGGACTGGAACGTGCCGCATCTCGCAATAAAAGACCTGCGCCATCAAGCCGGGCTGATTGCCAACTATGTTTATGATCAGCCGTCGCAAAAACTGTGGATGGTCGGTGTGACCGGTACCAACGGCAAAACTTCGATCAGCCACTGGCTGTCCGGAACGTTCAGTGCTTTGGGGCGCAAGAGCGCAGTGCTTGGAACGCTGGGCAACGGCTTCCCTGGTGAACTGCAGGAAACGGTGAATACCACGCCGGATGCGCTGCTGCTGCACGGATTGTTGGCCGAGTATGAGCAAGCGGGGGCAAAAGCGGCGGTAATGGAAGTGTCTTCTCATGCATTGACGCTGGGACGCGTCAACGGCATGCACTACGACGTGGCACTGCTTACCAACCTGACACGGGACCATCTCGATTTTCACGGCGATATGCAGAGTTATGCCGCGGCGAAGCGGCGCCTGTTCGATTGGGTACATCTGAAGTATGCGGTGCTGAATCTGGACGATGAATTCGGTGCCGAGCTGGCCGAAAACCTGGTGGACGCGAGCGTCGAAGTGATCGGCTATGGAATGAATGGCGAATCGCTGAAGCTGGCAGAACGCCTTGGCATCCGCATGGTGTATGGCAATCTTTCGCAAATGAATGCACAGGGGCTGACGCTGCAACTGCATACCAGCTGGGGCGCAGCAGCGCTGCAAAGCAAATTGATCGGGCGCTTCAACGCATCCAACCTGATGGGTGCGCTGGCTGTGCTGCTGGTTAGCGAGATAGATATAGATGACGCCGTGCGCGAGCTCGGCATGCAGAAAGCAGTTGCAGGGCGCATGCAGACGCTGGGCGGAAAAGATGTTCCTGCAGTTGTTGTGGATTATGCGCATACGCCGGATGCACTGGAAAAAGTTTTGCTGACTTTGCGCGAAGTGACGGAACCTTCGGGCGGTAAAGTCATCTGTGTGTTCGGCTGCGGCGGCGATCGCGATCGCGGCAAGCGCCCGATGATGGGGTTGATCGCCTCGAAGTTTGCCGATGTGCGGATCATTACCAGCGACAACCCGCGCAGCGAAGAGCCGCACGCGATCATTGAGGCTATCAGCCAGGGCATGCAGGGCGAATACCAGGTGATTGAAGACCGTGCCAAGGCTATATCGCACGCGATCAGCAAGGCTCAACCAGAAGACACAGTGTTGCTCGCAGGCAAGGGGCACGAGGATTATCAGGAGATCAAAGGCGTGCGTTACCCGTTTTCAGACAGCGAAATCGCCCACCGTGCATTGAGCATGTGGGTACATGAGGAGCGCTGGCAATGATGCTGCTTTCCCAAGCTGCCAATGCTTTGCGAGCCCGCATGGACGGGTCGGATGTGCATTTCTCCGCTGTTTCCACCGATACCAGAACTATCCAGTCAGGCGATCTGTTCATCGCGCTCAAGGGCGATAATTTCGACGGTGCGAAGTTCGTCGCGCAGGCGGCAAAGGCGGGTGCGGTCGCCGCAGTGGTTAACCAGGATTCGGGACTCCTGATTCAGGATGCGGGAGTGCCGCTGGTATTTGTCGAGGACTCCCGCCTTGCGCTGGGCAAACTCGCGGCGCACTGGCGTGCCCAGTTTGATATTCCTTTGGTTGCCATCACCGGCAGCAATGGCAAGACCACGGTAAAGGAAATGCTGGCGGGAATCTTGCGTGAAGTTACAAAGAATGAAGAGGAAGTGCTTGCTACGAAGGGCAACTACAACAATGACATCGGCATGCCGTTGACTTTACTCAAGCTGCGGGCAACGCATCGCTATGCGGTTATCGAAATGGGCATGAACCATCCCAAGGAAATCGATTACCTCACGCGCATCGCCAGGCCTGATGTGGCGCTGATCAACAACGCGACCGGTGCGCATCTGCAAGGGTTGGGTTCTGTGGAAGGTGTGGCGCTGGCCAAGGGAGAGATATTCGCGGGCCTGGCCATCGACGGTACAGCAGTCATCAACGCCGACGATCCGCATGTGCTTATGTGGCGTTTGCTGGCGGGCACCCATCGCGTGTTCGACTTTGCCCTTGAGCATTCCGCCGCAGTGAAAGGAAAGTGGACAATGCAAGGCTATGGCGGCGTGCTGGAAATGCGCACGCCTGCAGGTGAGATACGGATTGATTTACGCGTGCCGGGAGAGCACAACGCGCGCAACGTACTGGCTGCTGCGACTGCAGCGCTGGCGCTGCAGGTACCGCTGGAGACGATTGCCAAAGCGTTGGGAAATTTCGGCGGTATTGCGGGACGGCTGCAGCGCATAGACGGACTGAATGGGTCAACGCTGATAGACGATACCTACAACGCCAATCCGGCCTCGATGCGGGCGGCGCTGGAAGTGTTGGCGCAAGCAACAGGCAAGCGCCTCTTCATATTGGGGGACATGGGCGAACTGGGTGAAAACGCTGCGCAGTTTCACTGCGAAATCGGTATTGCAGCGCGCGAGCTGGGTATCGAAAAAATGTTTGCCATAGGCGATTTAAGCGCCGGGGCAGTGCGGGAATTCGGCGTCGGGGCGCAACATTTCGACAATGCCGAAGCGCTGTATTCCGCCCTGAAGAAAGAGCTGGATGAACAAACTATTGTGCTGGTGAAAGGGTCACGGTTTATGAAGATGGAACGAGTTGTGCAATTTTGCGCGCTGCAAAAGGAGGAAACATGCTGCTCGCATTAACCCAATGGCTGGCTCAGGACGTGCGCACGTTCAGTGTGTTCAACTACATTACGTTGCGCGCGGTGATGGCCGCGATGACGGCTCTGTTCATTTCATTCCTGCTCGGGCCGTGGATGATACGCAAGCTCACTGCGATGAAGATCGGCCAGTCGGTGCGCAGCGATGGACCGCAATCGCACCTGGTCAAGGCGGGTACCCCGACCATGGGCGGCGCACTCATTCTGGCTTCGGTTTCCATCACCACGTTGCTTTGGGGTGATTTGCACAATGCGTATGTCTGGGTCGTGTTGCTCACCACGCTGGGCGTCGGCGCAATAGGCTGGATAGATGACTACCGTAAAGTGGTACATCGCAATCCGGACGGTTTGTCGGCACGATCCAAAATAATCTGGCAATCGCTGATCGCATTGGCCGTGGGCATCTTTCTGTGGTTGCATGCAACGTTGCCCGCGCACACCGAACTTATCGTGCCGTTCTTCAAGCATCTGGTGTTGCCGCTCGGCATGGTCAGTTTCATCGTATTGGTTTATCTGGTTATTGTTGGCAGCAGCAATGCAGTGAACCTTACCGACGGGCTGGATGGCCTGGCAATCATGCCTACGGTGATGGTGGCCGCAGCACTGGCGATTTTTGCCTATGTGGCGGGTCACGCCGAGTTCTCAAAATACCTGGGTGAGCCTTCCATTCCCGGTGCAGGCGAATTGGCAGTGTTCTGCGCGGCAATCTCCGGAGCGGGGCTGGCCTTCCTGTGGTTCAACGCCTATCCGGCGGAAGTGTTCATGGGTGACGTTGGCGCGCTGGCATTGGGTGCTGCGCTGGGCGCGGTGGCAGTGATCATCCGGCAGGAACTGGTGCTGTTCATCATGGGCGGCGTGTTTGTGGTGGAAGCGGTATCCGTGATGTTGCAGGTGTCCTGGTTCAAATACACCAAACGACGTTACGGCAAGGGACAGCGCATCCTGCTGATGGCACCGCTGCACCATCATTTCGAACAGAAGGGCTGGAAGGAGACACAGGTTGTGGTCAGGTTCTGGATCATCACCATGCTGCTGGTTTTGATTGGGTTGGCAACGTTGAAGTTGAGGTAAATAAAGGAGCGGGTAGCTCGTCGCCCGTAGCTTGTAGCCAAAATAGGTGCGCGCTTTGCGCGCGCCTTAACAGCTACAAGCTACCCGCCACAAGCTGCTGGCTAAAAGGAATACATGAGCGACCTGCGCGACAAATCGGTATTGGTACTCGGCCTCGGTGAGACCGGGCTGTCGCTTGCGCGCTATCTGAGCGCGCAGGGCGCGCGGTTGTACGTCGCCGACAGCCGCATGAACCCGCCTGGTATCGAGACCTTGCGCCGCGAAATGCCCCTGGCCGAAGTGCATTGCGGCCCTTTCGACGATGACCTGCTGCAAGGCATAGATCGCATTGCTATCAGCCCCGGCGTGCCCCTGGCCGAGCCGTTCGTGCAACGCGCAATTGCACGCGGCATCCCGGTCGAGGGAGATATCGAACTGCTGGCACAATTGCTCGACACGAGCAGTTACCGGCGTAACACCAAAGTTATTGCCATCACCGGCGCCAACGGCAAGACCACCGTGACCAGCATGGTTGGAGCGATGTGCACAGCGGCAGGACTGGATACGCAGGTGGCTGGCAACATCTCGCCCGCCGTGCTGGACGCGTTGCGCGCGCGCAAGCAACAACCGCAAGTGTGGGCGCTGGAACTGTCCAGCTTCCAGCTCGAAACTACATCCACGCTGGATGCCGATGCCGCCGTTGTGCTCAATGTGACGGAGGATCATCTCGATCGCTATGCAGGCAGCATGGATGCCTACGCGGCGGCCAAAGCGCGCATCTTCCAGGGTGGCGGGATACAGATACTGAATCGCGACGATACGCGCAGCGATTCGATGAGGCGCGCAGGCCGCAGGCAGATCAGTTTCGGCCTGAACGCGCCGAAGCGCGAGAACGATTGGGGTATCGCACGATATGGCGAGACGACCTGGCTAGTGCAGGGCGAGAGAAAAATAATGCGCGCGGATGATCTGAAGGTGTCCGGCTTGCATAATGTGGCGAACGCGCTGGCCGCGCTGGCACTGTGCCGTGCGCTCGATTTGCCGCTGGACCCGATAGTTGGCGCGCTGCGCGCCTTCAAAGGTTTGCCGCACCGCGTGGAAAAAGTCGCGGAAGTGAACGGCATTACCTATTACGACGATTCCAAAGGCACCAACGTAGGGGCGACCGAAGCGGCGCTGATGGGTTTGGGCAAACCGGCCATCGTCATTCTCGGCGGGGACGGCAAGGGCCAGGATTTTTCGCCGCTGAAAGAAGCGGTGGCCAAACATGCGCGTGCGGTCGTGCTGATCGGGCGCGATGGGCCGCTGATCGGGCAGGCGCTGCAGGGTTGCGGCAAGCCGGTGCTGAATGCGCGCGATATGGATGAAGCGGTGAAGATCGCTACCGCCAATGCGCAAGACGGGGATGCGGTGCTGATGTCGCCCGCCTGCGCCAGCTTCGACATGTACAGAAGCTATCTGCAACGTGCCGAGGTGTTCATTGCGGCGGTGAAAAAACTGGAATCGGAGGCGCCATGTTCAGTGCGACACTGAATGCGCCGCGACGCACCGTGGCGGAATACGATACCGTGCTGACCTGGATCGTCACCGCGCTGTTGGCTATTGGACTGGTGATGGTCTATTCCGCATCGATTGCGACCGCCGAGGCCGGCAAGTATACCGGGTATCAGGCAACCTACTATCTGGTACGTCACAGCATTTTCATTCTGACCGGGATCGTTGCCGGTGTGCTCGCGTTCCAGATCCCGACGCAAATGTGGCAGAAGTACTCGCCGTACTTGTTCCTGTTCGGTGTGATGTTGCTGATACTGGTTCTTATCCCGCATGTGGGCAAGGCGGTCAACGGCAGTCGCCGCTGGTTGCCGTTGTTCATTGTTAATCTGCAACCGTCCGAACTGATGAAATTATTCGCGGTGCTGTACGCCGCAGATTACGCGGTGCGCAAAGGAGCGGTGAAAGATCATTTGCTCAAACCCTTCTTGCCGATGTTCGGTGTGATGGCACTGGTCGGTGCGCTGCTGCTGCTGGAGCCGGATATGGGCGCATTCGTGGTGATCTGTGCGATCGCGATGGGCACACTGTGGCTGGGAGGTTTCAACCTGAAAATCTTCGGCGGCCTGGTGGTGTTGCTACCGCTGGCATTCGCTGCGTTGATCTTTTCTTCCGAATACCGCATGCAGCGCGTCATCGGTTTCATGGATCCCTGGTCCGATCCCTACGGCAAAGGTTACCAGCTCAGCCATGCGCTGATCGCTTTCGGCCGCGGCGAATGGCTGGGTGTTGGCCTGGGCGGCAGCGTGGAAAAACTGTTCTACCTGCCGGAAGCTCATACCGACTTCCTGCTCGCAGTGACAGCGGAAGAACTGGGCTTGTTCGGCGTGAGTGCCGTCATCTTGTTGTTCGGCGGTCTCATCGTGCGCGCCTTTGCCATTGGTCGTCAGGCCGCCATGTCGGAGCGCCTGTTTCCTGCGCTGGTGGCACAAGGCATCGCGGTGTGGCTAGGCGTGCAGGCGTTCATCAACATGGGTGTGAACATGGGCGTACTACCGACCAAGGGTCTGACGTTGCCGTTCCTGAGTTTCGGCGGCAGCGGTGTGGTGGTGAATCTGGTTGCTATTGCAGTGCTACTCAGGATTGATTACGAGAACAGGCGTGTGGCGCGGGGGTTGCCGATATGAACCGCACCATTCTCATCATGGCGGGCGGCACTGGCGGGCACATCTACCCGGGGCTGGCGGTCGCCGATGCACTGCGTTCACAGGGCTGGAATATCGTGTGGCTGGGGGCGCCGAACAGCATGGAAGCCGAACTGGTGCCTAAACATGGCTATCCGGTGGCCTGGGTGAATTTCTCCGGTGTGCGCGGCAAAGGTTTGCTGCGTTTGCTGAGTTTGCCATTCACTCTATTGCGCGCTTTAGGTCAAAGTGCGGTCGCGATTTTCCGCAATCGTCCCGACGTAGTGTTGGGCATGGGCGGTTACATCAGCATGCCGGGCGGATTGATGGCAGCGTTTCTGCGCCGTCCGCTGGTCATCCATGAGCAGAATTCCATTGCGGGCATGAGCAACAAGTTGCTGGCAAAGATTTCCACACGTGTGCTGAGCGGTTTTCCCGGAGTGCTGAAACGCGCCGAATGGTGCGGCAATCCGGTGCGCGCCGATATCGCCGCGCTGCCCGACCCGAAAACGCGCTATGCAGCGCGTAGCGGCAAGCTGAATGTGCTGGTGGTGGGCGGCAGTCTGGGAGCACAGGCGCTGAACGAAGCGTTGCCGAAAGCACTGGCAATTTTGAGTGGCGGCTCCCTCCCTCACCCCAACCCTCTCCCGGGGGGAGAGGGGGCAAACGAATCGCTGCGCGATTGTCCGTTCAACGTTGTGCACCAGACCGGCAAGAAGCATTCCGAGACCGTGCGGCAACTATATGCGCAGGCTGGTGTGAAGGCTGACATCCGTCCATTCCTGGACGACATGGCGAACCAGTATGCAAGCGCCGATGTGCTTATCTGTCGCGCGGGTGCGTTGACCATTGCCGAACTGGCGGCGGCGGGAGTGGCAAGCGTGCTGATTCCCTTGCCCATTGCGGTGGACGATCACCAGACGCATAACGCGCGCTTCCTGAGCGAGCACGGCGCCGCGGTGCTGCTGCCGCAAAAAGAATTAAGTGCAGAAAAGCTGGTGCAAATATTGCGCGGGTTCAGCCGGGAAAAACTGCTGGTGATGGCGCAAGCCGCGCGCAGCCTGGCGAAACCGGATGCGACACAACAAGTTGCCCTGGCGTGCAGTTCACTTGCGGAATGAAATGAGACAACAGACATGAAACACAAGATCAAACACATTCACTTCGTCGGCATAGGTGGCTCCGGCATGAACGGTATTGCCGAGGTGCTGCTCAACCTGGGTTTCAAGGTGAGCGGATCCGATCTGGCCGACAGCGCAGTTACCCAGCGATTGCAATCGCTGGGTGCGACGGTGTACCAGGGGCACAGCGAAAAGCATCTGCGTGACGCCGATGCGGTGGTGACTTCCACTGCGGTGAAGGCGGATAACCCGGAAGTGGTGGCGGCGCGCGAGCAGCGCATTCCCATCGTGCCGCGTGCGGTGATGCTGGCCGAGCTGATGCGCCTGCGCCAGGGCATTGCGGTAGCGGGCACGCACGGCAAGACCACGACCACTTCGCTGGTGACCAGCGTACTGGCCAAGGGCGGCTACGATCCGACCTTCGTCATTGGCGGGCGTCTCAACAGCAGCGGTGCGAATGCACGGCTGGGCACGGGCGAGTTCATTGTGGCCGAGGCGGATGAGTCTGATGCCTCGTTCCTTTACCTCACCCCCATCCTGGCGGTGGTCACCAACATCGATGCCGACCACATGGAAACCTATGGTCACGACTTCAACAAGCTGAAGCAGGCTTTCATCGATTTTGTCGAACGCCTGCCGTTCTATGGTCGCGCCATCCTGTGTTCGGATGATGCAAATGTGCGCGATATCCTGCCGCGCATCAGCAAGCCGATTACTACCTACGGTCAGGGCGAGGAAGCGCAAATACGTGCGGTGAATGTGCGCCACGAGGGAGGCAAGATGCGTTTCACCGCGCAATGCCGCCACGACGAAAAATGCCTGTTCGAAGGCAAGCCACTTGATCTGGATATCACGCTCAATCTGGCCGGCGTGCACAACGTGCTCAACGCGTTGGCGGCAATCGCGGTTGGTCTGGAAATCGGGGTGGCACCGGCCGCCATCGTTGCAGCCCTCTCCGAATTCGAAGGCGTTGGTCGTCGCATGCAACGTTACGGCGAGATACCGCTGGCGTCCGGCGGGGCGTTCACGCTGATCGACGACTACGGTCACCACCCGGTGGAAATGAAGGCCACGCTGGCTGCCGTGCGCGGTGCCTTCCCCGGCAAGCGCCTGCTGCTGGCATTCCAGCCGCACCGTTTTACGCGCACGCGTGACCTGTTCGAGGATTTCGTGAAAGTGTTGTCCGGCGTGGATGCACTGGCATTGGGCGATATCTACGCGGCCGGGGAAGCGCCTATCGTGGCTGCCGACGGACGCGCCCTGATGCATGCCCTGCGGGTGGCTGGACAGAACGAAGCCGTGTTCGTCGAGAATATCGCCGACATGCCGCAGACCATTCTGCAGATGGCGCGCGATGGCGATGTGGTGCTGACCATGGGGGCGGGCTCCATTGGCGGTGTGCCGAATTTGGTAAAACAGTTAGCGCAAAAATGAACATGAGCGAGCCGATACAGTTCAGTGCAGCGGGGTTGCGTGGCGAGATGCTCCGCGACGAGCCCATGTCGCGCCACGTGAGCTGGCGAGCGGGAGGTGTTGCGCAACGTTTGTACCGCCCCGCCGATCTCGCCGACCTGCAGCATTTTCTGCAGCAGACACCGGCAGATGAGCCGTTGCTCTTCGTGGGGCTGGGCAGCAATCTGCTGGTGCGCGATGGCGGATTTCGCGGCACGGTAGTGCAGATGGTGGGCGCATTGACCGAGTTGCACATGGATGGTGAATTGATTTACGCACAAGCCGGTGTTCCGGGGGCGAAGCTGGCGCGTTTCGCCGCAACGAACAATTTCTGCGGTGCGGAGTTTTTTGTCGGTATTCCCGGCACGCTGGGCGGCATGCTGACGATGAATGCCGGTTGCTATGGCGGCGAAACCTGGCAGAAGGTGGACAGGGTGCAGGTGATGGCGCGCGACGGTTCATTGCTGGAGCGTGCGCCGCAGGAATATGAGATTGGTTACCGCCACGTGGCGTTGCGCAGTGCGCGCGAGGAATTTTTCGTCGGCGCCTGGCTCAGGCTGGAAAAGGGCGACGTCGAAGAAGCGCGGCAGGCGATCAAGGTTTTGATGGAAAAGCGCAGCGCGACGCAGCCCTTGAATCTGCCGAATGCGGGCTCGGTGTTTCGCAATCCGCCTGGCAACCATGCGGCGAAGCTGATTGAAGGCTGCGGGCTGAAAGGCAAGCGTATCGGCGGCGCTGAGGTGTCTGAAAAACATGCCAACTTCATTGTGAATGCGGGTGGCGCGACGGCGGCAGATATAGAGAATTTGCTCGAAGAGGTGCAAGCAAAGGTGCGGCAACAGACGGGCATCGAACTGCATGCGGAAGTGAGAATTGTGGGAGAAAAAGCTTGAAGAATTTTGGGAAAGTGGCGGTGTTGTTCGGTGGACGTTCTGCAGAACGCGAAGTGTCGTTGAAGAGCGGCAGTGCGGTACTTGCTGCGTTGCAGCGCAGCGGTGTCGATGCGCATGCCTTCGATCCCGCGCATCGGGACCTGTCCGAACTCGGGAAGGAGAAGTTTGATCGCGTGTTCATCGCGCTGCACGGACGCTTAGGCGAAGACGGTACCGTGCAAGGTGCGCTGGAACTGATGGGCATTCCCTATACCGGCAGCGGCGTGATGGCCTCGGCCATCGCGATGGATAAATGGCGTACCAAGCTGGTGTGGCAGGCGGCAAATTTGCCGATCCCGGAATATGAGGCATTGACCGCGCCTACCGACTGGAACGCGGTGGCCGATCATCTTGACTTGCCGCTGTTCGTGAAGCCTTCCAGCGAGGGCTCCAGCGTCGGCGTGACGAAGGTGAAAACGGTGGAAGACCTGCCCGTTGCATACGCCGAAGCTGCCAAGCACGACAAGGTGGTGATCGCCGAAAGCTTCATGAGCGGCGGTGAGTTCACCGTGGCAATCCTGAATGACCGCGCGCTGCCGGTGATCAAGATCGAGCCAGCCAATGAGTTCTACGACTACGAGGCAAAGTACCTGCGCGACGACACGCGCTATCTGTGCCCGAGCGGTCTGAGCGTAGAAGATGAGGCTGCGATGCAGCATCTGGCGCTGCTGGCCTTCCAATTGATCGGCTGCGCAGGCTGGGGGCGCGTGGATTTCCTGCGTGGGGATGACGGCAAGTTTTATCTGCTGGAGATCAATACCTCGCCCGGCATGACCGACCACAGCCTGGTGCCGATGGCGGCGCGGCAGGCGGGTATCAGTTTCGAGCAGCTGGTGGTGCAGATACTGGAGGGGGCCGGAAATGGAAAATAGATTTTCACGGTTGCTTCCTCGCCCGCCTTGCGGGAGAGGATTGAGGAGAGGGTATGTGGGATAACGCACCGCTGCTGCGCAGTATAGCCAATGCGCTGTTCGGCCTCAGCCTGGTGCTGGTGCTGTACGGTGTGGTGCGCTATGTGTTGCGCTTGCCGGTGTTTCCGCTGCGTGCGGTGGAGTTGACTGCTGTGCCGCAGCGAGTCTCGGTCGAACAGCTGGAAAAGGTGGTGCGCGAACAGATGAACGGAAATTTTTTCACCGTCGATCTGGAAAGCACGCGGCAGGCATTTGAGAAGTTG
>CAYOJU010000083.1:0-13578 GCA_964404355.1 uncultured Sideroxydans sp. | reverse complement strand
AGAGCACGACTGGAGACAGTTCGTCCGCCAGGGCTTGCGCCGCCTTGAAGTCCAGCGTGCCTTCGTAAATGGCACGGCCGGTAATGGCGGCGGTAATACCTTCGGAGCGCACGGCACACAGGGCGCGCACGTCATCCAGATTGGTGATGCCGCCGCTGGCAATGACCGGCACATGCAATGGTCGCGCCAGTTCCACTGTTGCCTCAATGTTTACACCGCTCATCATGCCGTCGCGACCGATGTCAGTGTAGATGATGGCTTCCACGCCGTAACCCTCAAAACGCTTGGCGAGATCGGCCACGTCATGTCCGGTGAGTTTTGACCAGCCATCCACCGCGACCTTGCCGCCCTTGGCATCCAGGCCAACCATGATGTGTCCGGGGAAAGCATCGCACGCCTCGTGCAGGAAGCCCGGCACTTTCACGGCGGCGGTGCCGATGATGACGTAGGTCACACCGATGTCGAGATAGCGTTCAATGGTTTCCAGATCGCGGATGCCGCCGCCCAGTTGCACCGGGATCTCGCCGCCCACGGCCTCGACGATGCCGCGCACGGCGGCTTCGTTCTTGGGCTTGCCGGCAAAGGCGCCGTTCAGGTCGACTAGGTGCAGGCGCCGCGCGCCTTGTGCCAGCCAGTGTTTGGCCATGGCGGTAGGATCGTCGGAGAACACGGTCGCGCCCTCCATCACGCCTTGCCGCAGGCGCACGCATTGGCCGTCTTTCAAATCGATCGCGGGAATAATCAGCGTTTTAGTATCCATGATTTGGTAGAGTTAAACAGGATTCCAGTTAATAAAATTCTGCAGCAGCCTGAGGCCCGCCGCAGCGCTCTTTTCCGGGTGGAACTGAACGGCAAACAAGTTATCGCGCGCCGCAGCGCAGACAAAAGGCTGCGGATAGTCGCTGGTCGCCTGCACCAGGCTTGCATCGCGCGGCTGCACATGGAAGCTATGTACGAAATAGAAACGCGCATCCTGTGCAATGCCTGCCCAGAGCGGGTGTTCGCCATGATGAACCTGGTTCCAGCCCATGTGCGGCACCTTCAGTTTGTTGCCTTGCGCATCGTGCAAACCGGAGGCGAAGCGTTTGACCGGTCCCTGGAACAGGCCGAGGCATGGCGTATCACCTTCCTCGCTGTGCTCGAACAGTACTTGCAGTCCCATGCATATCCCCAGGAAGGGTTTGCCTTCGCTGACCACCCCTGCGATCACCCGGTCGAGGTGGCGGTCACGGATCTCGCGCATGCAGTCGGGTGCGGCCCCCTGTCCGGGGAATACCACCCTTGCGGCGGATGCAATCACGTCGGGCTCGCCCGTCACGATGATGTTTGCACCCGGCGCGACCTTGCGCACGGCCTGCTGCACCGAGCGCAAATTGCCCATACCGTAATCTACAACTGCGATATCAACCATGATGAGGTTACAGCGTCCCCTTGGTTGAGGGCATGACGCCCGCCATGCGCGGATCGATCTCCAGCGCCACGCGAAAAGCCCGTCCGAATGCCTTGAAGATGGTTTCGGCCTGATGGTGGGCGTTGTCGCCCGCCAGATTGTCGATGTGCAGTGTCACCAGGGCGTGATTGACGAAGCCCTGGAAAAATTCGCGAATCAGATCGACCTCGAATTCGCCGACGCTGGAACGCACGAACTCGGCATTGAACACCAGCCCCGGACGGCCGGAGATGTCCAGCACCACGCGCGACAAAGCCTCATCCAGCGGCACATAAGCATGGCCGTAACGGCGCAGGCCTTTCTTGTCGCCAATGGCTTGGGTAAAAGCCTGACCCAGCGTGATGCCGATGTCTTCCACTGTGTGGTGAGCATCGATGTGCAGATCTCCCTTGGCACTGATATCCAGATCGAGCAAGCCGTGACGCGCGATCTGGTCCAGCATGTGCTCAAGGAATGGCAACCCGGTATCCAGCTTGACCTTGCCAGAGCCGTCGAGATTCAGCTCAACGCTGATCTTGGTCTCCAGGGTATTGCGACTGACTTTTGCGCTACGCATGATTCGCCTTATGCGAGTTGGTTAATGGTGTCTTGTAGTGCGACGACAAAACTCCTGTTCTCGTCCGGCGCTCCCACCGTGACGCGCAGGCAATTGGCCAACGCCGGATGCCCACCGTTCAGATTCTTGATCAGCACCCCACGCTGTTTCAGCCCTTCAAATACCTGCGTGGCCTTTGCCACGCGGAACAGGATGAAATTGGCTTCACTGGAATACGTCCGCACACCGACAATCGTATTCAATGCCGCCAGCAACCTGGCACGTTGCTGCTTGATGCTCTCAGCCTGCTCCAGCAGCACATCGTGGTGCTGCAGCAACTTCGCTGCGACCAGCTGTGGCAGAACGCCCACATTATACGGTAAGCGCAACTTTTCCAACTGGCTCAACCAGACCGCAGAACCCGCCAAAAACCCGAGACGCAACCCCGCCATACCCAACTTGGAAAAAGTGCGCATGACCAGCAGGTTGTCATAGTGTGCCAGATGCGGAATGAAACTATCGCTGGCAAACGCATAATAGGCTTCGTCCACCACTACCAGACCTGGCGCCGCTTCTATGATTTGCTTGATGGCCGCTACGTCGAAAAGGTTACCTGTCGGATTGTTGGGGTAGGCCAGAAATACCAATGCGGGTTGTTCGCGCTGGATGGCTTCCAGCATCGCTTTCCGATCCAGCAAAAAGTCTTCATCCAGCGGCACGCCGACATATTTCATGCCGACGAAGGTCGCGATCATTTTGTACATGACAAACGAAGGCTCGACGCTGAGCAGAACCGCACCGGGCCTGGCAACAGCCAGCGCCAGCAGTTGGATGATTTCGTCGGAGCCGTTGCCCAGCAAGATATCCATGCCGGGGGGCAGGTTGCTCACCCTGCGAATTTCCGACTTGAGCTGATGCGCTCCCGCATCGGGATAACGGTTTATCTCGGCATCCGCCACCAGCCGCGCAATCTCGTCGCGCAATGCCTGCGGCAGCAGATAGGGATTCTCCATCGCATCCAGCTTGATCATGCCGCTTGCGGCAGGAACAGGATAGGCATGCAGTCCCAACACCTCTGGGCGAAGCGAATTTTCGGGAACAGCGAAGGGGCGGACGGAAGACATAATGGGCGGATTCGGTAACAGACGGTATTCTACCGAAATATCCGGCCTAGTGTGCAGCGCGGACGCCGCTTATAATCCAACGAACTGTACGGAAAAATGGAATGACTGCCAAACAACTGCGCGTATTGCTGGTCGAGTCTTCGAACGCCGATGCACAGCACACCCTGAATAAACTTTCGCAAGCGGGTTATCTGCTGGAACATCGCCGTGTGGACAGTGCCAAGGGCATGAAAGCTGCCTTGAACAAAGGAGAGCTCGATGTCGTTTTGTGCAGCTATGACCCTCCGGGTTTCGGGGGGCTGGCTGCGCTCAAATTGCTGCATGAAAGCGGCGCAGATATCCCGTTCCTGTTTCTTTCGCATGACTTGCGCGAGGAGACCATCATCTACACCATGCAACATGGTGCCGACGATTACATCTTCAAAGGCAGCCTGAATCGCCTCTCCCCCGCCATCGAACACAATTTGCGCGAAGCACGCATCCGCCGGGAACATCGTACCGTACAACTGGCATTGCAGGAAAACCAGACCCGCCTGCATGCTTTCATCGCCGACCTGCCGGGCATGGCCTACCAGATGCTGTTGCAGGATAACGGTGCCATCAGTTTTCCCTATGTCAGCGAGGGCTGCCAGGCATTGCTGGGCATCACTCCGCAGGATTTGACGCATGTTGTCATGCTGTTCGAGGCGTTGTTGCATCCGGAAGATTTTGCCTCCTACCAGCAAAGTCTGCATGCCTCGGCCAAAGATCTGTCATTCTGGAACTGGGAGGGGCGCATCCTGACCATGCCGGACAACGAGGTCAAATGGATCAACGTGCGCTGCAGTCCGCGCAAAACTCCACAGGGAATACAGTGGGAAGGCATCATCTTCAACATTACCCAAAGCAAGCTGGCCGAACTCGAAATCAGGCGCTCCAAAGCGCAATTGCGCGAACTTTCCTCGCACATCCAGGACGTGCGCGAGCAGGAACGCATCGCCATTGCCCGCGAAATACACGATGACATGGGCAGCACGCTCACCGCCATCAAACTGGACATCGCATGGCTCGGCAGCCGTCTGGCCAACAACCCGTCACTCGCCGAAAAAGCCAAGAGCATCGAATCGCTGGTGGACAAATGCACTGCAGCAGCCGGCAACATCTCGCGCAGCCTGCGCCCCAGCGTGCTGGATACCTTCGGCATCATTGCGGCTATTGAGTTGGAAGCGGGTGAGTTCGAGCAGCGCACACGTATTTCCTGCATTCTCGAATCCAGGGATGAAGGCCCTGCCGTTCCCCCGGATATTTCCATCGCGCTGTTCCGCATCCTGCAGGAAGCACTGGCCAATATCATCAAGCACGCTTCCGCCAGCGAGGTCATCGTGAATATCCACAACCGCAAAGAGGGAGTCGTGCTGAAGGTACAGGACAACGGCAAAGGGTTGACCGAGGCCGACCGCGCCAAACCGCGTTCTTTCGGCTTACGCGGCATTCGCGAACGGGTAGAATACTTCGGCGGGGACGTGCGCATCGACAGCATCCCCGGACAGGGAACCAAAGTCAGCGTATTCATTCCGCACGCGAACGGCAACATCGCAACGGACAATCTGCTCTCACAGCAAAACCTATTCTGAAGAACGACACCAAATGATTAAAGTGCTGATAGCCGACGATCACGCGCTCATCCGCAAAGGCCTGAAGCAATTGCTGGATGACACGGACGACATGCGTGTCACGGGCGAAGCCGAAAACGGCATGCAAACCATCCGCATGGTCGACGAAACATCTTACGACGTCGTTCTGCTCGACATCAGCATGCCGGACAAGCATGGCGTCGACGTGCTCAAACAGCTCAAGATCAACCATCCGCAACTGCCCGTACTCATGCTCAGCATGCATCCGGAAGAGCAGTATGCATTGCGTTCCATGAAGGCCGGAGCCGCCGGCTATCTCAACAAGCAAAGCGCACCTGCACAACTGGTAACCGCCATCCGCCAGGTCGCCAGCGGCAAGAAATACATCAGTACCGAGTTGGCGGAACAACTGGCCAACGGCCTGTCGCAAGGCTATCAGGAGTTGCTGCACCAGACCCTGTCCAACCGCGAGTACCAGACGCTGTGCCTGATGGCCTCGGGCAAGAAATTGAGTGAAATGGCGGACATCATGTCGCTCAGCCCAAAAACAGTAAGCGTATACCGCTCGCGCCTGCTGGAAAAAATGAAGTTGAAGAACAACGCTGAAGCAATCCATTACGCCATCAGCAACCACCTGATCGAATAGCCGGCCAAATTGGCGCGTTAAACTGCCGCTATTCTCTGTTTCATGACGGCCTTGCCACCGGATAATGACCCGTATGAAATCTCAGCGACTATCTGCACATGAGTAAGCCCGACAATCCTTCGGATATCGCCCGCGAGACACTCACTGCGCTTGCCACGCGCAAGCTTGCGCCGACGCCGGAAAATTACGGGCAAATGTACCGCGAGATCAGCGGCCAAGCCGGGGAACGCTCTTCTGCCGACGCAGGTCAGCCTGTTCCCGCCTGGTCGGAACTGATTCGCGACTTGTTGCGACAGCTGGAAACTCCGCACAAGGGCATCACCATCACCCGGAAAAAAGATGGACTGGAAACCGTACTGAATCGCTTCGCCAAGGATCCGGAAGTTTTGTTCGGAAAGTTGCAGGGGCTGTTGCGCTCATGGTCAACTGCCCCTACCGCTCCCGGCCCTGATGAATTGGTACCCTCCGTCATGCCGGGAGCAACGTACCCCGCCAATGTTGCACAACCACCGACCACAATCTCAGCCGTTTCGCCTGCGCAGGCCGAACACCAGGAACTGATCAACCAGTTGCGCGAACTATTGGCGCAAACGTTGGAAAACACGCTCGCGTCCCAACCCGAACTGGCCGACGAGATACAGGCGCTGGTGGCGCAAGTTCGCGCCAGCGACAACAAGGACAAACTCAACGACCTCGCCAAACAACTGCGCCAGTTCTGGCTCAAACTGGAGTTGCGCGGCGGAGATAAGGCCAGGATCCAGGAAGGTCTGGTGCGTTTGCTGCGACTGCTGGTGGAAAACGTCAGCGAGATGGTGGAAGACGACAAGTGGCTGCACGGGCAAATCACGGCATTGCAGGAAATCATCACCAAACCGCTGGACAAACGCGCCATCGCCGATGCCGAACGCAACCTGCGCGATGCTGTCATCAAGCAGGGCACGCTCAAACAAAGCCTGACCGATGCCAAAGCCACCTTAAAAAGCCTGATGACCACCTTTATCGACCGTCTGGGTGAACTGACTGAAAGCACCGGCGAATACCACAACAAGATCGAAGGCTACAGCCAGAAGATCGGCAAAGCCGACAACCTGGCCGAACTCAGCCATATTCTCAAAGATGTGATGTATGACACGCGCATCATCCAGGCCAGCGCCCTGCGCTCGCACGAGGAACTGCTCAACCAAAAGAAACAGGCTGATGAAGCAGAAGCCCGCATTCAGGAACTGGAACATGAACTGGAAGAGGTCAGCGAATTGGTGCGCGAGGATCAACTCACCGGTGCGCTCAACCGGCGCGGGCTGGACGAAACCATAGAACGCGAACTGAAACGCGCTGACCGCAGCAGGACAGCCGTCAGCGTCGCCCTGCTCGATATCGATAACTTCAAGCAACTGAATGACACGATCGGACACCAGGCAGGTGATCGCGCGCTGAAACATCTGACAAAAGTCATTAAAGAAACACTGCGTCCTGCCGATACAGTGGGGCGCTATGGCGGCGAGGAATTCCTCATCGTGCTGCCGGATACCGATCTCGAAGCGGCAATCGAGGCCATGCAGCGCCTGCAACGCGACTTGACCAAAAAATTCTTCATGCATAACAATGAGCGGGTATTGGTCACCTTCAGCGCCGGCGTTGCCTTGCGTGGCGAAGCTGAGGACGCCGAGGACCTTATTGGCCGGGCGGACAAGGCCATGTACCAGGCCAAACTGGCCGGTAAAAACCGGGTGGAAGCAGCAAAATGAGGCTTTTCCCCGGCCTCAATCTTCATCCGACTCTAAAGTTTTCCCATAAAGCTCCGATAACTGGTTCAACGGCGGTTGCTCTCATTCACAGAACAGCAAACCAAAGTGAGCGGCAACCAAGCCGCGTAAGTGAACCAAGCATCTAAGGAGAACTAAAATGGCACAAGTCATCAACACAAACGTATCGGCCCTGTTCGCAGGAGCAGCGCTGAACAAATCGAACCTGGCCTTGCAAACTGCCATGCAACGCCTGTCTTCCGGCCTGCGCATCAATACAGCCAAAGACGACCCTACTGGCTTGGTTACAGCCACCACTTATGACAGCCAGGTGCGCGGCACCAACGTCGCCATCCGCGGCGCCAATGACGCGATCTCGACTGCCCAGACCAACGACGGTTATGCAGCTCAAGTCGTTGAGAACCTGCAGCGTCTGTATGAGATTGCAGTGCAAGGTGGCGGTTCTGCTTCCGGTGTCGAAGCCACTGCGCTGATTACCGAAAACGCGCGTATCGCGGGCAAGACCACCGCCGCTACAGCGACTGTGGTTGACGGTATTGGTACTTTGTTGACCGGCAAGAGCGCCGTACTGGCCGCCCCTGTTGGCACAACGGTTGCTGCCATCACCACGGACCTCGCCACGGTAACCACTTCGCGCGCCAACTACGGTGCTGACATGGCGACTTTCGGGTCTGCCATTTCCACCATGCAGGTTGCTTCGGTGAACCTGTCTGCTGCGTATAGCCGCATCATGGATACAGACTACGCAACGGAAACCACGAACATGACCCGCAACCAGATTCTGCAACAAGCGGGTACAGCGATGTTGGCTCAAGCCAACCAGGTGCCAAACATGGTTCTGACTCTGCTGAAATAAGCGAGCTAGTCCGTAAGCAAATAAGAATTAAGGAGAACTAAAATGGCACAAGTCATCAACACAAACGTATCGGCCCTGTTCGCAGGAGCAGCGCTGAACAAATCGAACCTGGCCTTGCAAACTGCCATGCAACGCCTGTCTTCCGGCCTGCGCATCAATACAGCCAAAGACGACCCTACTGGCTTGGTTACAGCCACCACTTATGACAGCCAGGTGCGCGGCACCAACGTCGCCATCCGCGGCGCCAATGACGCGATCTCGACTGCCCAGACCAACGACGGTTATGCAGCTCAAGTCGTTGAGAACCTGCAGCGTCTGTATGAAATTGCAGTTCAAAAGGGCGGCACGGCTTCCGGCGTAGAAGCTACTGCGCTGGTCACTGAAAATGCGCGTATCGCGGGCAAGACCACTGCCGCCGTTGCTACGGTGGTGGATGGCATAGGCACTTTGTTGACAGGCAAGAGCGCTGTGCTGGTTGCACCCGCCGCATTGACGGTTACCGGCATCACCGCTGACCTCGCCACGGTAACCACTTCGCGTGCCAACTACGGTGCCGACATGGCGACTTTCGGGTCTGCCATTGCAACCATGCAGGTTGCTTCGGTGAACCTGTCTGCTGCGTATAGCCGCATCATGGATACAGACTACGCAACGGAAACCACGAACATGACCCGCAACCAGATTCTGCAACAAGCGGGTACGGCAATGTTGGCTCAAGCCAACCAGGTGCCAAACATGGTTCTGACTCTGCTGAAGTAAGTAGTTAAGCAACACCCCCCGACCAGTTAACCGGTCGGGGGATTTCGAGTAAGGAGAGGCAAAATGCTCATCCAGAATACAGGCAATCTGGCACCAGCTTCAACGCCAGTCAGGCTCCCCGGTAACGGCGAGCCTGGTAGCGCTGTGGCACGTCCCAGTCCCGGCGCGACGGCTGAAGCAGCGCAAGTCGTTGCAAAGCAGACAACTGCACAGCAACCCACGGATGCCCAGTTGGCAAAAGAAGTAAACAAAATCAACGCGACACTGCAACAAACCAACAGAAATCTGGAACTAAGCTTCAGTGTGGACAAAGCCACCAACAGGCAAGTCATTAAACTGGTGGATAAGGCGACAGGGGATACTGTCGTGCAAATTCCATCAGAGGCTGTGTTGGCGATTTCGCAGGGGATAGACGAATTCCAGCATGGTTTGCTGCTGAAACAGAAGGCTTAGTTCGGGAGACAGTATCATGGCAACCAGTGCAATAAACACCTCCACGACGGGCGCGACCCTTGATGTGCCATCGCTCGTCTCGCAACTGATGACGGCAGAGCGCCAGCCTATCAACACGCTCAACACCAAGTCGGCGAGTTACCAGTCGCAGATTTCCGCATTGGGGCTAGTCACAAGCAAGGTGTCCGCTTTACAAACTGCCGCCCAGGCTTTGGGTAGTTCGAGTTCGAGCAGCCTGCTTGCTTACACTGCAAGTTCTTCCAACACTGGCATCCTTTCTGCCACAGCAGGCTCTACTGCGGTTGCCGGTTCTTACTCTTTGAATGTAACCAGTCTGGCTCAATCGCAAAGGCTGGTTGCAGTCGGGCAAGTCAGCGACACTGCCGCGATAGCCGCGGGAACTTCGACCACGATTTCCTTTGATTTCGGCACCACTGTCGGCGCCGTCTTCACTCCAAATGGCAGCGGCACCAAGACCGTCACAATAGATAGCTCGAACAACACGTTGCAGGGCATACGCGATGCGATCAATGCCGCCGGTATAGGCGTATCGGCAACCATCGTTAACGATGGCAGCGGCACACCCTACCGTCTCGTGTTGTCTTCCGACAACACGGGCGCAAGCAACAGTCTCAAGATAACCACGGACGGTGCGGGCAACGGCGTAGACAGCCTGCTGGCCTACGATCCGGGTGGCACGAAAAAACTGACCCAGACCATTGCTGCCCAGAATGCCGTATTCGATGTAAACGGAATTGCGATCACCAAGTCATCCAACACGATCACCGACGCTATACAGGGTGTCACATTGACACTGAGCGGCCTCACCGCCCCGCTTACGCCCGCCACGCTGACCGTGGCGCGCGATACAGCCTCAGTCAGCACGGCGGCATCCAGCTTCGTTGCGGCATACAACGATTTGTATACCTCGATGAAAAATTCCTATGCCTACAAATCCGGCTCGGCTTTATCGGGAGATTCCACGTTACGCAACCTGCAAACGCAAATGCGTGATATTGCCGCAACTGCAGTGGGCAGCGGAAACCTGACCCACCTGTTTGATGTTGGCATCACCTTCAAGGCGGATGGCACCATGCAGCTGGACAGCGCCAAGCTCAGTAGCGTCATGACCACCAACTTCGCTGACGTTGCCACTCTGTTTAATTCTTCGACCGGCTTCGGGACCAGGTTTGACCAATGGGCAACGGATACGCTTTCCGTTGACGGCACCATAGCCAACCATACCGCTGCAATCAACAAATCAATTACTTCCATCAGCGACCAGATCGCCACGTTGGAGACGAGAATGACGGCCCTGCAAAAACAATATACCGCGCAGTACACCGCACTGGATGTCGCGTTGACCAGCATGAATCAAACCAGCACCTACTTGACTCAGCAGTTCGCCGCGATGCAGTCACAAAAATAGAACGTACTTTTTTAGGAGCAGATCATGAATGCAGCTGTCGGAATCAAAGCATATTCAAATGTCGGTCTTGAATCGAGTTTGAGCGCAGCCGACCCGCTCAAACTGATTTTGATGCTTTACCAGGGCGCACTGCTTGCCATCGCATCAGCCAAGAACCAGATGTTGCGCGGTGAGACTGCAGCCAAGGGCGCTTCCATCAGCAAGGCCATCATGATCATCGGTGAAGGCCTGCGAGCATCGCTGAACATTGAAGCCGGCGGTGAGATTGGGCAGAACCTTGCATCGCTTTACGACTACATGAACAACCGCCTGTTTCTGGCCAACCTGCACAATGATCCGGCCATGCTGGACGAAGTCAGCAGGCTGCTTACCGAGCTGCAAGGCGCGTGGGAAAACATACGCCAGACGAATGTTACTGCTGCGCCGTCTCCGGTTGCACAACAGGTCAGTCCGGCAAACAAAACAACCACACTGGTTTACGGAAGGAACTAGGCAATGTCATTGCTCCTCGAAGATTACCAGCGTCTCTCCGGCATCACCGGACAGATGCGCGAAGCCGCCGTTGGTGGCGAGTGGGATCGCCTGATCTCACTGGAACTGGAATGCCACCGTAAGGTGGAAGAAATCAAGCCGCGCGATGTTATCCCCACCAACCCGGACGAACGCGCGCAAAAACTCGCGCTGCTCAAGAAAATCCTCGCCGACGATGCCGACATTCGCAGCCGCACCGAGAGCTGGATGGAACAATTGCAGCGCATCATGCAGAGCCCGCGCAGCGAACTGCGACTGCAGCAAACTTATCTGGCCAATTACTGATCGTTTCCGCGATGCATGCTGCCCGCCAACCTCATCTCTACACTCAAGGCGCTTGCTCTCACCGATAAGCCGCTCATCACGGCAACACCGGACAAGAACGCCGCGAATGCGGGCAAACTATTCGAGTTGGGTCAGCAGGTACAAGGCACGGTACAAGCGCAGGTCGCGCCAAACGTATTCAACGTTCGCGTAGCCAACCAGCTACTGCAAATGCAGCTGCCGGGCTTTGTCCGTTCCGGAGATATAATCTCCCTGCAAGTTGCCTCCCTGCAGCCGCGCCTGACATTCAGACTGGCTGCCTCCTCCAATCCGGTCTCCACCCCCGAATCGCTCAGCGCCACGTCGCGCCTGCTCTCTTCGCTATCGCAACAGCCGCTGGAAAGAAGCTATGTGCGCCCCATACAAAGCGCTCCGCTGTGGACAGGCGAGCAGGCGCTACCTGACACCACTCAACTCGCCCTCAAGTTGCACGATGCGTTAAGTCACAGCGGCCTGTTCTACGAATCGCACCAGGCACAATGGATAGCGGGAGCACGTCCCACGACGCAGTTGCTGCTGGAACCGCAAAACCAGTTATCGCCAAAATCATTGGCGCAAAACCCTTTGCCGCAGAACCAGGCGGCTCAAGGTGCGCTGTCTCAAAACGCAAGCACAAGAAACATTGAGACATCCGGCACGCCCATCGCTCAAACCGGAAGCGAACAACGCTCTGTTGCTCCCGGCATCCCGGAACATCTGCAGACGCTGGTGCAGCAACAACTGGGCGCTCTGGAAACGCATCAGGTGCTGTGGCAAGGACAAGTCTGGCAAGGCCAGGAAATGCGCTGGGAGGTCAGCGAGGAAGCACCCCATCGCAACGCCCAGGGTGTGCAAGAAGGGCAATGGAACACCCAGATCCATCTGGACTTGCCCAACCTGGGCGGCGTCTCTGCACGATTGAGTTTCAACGGCAACGCCCTGAACCTGTCGTTCGATGTAGCCGATGCACAAACACGCGACAAGCTGGGTAATGCCAGTTCGCAGTTGGTCGCCGCGCTTTCCGAACGCGGCATCCCTGTTGTCCATACGCAAATCACCAAAAATGAGCACGCCGGATAACAAAAGACAGATGGCCGTCGCCCTTGCCTACCGCAACGGCGATGCCGCCCCCAAGGTGGTGGCCAGCGGCCGCGGCCTTATCGCCCAGGCAATCATCGAACGCGCCAAGGAACATGGCGTCTATGTGCATGAATCAGAAGAACTTGTCAGCATGCTGATGCAAGTGGAACTGGATCAGCACATCCCGCCGCAGCTCTACCTGGCCGTGGCGGAACTGCTGGCCTGGCTATACCGTTTGGAACGGGGTGAAACCGGCGCAATTCCGCGTACTGCGCCAATTGCAAAACCGCTACAATCGCCACAGGTAAAACCACGTTGACGATTAAGCCATGCGTACCAAAGAGATACCGCTGAAAATAGAACTGTTCTCCAATGATGAGGAAAACGAATACCTCATCACCAATCCCAAAGAGATCGTTTCTATCCTGCATGACATCGCCCAGCGCAAATCTCGTGTAGCCCTGTACTACAACGAAGGCATCAGCATGGTGCTGACTTTGATCCTGGCGGTGGACGAAAATGGCGTCTGGATAGATGCCGCATCCAATGCCCAGGATAATCGCCTCATCGAACGCAGCAAGCGCATTATCTTCGTCAGCACGCACAATCAGGCCAAGGTGCAATTTGTCGCCGGTGACGTCGTGATGGGAACTTATGAAGACGCGCCCGCGTTCAGCTTGGGCCTGCCGCGAAAACTGCTGCGTCTGCAACGCCGCGACTATTACCGCCTCGTCACAGCCGAGACCGGAGCGCTCAATTGCATCATCCGCCCTGTTGCCAATCAGTCCACACAGCACGAAGTCACGGTAATGGACATCAGCATCGGCGGCGTGGCGCTGGTATGCGAGCAGACCGGCGTCGAATTGCATCCAGGCATTGTGTATGAGCATTGCCAGATCGAACTGCCGGGCGTCGGCACGGTGATAGCCGCAATCGAAGTTAAGAACACCTTTGAGATCACCGACCGCAGCGGCAAGGTAAAACGTCGCGCCGGTTGCATATTTGTCAAACCGGACGGCAAGACCACCATGTTATT
>CAYOJU010000082.1:0-13752 GCA_964404355.1 uncultured Sideroxydans sp. | reverse complement strand
TTCACGAATACGTGATACGCAACTGGCGCATGGTCAAGATCGCCACGACCAAGGCTCAGCGCAAACTGTTCTTCAATCTTCGCAGCCTGAAACAGGGACTGGAGCCGCTCAGGCCGCAACAGGTCAGTGAAATCGCCCAGCAGTTGAACGTCAGCGAACACGATGTGGTTGAAATGGAAGCGCGCTTCGCCGGCCATGAATTGGCGCTGGAACCGCTGGCCGGTGACGAAGAAGAGGGTTACGCCCCCATCAACTATCTGGCCGACAACGAGGATCACGAGCCTTCCAGCATTTTGGAAGCATCCGAACGTGAGCACCTGCATACCACCGGTTTGTCGCAAGCCTTGGCGAGTCTGGACGAGCGCAGCCGACGCATTGTTGAAGCGCGCTGGTTACGCGAGGAAGAAGAACATGCAGCGACGCTACACGAGTTGGCCGCAGAATTTAACGTGTCTGCCGAGCGCATACGCCAGATCGAGCAGAAGGCCCTGAGCAAGATGCAGGCACATTTGGCGTTGCCGGCCCCCGTCTAATACCTTCGCCTCCCAATGAAAAAGCCGCAGAGCGTTCTGCGGCTTTTTTATTACTTCACGACTCTGAGCGTCGGCTTGCCTTGAGGTGGCGGCTCGTCGTCGGGCGGCTGTGCAACATTCGCCGTCGCGCCTATCGGCGAGGACTCCTGCCCCTGGAA
Organism: uncultured Sideroxydans sp.; assembly: GCA_964404355.1. Taxonomy (GTDB): domain Bacteria; phylum Pseudomonadota; class Gammaproteobacteria; order Burkholderiales; family Gallionellaceae; genus Sideroxyarcus. Next base: position 13,061 of record CAYOJU010000082.1, on the reverse strand, counting down.
CACCAGCCCCTGCCCGGTCTCTTTGGCAAAAATGCCGATGACTGCAGACATCGGGATGATGAGCTGATGTGCCACACCGCCAAAACGCCCACCACAAGTGATGTCCTCGTTGCCCAGCTGCAGGTTGCGCACGGCGTCCATGCCGATGTTGAGGACGATCTTGCCGTCCTTGACGTAGGCCATCGGCACCTGCGTGTACTCATCCACCTGAACCGCCAGATACGGGGTATATCCGGCATCCGCGCACCAGTCGAAAATGGCGCGGATCAGGTAGGGCTTGGTGGAAGGCTCGCTCATGCCAAACCTGGAATCACTTGCGCATCGCCTTTTCGGCAGGTGTCATCGCTTCGATATAAGCCGGGCGCGAAAACAGGCGCTCGGAATATTTCATCAGCGGTGCGGCATCCTTGTCGAGCTGGATGCCATAGTGATCAAGACGCCACAGCAAGGGAGCGATCGCCACATCGAGCATGGAAAATTCATCGCCCAGCATGTACTTTTGCTTGGTGAACACCGGTGCGATCTGCGTCAGATTCTCGCGCACGGCTGCGCGCGCTTTCTCCGCGACCTTGGCATTGCTGCTCTCCAGCCCCTGAATATGGCAGAACAATTCGTTCTCGAAACGATGCAGAAACAAACGGGCCCGCGCACGCATCACGGGATCGGGCGGCATCAGTTGCGGATGCGGGAAGCGCTCGTCTATATATTCATTGATGATGTTGGCCTCGTACAGGATGAGATCGCGCTCGACCAGTACCGGCACGGTGTTATACGGATTCATCACCGCCAGATCTTCCGGCTTGTTAAAGACATCGACGTCGATAACCTGAAAATCCATGCCCTTCTCGAACAGAACGAAGCGGCAACGGTGGCTGTAGGGATCGGTTGTCCCGGAATAAAGTGTCATCATAAGAACCACCTACACGATAAAACGCTACGACAAAAAAACCAAAAGGCGGAGCTTTTATAGCTCCGCCGTTTGGCACTTGGTGAAACGGGTTGCGGAAGTTACCACAAATGCCCCTGGACATTCAATCCACTGGCATCTAATCCACGGAATTAATGGATATCTTTCCAGAATTCCTTTTTCAGCAGGTAAGTCAGAATCAGAAGAATGAACAGGAAACCCAGCACAATGTATCCGAGCTTGTAACGAACCAGCTTGGCCGGCTCGCTCATGAAGTCGAGATAATTGACCAGATCGCCTACTGTAGCGTCGAACTCTTTGGTACTCATAGAGCCGGGGCCGGTCTGTTTCAGCATTTTGACTTCATGATCCCCATGCTTCTCAACCTCCAGCGCCTGATCGCCCTGCAGAGGCCCCAGAATGTTCGGCATAGCTACAAGCGGAAACACCAGATTATTCACCCCGCTTGGACGGGTGGTGTCTGCATAGAAGCTGCGCAGATAGGTAAACACCCAGTCTGCTCCGCGAGCGCGTACTTCCACACTCAGGTCAGGTGGTGCAGCTCCAAAAGCCGCTTTGGCGGACTCCGAATCCATCATGGCCTTCATTGTTGAGCCAAGCTTGCTTCCTTCCGGCAGAAGCTTCTTGATCTCTTCCTCGCTCATGCCGATATCCATCAATCGGTTGTAGCGCATGTAGGCAGCACTGTGGCAAGCCAGACAGTTGGCAACGAAGAATTGCGCACCGCGTTGCAGCGAAGCCTTGTCACTCAGATTGCCGGGGGCTGCATCCAAATGAGCACCTTCATTGGCAAACGCCATTGCCGGTACCATCAGCAATACCAGCATGCATAGTTTCTTGATTAGTTTCATGTCAACGAACCTCTCTCAATTATTTGAACGTCACACGATCAGGCTCGGGCTTGCACTTGTCGAACTTTGTGTACCACGGCATCAAGATGAAGAATGCAAAGTACACCACCGACAGCACTTGAGAGATCAATGTATAGGTCGGACTTACGGGCACCATGCCCAGATAGCCAAGACCGATGAAGCTGATCACAAAAGATGCCATGAACCCCTTATAAATCGGACCACGATATCGGATCGACTTGACCGGACCGCGATCCAGCCAAGGCAGGAACACGATGGCGATTGCGCCGATGCCCATTGCGATCACACCCGGGAATTGCGAGCCGAACATGGGAGGCACCGCACGCAAGATGGCGTAATAGGGAGTGAAATACCAGACAGGCGCAATATGGGCAGGAGTCTGCATCGGGTTGGCCGGCACGAAGTTATTGGCTTCGAGGAAATATCCGCCCATGTCCGGCGCAAAGAACACAATCGCGCAGAAAACCATGAGGAAAATCACCACCGCAACCATATCCTTTACGGTGTAGTAAGGATGGAACGGAATGCCGTCCAGCGGAATACCATTCGCATCCTTTTTCTTCTTGATTTCGATACCGTCGGGGTTGTTGGAACCGACCGCGTGCAAGGCAATGAGGTGCACGAAAACAATACCCGCCAGAACCAGCGGAATTGCAGCAACGTGCAGCGCAAAGAAACGATTCAGCGTGGCATCCGAAATCACGAAATCGCCGCGGATCAGTACGGACAGATCGGGACCAATGAATGGAACGGAAGAGAACAGGTTAACGATCACCTGGGCGCCCCAGAACGACATCTGCCCCCAGGGCAACAGGTAACCCATGAAAGCCTCGGCCATCAGTGCCAGATAAATGACCACACCGATGATCCACAGCAGTTCGCGTGGCTTGCGGTAAGAACCGTATATCATGCCGCGGAACATATGCAGATACACCACTATGAAGAAGAAGGAAGCACCGGTGGAGTGAACGTAGCGTATCAACCAGCCCCATTGCACGTCGCGCATGATGTATTCGACGGAAGCGAAGGCAAACAGCGCATCCGGCTTGTAACTCATGGTCAGGAAAATACCGCTCACGATCTGGATCACCAGAACCAGCAGCGACAAGGAACCGAAGAAGTACCAGAAGTTGAAGTTTTTCGGCGCGTAGTATTCGGAAAGGTGATATTTCCAGGTTTCAATCAGCGGGAAGCGTTCATCAACCCAACCAATAAAATTTGTCAAAAGTTTCATTATGCTGCTCCCTTCTTCTTGTCGTCACCAATCAGCAGCACGTTGTCGCTGAGATACTGGTGCGGGGGGATGATCAGATTGCTTGGTGCGGGCGACCCCTTGTAAACGCGTGCCGCCAGGTCAAAGCGAGACCCATGGCAAGGACAGAACCAGCCCCCGCCCCAGGCAGCGCCGAGATCGGCAGGAGCCGCTTCCGGACGGAAGGTCGGGGAACAGCCCAGATGGGTACAGATACCGATCACCACAAACACGTCAGGCTTGATGGAACGGGTAGCGTTCTTGCAGTAGTCGGGTTGTTGCGGGACCGACAAGGTCGGGTCAGTCAAATCACCCTCGTGTTTCGCCAACAGCTCAAGCATTTCCGGAGTGCGGCGCACAATCCATACTGGCTTGCCCTGCCATTCGACGACTTTCATCGTGCCGGGGGCAATAGCGCTTATGTCCACTTCTACTGGTGCACCGGCAGCCTTGGCGCGCTCACTTGGCATAAAAGTCAGCACAAATGGCGTTGCCATGCCCGCTGCCGCAACTCCGCCTGCCGCCGAGGTAGCGGCAAGCAATAGTCGCCGCTTGCTACGATCTACATTGTCAGTCATAACATCTCATCCCTTCTAAAAAATAAATAATCCCATTGCGCAGGCCAGAACACGCGGATTCGGCCAGATCAATATCCTTGGTATGCTTTATTACTTTTTGTTATTGCAGATACCCAAAACAGAACGTTACCGTAATACGAAGCGAGCGCCCCTCCACTCCAAGAGGAGACCCCATCCCGGTTATCGTTCAACGAACGATATTACCCAGTAACACTCCCTGTCGCAAGCAGGGAAATGGCAAATTGCAGAATCCCAAGCCGAACAATTGCTTATGGAACGTCCAGTTAGATGACAATCACAGGATATTTTGCGAATTTCTGCCGAAATCGCATTCGACCAGTTTGCGAACAAGCTCACTTGAATTTTAAATGGCAAAATCACGCGGCAGAATTCCTGAGCCGATTCTTGTACACTCACCCCAAAACAAAAAAGGGGAACTGAAATGGATGCATTATCGTATGCGAATCTGTCAGCTTACTGGTCTGCCCCGGAAGTCGCGACTAACGCAATTGTGTTTTTCAACCTGCTCGGTGCGCTCATACTCGGCCTAATCGTTGGTTACGAGCGTTCCTACCATGGTCGCGCGGCCGGCATGCGCACATATGGCCTGGTTTGCATGGCCGCCGCAGCTCTCACCGTTATTGCCGGTTACCCCACTTACTGGTTCGGCGGGCAAGTAAACTCCAATATCGCGGGCGACCCTACCCGTATCATCCAGGGCATCGTAACCGGCATCGGTTTCCTGGGCGCCGGGGTCATCATGCGCGACGGACTCAACATCAGCGGCCTCACCACTGCGGCATCCATCTGGACATGCTCTGCCATCGGCATCATGGTCGGTGTCGGTTTCTACGCTTCGGCGATTTTGCTAACTTTCCTTTCCGCCATGAGCATGATGTGGATATCCAGACTGGAAAACTGGTTACCCTCGCGCCCTGCCATCGCCATCACACTGGAGTTTGAGAAAAATTTCGTGCCGCTGGAAAACACCCTGCGTGAAGTCGTTTATTCCCACGGTTACGAGGTCGCCACCGGATCTTTCGCCATCCGCTGCAGCAACGAAAAACTGGAATGGCACTTCGTCGCCATCGCTTTCAGCAAGAACAGCGGCGTAGCAATGAACGAGTTGGCAAGCGGACTCAGCACCCTGGAAGGTGTCGACAACTTCTCGTTATCTCATGCAAGAAACTGACTCACGCTGCATGAAAATAGCCGCGCGGACATTGCCCTGCCTGACCCAAAACAACAATTTTCAAATAAGGTATCGCCATGCAAAACGCAGATGACTTTTCGACTGGCGTTCAAGTCATTCAACTTGCTGTAGCGCCAGTCTTTTTGCCGATCCGGAAACACGCATGAAACCTCCGAACGACATTTCATTACTTTTCATTTCATCAATGCTGGCGCTGATTTTTGGTTTATTGTGCTTCCTTCGTGAAATATTTCCGGCAACAGGGAATATAGAGAAGCGAAATTGATACTGGAAAATTGTTTTGCACCTCAACCATGCAAAATTTGTACTGGAGAACATCATGAAACATGTCGCCTATCCCAATCTACCCCAGCGCATGCTGAAAGCGAAGGACGGCCTGATGTCGCATTTTCGGCCCATCTTGCATCACTTCGGCTTGACCGAACAGCAGTGGCGAATTGTGCGCGCGCTGGACGAGTATGGACAACTAGAGCCAAGGGAGCTTTGCGAAATGAGTCAAATATCGAGCCCAAGCATGGCGGGTATATTGGCTCGCATGGAAGAAGTTGGGTTAATAAAGCGCGCAGGCCTACCGGGAGATCAACGACGAGTGATCGTTCATTTGGCACAGAAAGGTACCAAACTATTAAGCAAGATCGGTCCCTTGATCGACCTGCAATATTCGTATATCGAGCAAGCCTGTGGAAAGCAGATATTTATCGACTTGTTCGCGGTACTAGATAAGTTTATTGATCTGAAAGATCGTCCCATCAAGCAGGTTGACCTGCCCTGAAGTCAGTTATTGCGTTTCGAATGAGTAATTCACCTTGATAACTGTCCGACAAGGGGGCAGAAGAGCCCCCAAGACTGCTCCATTGAGCTGATAACTATACGGTCGAACTATGCCGCCATTTGAGCCGGCTCAAACTGATCCTCCAGCTGATCTCGCAAATAAACTTCTGATTTTGGTTTCAAGAGACAATGGAAGGCAGTAATCGGGTCTGCGTACTCAATAACCTTGAGTTGATGCAGATTTGCGAAAGACATGACTTGTTCCCATATCTTGGTGCGCTCTTCTTTTAAATCAATATCTACGTAAACAGCCGTCTGCCCGTTGTACCTGATCGGACGAAGGTCGTCTGAGTATTGAACCATACGGTTATTTTGCATATTGCATGCAAGTTCACAAATGCGTGCCGCCCAGTCGGATGGGCGAAATGTCTTTTCTTGAAGATCAATACCTAAAATAATCCAGTTTTTTACAGGTTTTAGCACTTTCAATATCCTCGCATTTAAGATGAACGCCGAATGGAATTGCTACGTAAAAGCCCAACTGAAACTTGCAATAGTTATTCACTAATATGTTAACCATTACAAACGCTAACATATGAGCAATTATAATCGCTAATATGTTAACGAGTAAGTATTTTATGCTGGGATTAAAGCAAATAGACGAAATTAATGCGGACGATTATTTGGTCCGCTTATTTTGATTATTGGTTTGTTGTGTTTGCTACAAGAAATGCTTCTATCCACAAAAAAACGTGATAATGCGAATTAAATTGAAGCACCAAGCTGCGTTAGCTCAGTGCCAATATCCCCCAACTTCACTCAGTCAACGCCCCGGGGCTTGCCCTCATTCCCTGCTTGTTCATCTTGCCAACACTGGTTTTTAGCAATCGCTTTACAAAAGAGATCTGTAACAGCACGCCGTATCGGGAAATACCAGCGGCCTCAATGGCATGAATTGCATAGTTGCGAATGGCATGCTCATTAATATGGCCGACGCACTCAGGCTTCAGCAGAACCAGCGCCAAGGGTCGTTCGCCCCACTTTTCGTCCGGCACGCCGATCACCGCCACTTCCTGCACAGCCTCATGCTTGCTGATGATGTCTTCCAGTTCCAGCGATGAGGTCCATTCGCCACCAACCTTGATGACATCCTTGATGCGGTCAGTCACCTTCAGATAACCGTCCGGGTTGATGTTGCCAATATCGGCGGTGTGCAGATAACCCCCCGCCCACAAACCTTCCGAAGCTTGCTGCGCTTTCAGGTAGCCCAAAGTCAGCCAAGGGGAACGTACCACGACCTCGCCTGTGTCCTTGCCGTCATGGGCTGCATCCTGCATTTCTGCATCGACGATGCGTAGGTCGACCAGCGGCAGCGGCAGGCCGGTCTTGGCTCGCAACACGGCCTGCTGCTCGGGAGGCAACTCCATATCTTGCAGAGTAAGATGTGCCAGCGTCAACACCGGACAGGTTTCCGACATGCCATAACCGGAAAAGATGTCGATGCCACGTTTCAGCGCTGCTACAGCCATCACTTCGGGCATGGCAGAACCGCCAATAACGATCTTCCAGCGCGACAGATCCAGCTCCTTCGAATGGGGATGACTCAGCACCAGATGCAGGATGGTCGGAACGCAATGAGAAAACGTGATTCCCTCCTCTGCGATCAGGCGACACAGCACTTCGGGCTGGTAACGTCCCGGGTATACCTGCTTGAGTCCCATCATGGTGGCCAGATACGGAAATCCCCAGGCATGAACATGGAACATGGGGGTAAGCGGCATATAAACGTCTTCGCGGTGCAACCTGCCGTTCGCGCTGGCTCCGCCCATCGCTGAGGCCAGTCCCAGCGTATGCAATACCAGTTGGCGATGGCTGAAATACACCCCCTTGGGCACACCTGTGGTGCCCGTGGTGTAGAACACCGTGGCTTGGGCATTCTCATCGAAGTCAGGAAAATAGTAGTCGGTAGCAGATGCTGCCAACAGAGCTTCGTATTCCGCAGCTATGGATAAAGAAGAATTGGGATGAGAATCTTCATCCGTCAGCAGCACAAAGGTCTTCACTGTTTCCAGCCGCCCGGCGATCCCCTCCAGAATCGCCAGAAATTCGCTATTGACCAACACTACATCGGCCTCGGCATGATTCAGCGTGTAGAGAATCTGCTCCGGACTCAGACGCACATTTACCGTTTGCAGCACAGCCCCCATCATCGGCACAGCGAAGAAACACTCCAGATAGCGATGACTGTCCCAATCCATGACCGCGACCGTCTTTCCTGCCTCCACACCCAGACCGGCCAGCCCACTGGCAAGGCGACTTATGCGCTCCCGCAGTGTGCGGTAGTTATAGCGCTTGCGGCCCTGATATGTGATTTCCTGTTCCGGTGCGATAACCAGCGGTGTAATCAGCAGTTGCTTGATTAGCAGTGGATATTGATAGGCAGATGCCGCCCCGCGAACAAGTTTGACCGGCATGATGCTCCTCCCGAAATATCTTTGTTATTGGATGCCCTCGCATCCATTATGAATTTTACCTCCAGAGCGACAGGTGAGAGGCTTCTCTTCCAACAACCATCCCTAAACCGGGTTGTCCTGATCGAAGAATCGATGCTCCAGATCAAATCGTGCGGCTAGATGCTCGCCCAATGCCTGCACACCATATCGCTCGGTAGCGTGGTGCCCGGCAGCGATGAAGGCGACGCCGGTTTCTTGCGCGACATGCACGTTCTGCTCGGAGATTTCGCCAGTCAGAAAAGCATCCACCCCCAGTGCCACGGCTTGTTCAAAGTAGCTTTGTCCGCCACCGCTGCACCATGCGATGCGGACGATGTTGGGATTGGCATGACCGATGACTTGCGGAACTCGCTGCAAGGTAGCCTGGACGTGCTGGGTGAGTTGTTGCAAGGTCTGCGGTTGCGCCAGAACGCCATGCATGGCGACATCCTGTTCGCCAAAGCGCCCCTGCTCGATGAAGCCAAGCAACTCACCGAGTTGCGCGTTGTTGCCAAACTCGGCGTGCGCATCCAGCGGCAGGTGGTAGGCCAGCAAGCTGACGTCGTGCTTGAGCAGATGAGCAACCCTGCGCTTCTTGATGCCGGTGATGACAGCATCCTCGTTGCGCCAGAAATAGCCGTGATGAGTGAGAATGGCATCTGCACCCCACGCTGTAGCTGCCTCCAGTACGGCCTGCGAAGCGGTAACGCCAGTAGCAATACGCTGCACTTCCGCGCGCCCCTCGACCTGTAACCCGTTCGGGCAATAGTCACGAAAACGACTGACTGAAAGCTCGCTTTCGATATAATCACGAAACTCTAGCAATCGCATCGGGGTTCGTCCCTGAAAATTAGCAGGTTAAATCATATCATGCGCAAATTCTGGCTCCTTTTCGCCCAAGCCACCACCGTCGGCCTCGCGGTATTGTTCGTTGTCCACACGTTACGGCCTTCGCTGTTGCCCAATGCGGCCCGCAGCGGCGTAGTCACGCTTTACGAGAGTGCCATGAACGGCGGCGACCTGCCCAGCGTAGGATTCAGCAAGGCGGCACAGCGCGTCATGCCGGCGGTGGTAAACATATTCACCAGCAGCGAAGTAAAAACCCCTGCGGCGCCCTTCATGGACGACCCGCGTTTCCGCTACTTCTTCGGCGACCAGTTCGACAACAATGTTCCGCAACAGAGCTCCAGCCTTGGCTCCGGCGTCATCGTCAGTCATGACGGCTATATTCTCACCAACCACCATGTGGTGGAGGCTGCCGACGAAATCGAAGTGGCACTTGCCGATGGCCGTACGGCCAAGGGACACATCATCGGCTCCGATCCCGACACTGACCTCGCCGTCATCAAGGTGGATCTCGGCAACAACCTGCCCGCCATTACGTTCGGACAATCCGACCAAGCGCATGTGGGCGACATCGTGCTGGCGGTCGGCAATCCCTTCGGCGTAGGACAGACCGTCACCATGGGCATCGTCAGCGCCTTGAAGCGCAGCCACCTGGGGCTCAGTACGTTCGAGAACTTCATCCAGACCGATGCCGCCATCAACCCCGGCAACTCGGGCGGTGCGCTGGTGGATGTAGAGGGGAATCTGCTCGGAATCAATAGCGCGATCTATTCGCCCAACGGCGGCTCGCTCGGCATCGGCTTCGCCATCCCGACCAGCACAGCCAAGAAGGTCATGGAACAAATCATCCAGAACGGCTCAGTAACTCGGGGCTGGGTAGGCATCGCGGTGCAGGATCTCACGCCGGAACTGGCGGAATCATTCAAGCTGAAAGACTTGCAGGGCGTACTGATCGCGGAAGTGGTGCGCGGTAGTCCGGCAGACAAGGCCGGCATCAAGGCCGGGGACATCCTCGTGAGTATTGATGGCAAGCCGCTGGCGGACTCCACCGCCATGCTGGAAACCATCTCAGCACTGCAACCGGGAAAGATGGCTGCGCTCATGCTGCTGCGCAACCAGTCCGATATAACCATCCAGGTGAAAGTGGGCAAGCGCCCGAAACCCAAAGCCCAAGAATAAAGCCTAGGCCTCGGGCGCGCGCTGCTTGGGCGTAACCCAGGCCGAAACCAGAATACCCGCTTCGTAGAGCAGCCACAGCGGGATCGCCAGCATGAACTGCGATACCACATCCGGGGGCGTGAAAATCGCGCCAACGACAAAAGCGCCAACGAACACGTAAGGACGTATCTCGCGCAATTTCGCCACCGAAACCACCCCCATCCGCACTAGCACCACCACGATTACCGGCACCTGGAAGGTAATGCCGAATGCCATAAACATGCCCAGCACAAAGCTGAGGTATTTGTCGATGTCGGTCATCACCGCCACGCCATGCGGCGCGGAAGCTACGATGAAACCGAACACCACGGGAAACACCACGAAATAGGCGAAAGCCATGCCACAGAAAAATAACAACGTGCTGGCAACGATGAGCGGCAGCACCAGCTTCTTCTCATGGGCATACAGGCCGGGAGCGATAAAGCGCCAGCCCTGATAAAGAATATAAGGCAGGGTAATTAGAAAGGCTGCCATCATCGTCACTTTGAGCGGCACAAAGAATGGCGTCGTGACATCGGTGGCAATCATTTGCCCGCCTTGCGGCAATTTTGCCAGCAAGGGATGCGCCAGCAAGCCATACAAATCCGATGACCAGTGAAACAGCCCAAGAAAAACCAGCAGCAAAGCTTTGGCAGCGTTCAGCAGCCGCGAGCGCAATTCGATCAGGTGGGCGATTAGAGATTCACTCGTGCTCATTGGTATGTGTCTTTGGGTAATGCATGTTGAATGGCCTGCCGGTCGACAGGCCTGTTCGCAGTTGGCACCCGCTTAGCTGTTGCGGGTTTTGTCTTTCACTTCGCCTTCGATGACTTTGGGATCTTGCGTTTTTTGCGCTTCGTCGGGGCCCTTCATGCCTTCCTTGAAACCCCTCACCGCCCCGCCCAGATCTTCGCCAATATTACGCAGCTTTTTGGTGCCAAATATCAGCACCACCACCAACAACACGATCAACCAATGCCAGATACTAAATGAACCCATGATGCTCTCCTCGTTTAATCTCGTTTGACCATAGGCGGAATGTTGCCGCCGCCGATAACGTGAATATGCAAATGAAACACTTCCTGCCCGCCGCCCTTGCCACTATTGATGACCGTGCGAAAACCGTTGTCCAAGCCCTGCTCTCGCGCCAACCTGGGAGCCAGCAACAGCATCCTGCCCAGCAAGGCTGCATGTTCTTCTCCAGCATCCAACAGTGAACCCACGTGCAATTTCGGAACAAGCATGAAATGTACCGGAGCGACCGGGTGGATATCGTGAAAGGCCAGCACTTCGGCATCTTCGTACACTTTATTGCATGGTATCTCGCCGCGCACGATCTTGCAGAATAGACAGTTATCGCTCATTTTCGTTTCGCCTTTTCTTCGATGCCGGACACGCCTTCGCGCCGCGCCAGTTCCTTCAGCACATCGTCGGCACCCAGTCCTTTTTGCGCCAGCAGCACCAGGGTGTGGAACCAGAGATCGGCAACTTCGTATACCAAATGTTGCTTATCTGTATCTTTTGCTGCCAGCAAAACCTCACCTGCCTCCTCGATGACTTTCTTCAGAATGGCATCGTCACCTTTGCTGAACAGCTTGGCAACATAAGAAGTCTCCGGTGCCGCATGCTTGCGCGCCTCCAGCGTCTCGGTCAGTCGTTGCAGTATGTCGTTGCTCATTTCTTATATATCTCGTCAGGGTTCTTCAACACTGCATCGGTTTCCACCCAGGCGCCGTTTTCCAGCTTGCTGTAGAAACAGCTCGCACGCCCGGTGTGACAGGCGATGCCGCCCTTCTGCTCCACTTGCAGCAGAACCACGTCGCTATCGCAATCCAGGCGTATCTCCCGCACCTTCTGGGTGTGACCGGACTCTTCGCCCTTGTGCCACAGCTTCTTGCGCGAGCGCGACCAGTATATCGCCTCGCCGGATTCTGCTGTGCGCTTGAGCGCCTCGCGGTTCATCCACGCCACCATCAGTACGCGCCCGGTTGTCGCGTCTTGGGCAATGGCCGGAACGAGTCCGTCTGCTGACCAATTCACTTTATTTAGCCAGGTCTCGGTCATTTAAACCCCAATCTAGCCACAGAGATTTCACACTCACAGTCGCACCTCTATGCCCTGTTTCGCCATGTATTCTTTCGCCTGCTGCACCGTGTATTCGCCAAAGTGGAAAATACTGGCCGCCAGCACCGCATCCGCGCCGCCAAGCTTCACGCCGTCTGCCAGATGCTGCAAGTTGCCCACGCCGCCGCTGGCGATCACCGGAATCTCCAGCGCGTCGGTCACCGCGCGCGTCAGCGCCAGATCAAAGCCGCGCTTCTGCCCGTCCTGATCCATGCTGGTCAGCAGAATCTCGCCCGCGCCCAGAGTCTGCATCTTCTTCGCCCATTCAACAGCGTCCAGACCAGTCGCCTTGCGCCCGCCGTGGGTGAACACTTCCCACTTGCCCGGTGCTGTTTGCTTGGCATCGATGGCAACCACAATGCACTGCGAGCCGTAACGCGCAGAGGCATCGGCTACCAGTTGCGGATTGGTCACCGCCGAAGTGTTGATACTGACCTTGTCTGCGCCCGCGTTCAGCAGATTGCGCACATCCTGCACCTCGCGCACACCACCACCAACCGTCAGCGGAATGAAAACCTGCTCCGCCACTTTTTCGATGATATGAAAGATGATGCTGCGGTCATCTGAACTGGCGGTGATATCGAGAAAAGTAAGTTCATCCGCGCCTTGATCATCATAGCGTTTGGCGATCTCTACCGGGTCGCCCGCATCGCGCAGCTCGACAAAGCTGACGCCTTTGACCACACGACCCGCAGTCACGTCCAGACAGGGAATAATGCGTTTTGCGAGCATCAGAGCACGACTGGAGACAGTTCGTCCGCCAGGGCTTGCGCCGCCTTGAAGTCCAG
>CAYOJU010000081.1:6748-13783 GCA_964404355.1 uncultured Sideroxydans sp. | reverse complement strand
CAATGAGCATCATTCAGAATAAAAAGGCCTTTCACGAGTACTTCATCGAGGAAAAGCATGAAGCCGGCATCATGCTGGAAGGCTGGGAAGTAAAAGCCATCCGCGCCGGACGGGCACAACTCAAAGAAGCCTACGTCACTATCAAGGACGGAGCGCTATACCTGTTTGGCTCGCACATCAGCCCGCTGCTCAACGCCTCCACCCACATCGTGCCTGACCCGGTCCGCACCCGCAAGCTGCTGCTGCACAAGCACGAGATCGACAAACTCATCGGCAAGGTGCAACGCGCGGGCTACACCATCATGCCGCTGGACATGCATTACAAGGGCAGCCACGTCAAGCTGGAAATCGGCCTGGCAAAGGGCAAGAAGGAGCATGACAAACGCGCGACGGAACGTGAGAAGGATTCGAAACGCGAAGCCGCTGCTGCCATGAAGAAGGAAAGGCGTTGAGAATCCACCAATTTGCGTTACATCTCCTCATCAATTCCCGAATATGCTCTGAACATGAAAAAGCCTTCACTCCAGCAACGCTTGAGAGCCAAAAATCGTAGCAAGTCGCTTATAGTTGCTGTCACTTGGTACTCAGAGGAAACCTGGGCTCTGGTAAAAGCCTCTGCACTAGACCCGGAATGCTTTGAAGTCTCGTTTCAAAAATGGGAAGCGGCTGCGATCAAAGCACGCAGAGAATTTCAGCGTTCCGGCGTTCGTGCGATTGAATGCCAGATAATCCCTGAAGAATTTTTCGAGTGGTGCGCGTTGAATAATCAGGAAAACAACTCCACTTCAAGGGCCGAGTTCGTATCGGCAAAATTGAGTGAGGCCCTTGAGACAAAAGCTTGACCCTACTCTCTGGCATGGCTTGCTATAGCCTCGAGTACTTTACAGATAGAATGGCTCGTCTCATAACGCTTATCCCACTGTTACTTTTCGTAACCAGCACCCAAGCCGAATCGAAAGGAGCCACCATGACCGACACCAACCAAACTGCTTACCTCTCCGGCGGCTGCTTCTGGGGGATGGAAGACCTGGTGCGCAAGATTCCCGGCGCGGTGGATACCGAAGTCGGCTACACCGGCGGCGACGTGTCGAATGCCACGTATGACATCGTTAAGATGGGACGCAGCGGCCATGCCGAATCGCTGAAGATCGTGTTCGATCCCGGGCGCCTCACCTACCGCCACCTGTTGTTCGAATTCTTCCGCATGCACAACCCGACCACGTCCAACCGGCAAGGCAATGACGCCGGCACACAATACCGTTCGGCGATTTTCTATCTGGACGAAGAACAGAAGCGCACTGCGGAAGAGGTCATCAGGACTGTGGATGCCTCAGGCGACTGGCAAGGCAAGGTGGTGACGGAGGTGGTGCCGTTCAGGGACTTCTGGCGGGCCGAGGAGTTTCACCAGCGGTATTTGTACAAGAATCCGGGCGGCTATAACTGCCACTATGTGCGCAAAATGAATCTGGGCGAATAGCCACCTATCTCTTCAGCCTGAACGTCAGTATCACCCCGACTGCCGCCCCAGCCGCACCACACAGCAGTATCTTGGTGCGCATGTCTTCGATGCCTGACACAGACTGAAATGCACGCTGGAATGCGTTTCCGCCGAATGTGAACAGCGTCTTCAGGCTCACATAGTCGCCCGCCCATTTGCCGAAGATGGCGTAGCCGATAATCAATCCGAGCGCGGTGAAGGCGGCGATACTGATGAGATTCTTGTTCATTTGCCAATTCCTTTTATATTCAAATCCTAATCATTAACGCGCAAAACCGCCGGCCACTCCGATGACTGCAACACTGGAGGTTATCAGTCCCAAAGTAAGATTCAGCGCAACCAGTTTGCGAATTTTGCCCAATATCTCGCCCGCTTCTTTCCAGCGCTCCTTGGCGACATGCAGGTTGAACGGCACGTAGCAGGCAAAGAATACGTAGCAATAGACCGAGGTCATCGCCAGCCCCAGCGTCAGCATGATGTGAACATGAACCGGCACATGCGCCATGCCGCCGTATTGGTAGATCATGTAAAAGCCGGTGGCCAAGATAAGACCGATTGCGCCCCATACCCAGTTGAAAAAGCGATGGAACACGTTGTCCCACAAGCGCAGGCGTTCCGGTGGTTGCAGCACTTCGACGGCAGCGGGACGCAGTACATTGTAGGCAAAGAACATGCCGCCGACCCAGACGAGAACAGCAAGCAGGTGGATGAGTTTGAATAGGGTCATGGTTGTCGTATGAGTATTGTTGGCAGGCAAGAGGATAACCGAAAATCCCCACGCTTGCCCTTTACTCCGCCGGAAGTAAAAGCTCGCGCACAGGCCTGAAGCTGCGGCGGTGTACGTCGGATACGCCGTGTTCACGCAAGGCGGCGATATGTGCGGCGGTAGGATAGCCTTTGTGACCGTCGAAACCGTATTGCGGATATTGCTCGTGCAATTTCAACATGAGTTCGTCGCGTGCCGTCTTTGCCAAAATGGAGGCAGCGGAGATGGCGGCCACCTTGCTGTCGCCCTTGACGATGGCCTGGCTGGGAATGCCGGTTTGCGGACAATACAGGCCGTCCACCAGCACTTGCTGCGGCTGGACGTGCAGTGCCTGTACGGCCCGTTTCATGGCCAGCAGCGTCGCTTGCAGGATGTTAAGTTCGTCGATCTCGTCGACTTCGGCATAGGCCACGGCCCACGCCAATGCGCGTTCGCGGATGATGGGGGCGAGACGGTCGCGCTGCTTTTCGGAGAGTTTCTTGGAATCGGCCAAACCTTCGATTGGATTGGCGGGATCAAGAATGACTGCGGCTGCACTGACAGGCCCAGCCAGCGGTCCGCGCCCTGCTTCATCCACGCCGCAGATGAGCAAAATATTGCTCATGCCAGGTAAGGCAGGATGGCCGCAGCCGCTTTCTGCGCGGTGTCCTGGCGCAAGGTCTGATGGATGGTGCTGAAAGTCTGTTCCAGATCCTTTACGGCGTGCTTGTTGTTGACCAGATTGAGCAGCGCCTGTGCCAGATTTTCCGGGGTGGCGTCGTCCTGCAATATCTCCGGCACAACAAACTTTCCGGCGAGGATGTTGGGTAGTCCGACATACGGCAGGTATTGCTTGCGCTTGGCGAACCAGTAAGTCAGCGGTGACAGCTTGTAGGTGATGACCATGGGGCACTTAAGCAATGCGGCTTCCAGCGTGGCTGTGCCGGAAGCAACCAGCGCGCCGTCGGCGGCAATCAGCGCATCGTGCGCATGGCCGAACAGCAGGGTGATAGGCAGTTGCTGCGCTTCCTGTTTCCAAATTTCGTTTTCGAAGATGGTGCGCGTTTCGCGGCTGGCAAGCGGCACCAGGAATTGCGCTTCGGGCATTTTTTCCAGTATCAGCTTGGCGGTCTCGATATAGGTTTTGGCGAGACGGCGCACCTCGCCCTGGCGGCTGCCGGGCAGGAATGCGAACACTTTAGCGAACCTGGGCAAAATGCGCATTTGTTCGCGCATCTCGGTGCGGTTGGGTATTTCCGGCAGCATGTCCGCCAGCGGATGGCCAACGTAGGTGACCGGCACGCCGGCCTGCTGATATAGCGGCGCTTCGAACGGAAATAGTGCCAGGATGTGCGATACAGCCTGCTTGATCTTGTGGATGCGCTCTCCGCGCCAGGCCCAGATGGAAGGGCTGATGTAATGCACAGTCGGGATACCACGCTGCTTCAGCGCCAGTTCCAGACTGAAGTTGAAATCCGGCGCGTCCACGCCGATGAACAGGTCGGGCGGCTCGGCGAGAAAGCGTTCGCGCAAGTTGCGGCGAATACCGAGCAGTTCACGCAGGTGCAACAGCACTTCCACATAACCGTTGACCGCGAGCTTTTCCATCGGGAACAGAACCTTCATTCCCACGGCTTGCATCTTGGGGCCACCGATGCCGACAAAGTGGACATTGGGAGCAGCTTGCTTGATGGCGTCCATCAGCAGGCTGCCAAGCAGGTCGCCCGAGGCTTCACCGGCGACAATGGCAATGGTTTTTACAGACTTACTCATGGCAGATCAACGCACAATGCCGCGGCTGGCATTACTCAAAAAGGTCAACATGTTTTCAATATCCTGGTCGGCATCTGCAGCCTGTCCGCGCAAGCCTTCAATTTCTTTCTTGGCCGCCTCGAAACTGCTGCCCGCGCGATACAGGGTGCGGTACATTTGCTTGATCATGTCCAGGCGTGCCGCCGAGTAACCGGCGCGGCGCGGCCCTTCCTGATGAGGTCCTTTGGCTTCCGCCGGGTTGCCCACCGCGGTCACGAAGGGCGGCAGATCTTGCGACAGCCGCGTCTGGAAACCGATCATGGCGAAATCACCGACACGTACGAACTGGTGTATGCCACTCATGCCGCCGATCAGGGTATTGTTGCCAACCAGAACATGGCCTGCAAATTGCACCGCATTGGCGATGACATTATGGTTGCCGATATGACAGTCATGCGCCACATGCACATAGGCCATGATCCAGTTGTCGCTGCCGATGGAGGTGATGCCGCCATCCTGCACCGTACCCAGATTCAAGGTACAGCTCTCGCGGATCGTATTGTTGTCGCCGATAACCAGTTGCGTCGGCTCACCCTTGTATTTCTTGTCCTGCGGTATCTCGCCGATGGAACTGAACTGGAATATATGATTGCCCTTGCCGATGGTGGTATGTCCGTCAATGACGACATGCGGCCCGACGACCGACCCCGCTCCGATCTCGACATGTTCGCCAATGATGGAATACGCGCCGACTGAAACATCGTCGGCCAGCCTGGCATTGGGGTGAATAATTGCAGTTGGATGAAGCAGACTGTTCATTCTTTGGTCCGTAGCGTGCAAATCAAATCAGCTTCAGCCGCAATCTGTCCGTCCACCTCGGCCTTGCAGCTGAATTTCCACATGCCGCGCCGGTTCATGGCAACTTTTGCTTTCAGAATCAACTGGTCGCCAGGTCCAACCGGGCGTTTGAATCGGGCATTGTCGATACCAACGAAGTAATACACCGAATCGTCGCTTGGCATTCTTTCCATCGTTTTGAAAGACAGTATGCCGGCAGCTTGTGCCATCGCTTCAATGACCAGTACACCAGGCATCACCGGATGGTGCGGATAGTGCCCCGGAAAGAACGGTTCGTTCATACTGACATTCTTCAGCGCCACGATACTTTCGTTCGGGACAACTTCGAGCACCCGGTCTATCAACAAGAACGGATAGCGATGTGGCAAATGCTGCAGGACCTCATGTATGTCCATGGCTGTACTCATTTATTTCCCCCTTTTAACAATTCGATTTCTTTTTCCAACGCCTTGACGCGCTTGACCAGTTCACCCAGGTGACGCAAGTGGACGGCATTGTTGCGCCATTCATCATTTTTGCTGAACGGATAGATACCGGAATAACTGCCCGGCTCCGTGATCGATTTGCCGATCAGCGTAAAAGATGATATCTCGACATTATCTGCGATCTGCAGATGTCCCAGGATGCCTGCGCTACCTCCGATACGGCAATACTTGCCGATGGTGGCACTGCCGGCAATTCCCACGCAGCCCGCAATGGCAGTATGCGCACCAATGCGCACGTTGTGCGCAACCTGAATCTGGTTGTCCAGCTTCACGCCTTCTTCGATGACGGTATCATCCAGCGCACCGCGGTCTATGGTCGTATTGGCGCCAACCTCCACATGATCGCCGATCACCGCGCGTCCGATCTGCGGAATCTTCAACCAGCGCCCCTCTTCCCAGGCAATTCCAAAACCGTCGGCGCCGATCACCGCGCCGGAATGCACGATGACGTGGCTGCCGACGAGGCAATCGTGATACACCGTCACATTCGGATAGAGCCGTGTATTTTCGCCTATTGTGGCGTGCTCGCCGATGCTGCAACCTTCCATTACTACGGTGCCGGAACCAATGCTCGCTCCGTCTCCAACCGTCACGTGAGCGCCAATATGGGCTTGCGGCGAAATCTGCGTTCCCTTGCCGATGACCGCCGTAGGATGAACGCCGGGAACGCATGCCGGCAACGGATTCAGGAAAGCGGAAAGTTTCGCGAAATACGAATATGGATTACTGCACACAATGCGCGGTAGCTCGGTCGCATCCGCGTCAGCTTCGGAAAGAATCACCGCCGAAGCGTTGCTGCCTTCGAGCTGTTTGCGATATTTGGCGTTGGCGAGAAAAGCAATCTGACCGGTGCTCGCCTTCTCCAGCGTACCGATCTGTTGCACTCGCGTATCGGCATCTCCCATCACTCGCCCGCCGAAACGTGCTGCAATGTCTGCCAACCGGTAGGCTGTACGATCCATTAAATCTCTTCTTTCAAAATACTTCGCTCAAATCACTTTTCGGATTTTTCCTGAGGCTCGTTGGCGAGGTATTTCAGTACTTTATCAGTTATATCCACTTTGGGATTTCGGTAGACCGCTTCCTGCAGAATAACATCGTACCCCTCACTCTCGGCGATCTCGCGTATTGCCTTGTCGGCATGAGCCAGCACCACAGCCAATTCTTCGTTCTTGCGCAAATTCAGATCTTCGCGAAACTCGCGTTGCAGCGTCTGCAGGTTCAGGTTCAAGTTGGCCAGTTCGCGTTCCTTGTTGCGGCGCACCGAATCAGACATGGTGGAACCGTCCTTTTCCAGGGAGGTTTGCTGGTCTTTGACTTGTTTGATCAATTTCTTGATCTCCTGGTCGCGCACGGCAAATTCTTTCTCGATCTTCTTTTCCGCACGTACCGCTTGGTCCGATTCACGCAGGATGCGTTCGGTATCAACCACGCCGATACGGAAATCCCCCGCACCTGCCTGGGTGACGAATGCAAACAACAGCAGAACCGCACAAAATATCGTCTTCATCTCTAACTCCTTGCAGAGGTCAGAACATCGTGCCCAGTGTGAACTGGATGTTCTGCGTTTTGTCCTGCTCTTTCTGGTTCAATGGCTTGGCCCAACTCAGTTTGAGAGGTCCTGCCGGCGAGAACCAGCTCACACTCAGACCCGCAGAATAACGCATTCCCATTGAACTCGATACCTGTGCTCCCTC
>CAYOJU010000081.1:0-6648 GCA_964404355.1 uncultured Sideroxydans sp. | reverse complement strand
GTGGTCTGGATAGCACTGTCACGGGTATCGCGGACCCAGCCGGTGGTTGTGATCAGGTTTCTTGTCGTTTGACCGAAAGTATTGACGTAATCAATGGTGCGTTGCGCGCTAAGATTACTCAGGTAAATGGAAGTTACTTCAGCCGACAGTCCAAATTGAAAACTTTCGTCGTCGTTGAGCGGAATGCCAAACCTCACTCCAGCCCCATAGGTGTCTGAATTGTATTGTGTTGTATAGGTAGTGGAAGAATTGGTTTTCCGTTTGAAAATATCAAAACCGCGACTGATTCCGTCATCGGTGTAATAGGGATTGGTGTAGGAAACAGAATACAGCGTATTGATTCTGCTCGTGTTAATTTGTGTCGAGAGGCTGTTTCCCGTACCGAACACATTTGCCTGGCTCACTGAACCTGACAACGTCAATTTTTCGTAGCTGCTAAAGCCGATACCGGCCTGGATACTTCCCGTGGATTTTTCCTTCACCGACATGTTCACATCCATCTGATCGGCGGTTCCCGGCACTGCAGACGTATCCAGATTCACTTCATCAAAAAAATTCAGCCTGTCGACACGTTGCTTCGATTTTTTTATCTTGGAAGTGGCAAACCAGCCGCTCTCCATTTGTCTGAATTCACGGCGTATCACCTCATCCTTTGTTTTCTCATTACCCGAAATATTGATTCGCCGGATATAGGCGCGCTGCAATGGGTCAACTACAAAGGTGAATGCCACCTGATGCTTGGTTTTATCCACTTCCGGCACGGCACTCACGTTGGCAAAAGCATAACCATCTTCGCCCAGCCGTTCGCTGATCTTGCGCGTGGAATCAGTCAGCGCGTCGCGTGAAAGAGTATCACCCGGTTTGACACTGATCAGCTTGCGCATTTCCTCATGCGACAGTACCGCCTGAGGCCCCGCCATTTTGATTTCCGAAACGGTATATTTCGCGCCTTCGGTAAGATTCACGGTGATGAAGATGTCTTTCTTGTCAGGTGAAATAGAGACCTGTGTCGATTCGATATTGAAATCCATGTAGCCGGAATTCATGTAGAAAGTGCGCAGGCTTTCCAGATCGGCCGACAGCTTTTGCTTGGAATACTGGTCGTTCTTGGAAAACCAGGTAAACATGCCTGGCGTGGTGAGCTGCATGACATCGAGCAGCTCATTTTCAGAATAAACCTGGTTGCCGACGATGTTGATGCGACGAATTTTGGAAGCATTACCTTCCTCGACGTCGAAAGTCACAGCTACGCGGTTGCGCTCCATATCCTTGACGGTTGCTTTCACTTCCACGGCATACTTGCCGCGAGCGACATATTGCCGCTTCAGTTCCTGCACGGCTTTGTCCAGAACCGATTTATCCAGGATGCGTCCTTGCGCCAACCCGATCGTTTTCAGATTTTCGGTCAATTGATCCTTGGGGAAATCCTTCACGCCGTTGATTTCAACACTGGCCACTGTCGGTCGTTCCTTGACTACCACAACCAGTACGCCTTGCTCGACATTCAGCCAGACGTCCTTGAAAAAACCGGTGGCGAAAAGCGCATGCAACGCAGCGGTTGCGCGCTCGTCATTCAGCGTATCGCCTACCTTTACCGGCAGGTAGCTGAACACAGTACCCGGCTCGGTGCGTTGTATACCTTCGACGCGGATGTCCTTGATGACGAACGGTTCCATGGACCAGGCAGTTGAAGCATTCAGTAGAGGGAGCAAAACAACCCATTTTTTTAATTTCATTATTTTGTTCAACCCAAAATCAGACGGCTGATGTCGTTATATAACGCAAAAGCCATCATGGTAACCAACAGTGCAATACCGACTTTCTGCCCCGCCTCCCACAGACCTTCCGATACCGGACTGCCTTTGACCAACTCCACCGAATAATACAGCAAATGTCCGCCATCCAATAAAGGGATGGGCATCAGATTCAAAACCCCGAGGCTGATACTGATGAGCGCGAGAAATCCGATATATGCGCCCAACCCCATATGTGCCGACTGCCCTGCATAATCCGCGATGGTGATCGGGCCGGAAAGATTCTTCAGTGAAATTTCCCCCAGCACCATCTTGCCCATCATTTTCAAGCTCACCCAGCCGGTTTCCCATGTCTTGCGGAATGCTTCGCTCATGGCTGCTGCCGGCGGATAACGCACATCGGTCAGCATGGCTTCAAAGGCGGCCTTGTCGATATATGCTGCGACACCGATACGGCCTATGCTCTTGCCGCCCTCGTTAAAGACATCGGGGGTTATGCCAAGTTTCAAAGATGAACCGTTGCGTTCAATCTCGATGTCCAGAACCTTGCCGGGATGCGCGTTCACCACGCTCACCAAGTCCTCCCACAGCACGATATCCTGCCCGTTAACGCGCAAAACCCGGTCGTTCACCTGCATTCCCGCACGTTGTGCCGCGCCACCATCCACCAGCTTGCCGATGACGGGATAGACCGGCGGCTGATACGGTTGCAGCCCGAGTTTCTTCAGAAAATCCCCGTCCAAATCGGCGGGAACCAGATTGCCCACCTCCAGCATGCGGAAATAGCGCTCTCCCTCCGGAGTCTGTATTTCTAGTTTGGCAGCCTTTTTTTGCAGCACTAGGTCAAGCAGGGTCCAACGTATTTCCTGCCAGCTTGGTACTGCCTGACCATTGACACTAACGATGACCTGTTTGCTGTGCAGGCCTGCAGTGGCCGCCGGGGTATTCGCTGCAACTTCGCCCAGAACGGGTTTCAGACCCGGCACGCCGTAAATGAACAGGAAAAAATAAAGAATAACCGCCAGCAACAGATTCGCAATCGGCCCCGACACCACAATGGCCATGCGCTGCAATACCGGTTTGCGGTTAAAGGCGCGCGGCAACTCATGTTCTGCCACTTCACCCTCGTGCTCATCCAGCATCTTGACGTAACCGCCCAGCGGAATGGCCGAAATCGCCCATTCCGTTTCGCCCTTACCAAAGCGCCTGGTGTAGAGCACCCGACCGAAACCAATGGAAAAACGAATCACTTTCACATCGAACAGGCGCGCCACGGCGTAATGTCCCAGCTCATGGAACACCACCAGTACTGCGATGGCAACAACAAACGCGAGCAATGTGATCATCGTGAGATCCACTCCTGCGCTGCAGTGCGGGCATCCGCATCTGCAACCAGCACATCCTGCAAGTTGCGCACTTCAACCTGAGCCACTTTGCCCAGCACCGTTTCGATCAAACGCGGAATATCGAGGAAGGAAATGCGCCGCTCAAGAAAAGCAGCCACTGCAACTTCATTCGCGGCATTCAGCAAGGCGGGTGCGGTGCCCCCGGCGCGCAACGCCTGATAAGCCAGCGACAGGCAAGGGAAACGGGTGAAATCGGGCGCAACGAAATCGAGCTTTGCGATCTGGAACAGGTCGAGCGGAGCAACGCCCGCGTCGATGCGTTCCGGATAAGCCAGTGCATAAGCAATGGGCGTACGCATGTCGGGATTGCCGAGCTGGGCCAGCACCGAGCCGTCCACATACTGCACCATGGAATGAATCACGCTCTGTGGATGCACCACTACCTGAATGTCGTCCGCTCCGGCATTGAACAGCCAGTGCGCCTCGATCACTTCCAGCCCTTTGTTCATCATGCTGGCGGAATCGACCGATATCTTGCGGCCCATGCTCCAGTTTGGATGCGCGCAAGCTTGCTCCGGCGTGACATGCAGCAGCTGTTCCAGCGGCGTATTGCGGAAAGGGCCACCGGATGCAGTCAGCAATATCTTGCTTATCCCACTCTGTTTCATGTCACCTGCATAGCCGCGCGGCAGCGCCTGAAAAATGGCGTTATGTTCGCTATCTATCGGCAGCAAAGCCGAACCGCTGCGTCGCACTGCATCCATGAATAGATGTCCGGCGAGCACCAACGTCTCTTTGTTCGCCAGCAATATCTTCTTGCCGGCTTGCGCCGCTGCCAAAGTGGGCGGCATGCCAGCCGCGCCAACAATAGCGGCCATCACTGCATCAACTTCGGGCAACGTCGAAACGCGCTCCAGTTCTGCCGCTCCGCACAGCACTTCAACTTCAAGTCCGGCGGCAGCAATGCGTTTGGCAAGCCGTTCGCTGGCCGCCGCATCCAGCAACACCGCATAGCGTGGCTGGAATTGTTGGCACTGCTCGAACAGCAGTTCATCCTGCTGCTGCGCGGTAAGCGCAACGATCCGGTATTTATCCGGGTGACGCGCGACCACATCCAGCGTGCTTTTGCCGATGCTTCCAGTGGAGCCGAGTATGGTGAGTCGGGTGAGCTTGCTCATTCCAGCCTTTGCAGAATGAGCGCGATGGCAGCGAAGGGCAAGGTAGAAGTCAGTGCATCAATGCGATCCAGCAGGCCGCCGTGCCCGGGCAGTAATGCGCCGCTATCCTTGACCCCGGCCTGGCGCTTGACTGCCGATTCGAACAGATCCCCGATCACCGCCAGCGCTACCCACCACCATCCCGCGACGATAATGCTGGGGAACACCGGATATTGTTTGTACAGCCCGCTCGCCCAACCTACGACGATCACGTACAGCGTCACGCCTATCATCGCGCCGAATACGCCTTCCCAGGTCTTGCCTGGGCTGATTGCCGGTGCCAGTTTATTCTTGCCGAAGCGCTTGCCGGTAAAGTAGGCCGAGATGTCAGCCACCATCACCACTGTCATCACGAACAGCAATACCCACGGACCCCACGGTCCCCAGGGACCCGAAAGGTTGATCGCGCGCAGGTCCATCATGGCCAGTCCCGTGGGCAGTAGCACGATCCAGCCGACCACACCCATCAGCCAGGCATTCTGCGGGCGCCAGCCAGATATCAGCCAGGCCGGCACCACAAAAACCCAGAACAGCACCGCCAGCATGTACCACACGAGATGCAGCGAGGTCTGTTGCTGAAGCGAAACGTAGTTATCGAACCACACCATGCCTGCCATCAGCGCCAGCGTGACCAGCCAATAGGCTGAAGCGGCCCGCCCGCTCAAGCCGGATAAACGCGCCCATTCCACTGCGCCCTGCCATACCACCACCAGCACCAGCATCTGCCAACCCAGGGTCGGCAAACCGAAAACTGCAGCGAGAAACAATGTGAACAGAATGATCGCGGTAATAACGCGTTGCTTAAGCATTGATCTTGCCCTCAGTCAGTTGTTCGCTGGTCCTGCCGAAGCGGCGTTCGCGCTTTTGATAAGACTGGATAGCCGATTCCAGTGCGGCACGATCAAACGCAGGCCACAGGGTATCGGTGAAATACAATTCGGTGTAAGCCAGTTGCCACAGCAAAAAATTGCTGATGCGCTGTTCGCCGCCGGTGCGGATAAACAGATCCGGCTCCGGTGCGTAGTGCATGGAAAGATACGGAGTAAGCTCTTCTTCGGCGAACGCCGTGGCACGCTCGGGATGTGCCTGGCTCAGTGCATGCATGGCCTGCATGATGTCCCAGCGTCCGCCGTAATTGGCGGCAATGGTCAGCGTCAGGCTGGTATTATTGGAGGTGAGTTGCTCGGCTTCTTCAATGTAGCTCACCAGTTTCGCATCGAAGCGGCTGCAGTCGCCGATGACCTTGAGGCGGATATTGTTCTGGTGCAGCTTGCTGACTTCGCGTTCCAGCATCTTCATGAACAATTGCATCAGGAATGAAACTTCGTCGGCGGGACGCCGCCAGTTCTCACTGCTGAAAGCGAACAACGTCAGGTATTCCACGCCCATCTGACGACAGGCTTTGACCATTTCACGCACGGTCTCCACACCGCGCTGGTGCCCCATGACACGCGGCATGAAGCGCTGTTTTGCCCAGCGACCGTTGCCGTCCATGATGATGGCGATATGGCGCGGAACTGCCGCAGCGTCCGGGATGGTGCGAGTGGAACTTTGGAATATGGCCATCGGAAATCCTTGTCAGCTTGCGGCTTGTAGCTGGTAGCTGGTAGTGCGTAAGGTGCGCGCTTTGCGCGCGGCATTAATAGCTACAAGCCACATGCTACCGGCTACCTGCTAAACGGCCATCAGGTCGGTTTCTTTGGACTGCAGCGCTTTATCGATCTCGGCGACAAAGCGGTCGGTGAGTTTCTGCACATCGTCCTGTGCACGGCGTTCTTCGTCCTCGCCCACTTCCTTGTCCTTGAGCAGTTTTTTCAACTGTTCGTTGGCATCGCGGCGGATGTTGCGCACGGCGATCTTGGCATCTTCACCTTCGCTCTTGACCACTTTGATCAAATCACGACGACGTTCTTCGGTCAGCATGGGCATCGGCACGCGGATCAATTCGCCATTGGTGGCAGGATTCAAACCCAGATCTGAATCTCGAATCGCCTTTTCAATAGGGCCGATCATGTTTTTTTCATACGCCTGTACGCCGATGGTACGCGCATCGGTCAAAGTGATGTTTGCCACTTGGTTCACCGGGGTCGGGTTTCCATAGTAGTCCACCATCACGTGATCAAGTATGCCGGTATGTGCGCGCCCGGTGCGAATTTTTCCCAAGTCGGCCTTTAGTGCCTCCAGCGACTTGTTCATTTTTTGTTCAACGTTCTTTTTGATATCCGCAATCATCTTCGTTCTCCGTCCTAGGATGCTTCGCTCAATCGCAATGTACTAGAGTACCCTCGTCCTGCCCCATCACGACACGCTTCAGTGCGCCCGCCTTGAAAA
>CAYOJU010000080.1:3021-13879 GCA_964404355.1 uncultured Sideroxydans sp. | reverse complement strand
CACAGGCCTCGGCTTACGAGTTGGGCTTCATCGTCGGACCGCGCCTGAATGCTGCTGGACGCCTGGAAGACATGGGCCTGGGTATCCGTTGCTTGTTGACTGACGATGAAGCCGAGGCTGGTGACATTGCCGCCAGGCTGGACGCGCTTAACAAAGAGCGGCGAAGCATCGAGGCCGACATGCAAGACAGCGCGCTGGCAACACTACATGCTTTCGATCCGGCGGACAGTTATTCGCTTTCGTTGTTCAATGAGGATTGGCATCAAGGTGTAATCGGTATTCTCGCCTCGCGCCTCAAGGATAAATTCCACCGTCCGGTGATTGCCTTCGCGCGGTCACAGACGGGCGAGTTGAAAGGCTCGGGGCGCAGCATTGCCGGTCTGCATCTGCGCGATGCGCTGGATCTGGTGTCCAAACGGCACCCGCATTTGATCCAGAAATTCGGCGGGCATGCCATGGCAGCGGGATTGACCATATCTGAGACCAATCTGAACGAATTCCGCCAAGCCTTTGAAGTCATTGCACAAGAACTGCTTGATGCCGAATCGCTGGTCAAGACCATTGCTACCGATGGCCCGCTTGAAACGAAAGAATTCACTTTAAGCATTGCCCGCGATCTGCAGCGCCAGGTCTGGGGTCAAGGTTTTCCCGAACCGTTTTTCGAAGGAGATTTCCGCGTGCAAACCCAGCGCGTAGTCGGCGAAAAACACCTCAAGCTTAAACTGTCATCGCCCGCCGGAAGCTTCGATGCGATCCGCTTCTTTTCCGCCGAACCGGCGCCGGACACGATCCACGCGGTATACAGCCTGAGTATCAATGAATACAATGGCAGCGAGAGTTTGCAGCTTATCGTGCGGCATTGGGCAGGAGACTGAGATCGTGGAACCGACTCTATTACAAGGCAACGGCATCGAAGCACTGCCGCAATTCCTGACCAGCCTTGCCATCGGCCTGCTCATCGGGCTGGAGCGCGAGCGCAATCCCTCCGCCAAGGCCGGGCTGCGCACTTTTGCACTCGTCGCGGTGCTTGGCACCTTGCTGGCCCTGCTCTCTGACAAGATTGGCTCATCCTGGCTGGTGATAGGCGGGCTACTCGCCATCGCAGCAACCATCATCGCCGCCTATCTCAATGACGCCCCGGAGGAAATCAACGATCCGGGTACCACCACCGTCGTCGCACTGCTGCTCAGTTACGCCCTGGGCGTGCTGGTCTGGTACGGTTACTCCAAACTCGCCGTCATGCTGGCCATCGCCATTACCACCCTGCTCTATTTCAAACCCGAATTGCAGGGTATGAGCCAGCGGCTCACGCGCCGTGACCTGGTTTCCATCCTGCAATTCTCGGTACTCAGCTTCGTCATCCTGCCCATCCTGCCCGACCAGAACTACGGCCCCTATGATGCTTTCAACCCCTATCAGGCCTGGATGATGGTCGTACTGATCTCCGGTTTGAGTTTGGCGGGTTATGTGGCCTTGCGCTGGACCGGACAGCGCTATGGCGCACCGCTGCTCGGGTTTTTCGGCGGTCTGGTTTCCAGCACAGCAACCACACTGGTCTACGCCAAGCACAGCAAACTCAACGACGGCATGCTGCGCCTGTCGGCAGTGGTAATCCTGATCGCCAGTCAGGTCGTGCTGGTTCGGCTCATGGTTGTCAGCGGCATTGTCTCTCCGGGCATACTCAAGCAGCTCGCCCCGGTGATGGGACTGGGGTTGCTGTTCGGTGTCATCGCCACTTTGTTCAACTGGAAACGGTTAAAGAACTCGGGTGATTTACCCATGCCGGAAACCTCCAACCCGACCGAGATCCACGCCGCACTGACTTTCGGCCTGCTGTTCGTGGTCGTGCTGTTCTGTTCCGCCTGGCTTTCCGATGTGGCGGGTAGTGGCGGCCTGTATGTCGTCGCCATCGTATCGGGGCTCACCGACGTCGATGCAATCACGCTTTCCAGCCTGCGGCTGCTAAATATGGATAAACTGAGCAGCGTGCAGACCGTCACGTCCATCTCCCTCGCCTTCCTCTCCAACATGATGTTCAAATTCGGCATGGCGGCCTCTATCGGCGGTCTGGCGCTGGCCAAACACCTGGCCGTCGGCTTCCTCGCCATCACTGCGGGGGTCGCGCTCGGTCTGCTCTTTCTGTAGCAGACACGGCTTCGGTCCTTGGAATGTTCAGGCCGTGTATAATCGCGGCCTTCAAAAAAAACCGACATGTCTGCCTTTAGAAATTCGTTTTGCGGGATGAAGCGCAAGGAGCCGCGCAGCGAATGACGAGACATACCATGTGGGTAGGCGAGGAATGAGCGAGCACGCAACGCCGCGATTCGCCCGCAAAACGAATTTATAAAGGTAGACCATGGAAGCCGAACAACTCAACGCCTTATCCAACTCCCTGCAAGATTTGCGTAACCGCAGCAATGAATTACGGAGGTTTCTTTGACTTCGACAACAAGCAGGAACGCTTAGCCGAAGTCAATCAACTCGCCGAAGACCCGACCATCTGGAACGATGCGAAGCGCGCTCAGGAATTGGGCCGCGAACGCAAGTCGCTGGAAGATGTAGTGCTCGGCCTGACACAGATCGGCCAGAATCTCGGCGACGCCGCCGAATTGTTCGAGATGGCGCAGGCCGAAAATGACGACGAAAGCCTGTTGAGCATCGCCGCCGACGTGCAGGACATCGAGAAGCGCGTCGCCGCGCTCGAATTCCGCCGCATGTTCTCCAACCCGGCAGACCCGAACAACTGTTTCATCGACATCCAGGCCGGCGCCGGCGGCACCGAAGCCTGCGACTGGGCCTCGATGCTGTTGCGCCAATACCTCAGGTACTGCGAACGCAAGGGCTTCAAGGCCGAGGTACTAGAACAGACCGACGGCGACGTCGCCGGTATCCGCAGCGCCTCGATCAAGGTCGAGGGGGAATACGCCTACGGCCACCTGCGCACCGAAACCGGCGTACACCGCCTGGTGCGCAAGTCGCCCTTCGATTCCTCGGGCGGCCGCCATACCTCCTTCGCCAGCCTGTTCGTCTCCCCAGAAGTGGACGACTCCATCGAGGTGGACATCAACCCGGCCGATTTGCGCATCGACACCTTCCGCGCCTCCGGTGCGGGCGGACAGCACATTAACAAGACCGATTCGGCCATCCGCATCACGCACGCCCCGACCGGCATCGTGGTGCAATGCCAAAGCGACCGATCTCAGCACCGTAATAAAGCCGAGGCGATGTCCATGCTGAAGTCGCGGATGTACGAACTGGAGCTGCGCAAGCGCCAGGCCGAATCCGACAAGCTGGAAGCAACCAAGACCGACGTGGGCTGGGGCCACCAGATTCGCTCCTATGTGCTGGACCAGTCACGCATCAAGGACCTGCGCACCAACGTTGAAATCTCCAATACGCAAAAGGTACTCGACGGCGATCTCGATCCCTTCATCGAGGCCAGCCTGAAGCAAGGCGTTTAACGGATGTCCGTGCAGCAAGATAACGGACTCGCCGAGTTCCTGGTCGACGGGGTCGAGCCTGCCGATGTGCCGCAGTTCTTTCCCCTGTTTGAAGCCAAGCCGTTGATCGGCGCGATGATCGCGCTGTTCCGCGGAGGCGACGACGAAGTGATGGTGCGTCTGATGGTGCTGCGCGAGATCGGCTTGCGCGCCAGCGCGCCGGAATGGACGCCGCGCGACCTGCAAAGTCACTTCGCCTTTATCAACCAGTCCAAGCTCAACACGGTACTCGGCCGCTTGCGCGAACACGAGTTGCTGTTGTGGGACAGTGAACGCCACGTTTACCAGATATCGTCCGCCGGACGCATGGTGCTGTCCTCGCTCTCCAGCCTGCTGTCATTCAACACCGAACAGGACGGAGAATTCTTTGCGGCCCAGATCGCCGCAGGTGCCGCCGTTGGCAAATTGTCGCCGGAAGCGCTCGCGCACCTGCTGGCGCGGCTGGCAGAGCTGGAAGAGGAATTCTCGCAAGCCGTCGCCTCCGGTTCCGAATTCCGCCTGCGCGCCGCGCAAAGCAAGCTGACCTCGGTATGGCAATGGATGGAGAAAGCCAACGAGGTGTTGCGCGACCTCTCTGCCGAAGGTTTTGCCGACGATGCCAGCTGGAGGCTGGCGCAGGAAATCGGTTCGCGCCAATCGCGCATCATGCGCATGTCGTCTGTGTTTCAACGTGAGCTCGCCGAAATTTCGCGCCAGCAGGTACACCTGTCGCATGGTGGTCTCAGCTCTTCCGAACTCGCGGCATGGCTCAAGGAGCGCACTGTGGACGAACTGATTGCGCTCACCGCCGAACAACTTTCGATTACGCCGGAATGCACCTTCATCCTGCCCGATGTGATGCTGGACAACACCGAGGAATTCGTCGCCCGCGAGCAGCCCAACCGCCACGTCTCCGCCATGCCCGCCCCCGCCGAAGTCGAATATGTGGACGACGTCGAGCACGAACCGCCGTATCAACTGGCTGCGCTGACGCGCCTGCTCACCGGGCTGGAAGAGCCGATGAATCTCGCCGACAGCATCGTTGGCGGCAATTTCAGCGATGCCTCGTATCGCCTGTCGCTGCTGTCGTTCCTCGGCGAACAGAACGTCGATCCCGAACTCGCGCCTCTGGCGCACCTGCCATTGAGCCTGCGCTGGAATGAAAGCCTGGAACTGAAAATTATTGGACGCGATGAAGTCGCCGCGATGAGCGACGGCCACATTGAACCGCAACAGGAGAAAACCCCATGAACCAGGATCACGCCGCCCGCCTGATCGCACGCCTGCTGGCGTTGCGCTACCTGCCGCGCGAAGACAAGGAAGTGCGCCGCCTGCTGGTGGATGCCGGTTTTCGCGACGAAGTGGAGCAGCGTCTCGCCGCCAGCGGACTGCGCCTGCTGGCGCATCCCTTTTCCGCCCATGTTGGCATCGCCCTTACGCGCGAATGCGAAAGCGCTGTGTTCGAGCAGAACGACACATGGCAATCCAGCAACCTCGGCCTGCCCAAGGATGCCGTGGCACTGCTGGTAATCCTGTGGGCACTGATCATCCTGCCCAAACGCGAACGCCAGTTGTCCGGCGAAGCAACTCAACAGGAAGAGCAAAGCGAAATGTTCGAGACCGTGAAGCTCACCCCGTTGGCGCACGAAGCCTCGCGCGGCATCGCCGAGAACCTGCTGATGGAAGACTATGGAAAATTGCTTGGCGGCAAGGCGCGCCTGCAACAGTTCGCGCTGCCGCAGTTGTCGCGCTTGGGCTTTATCGAGCGCAAGAACAAGGTGATTCACGAAGGCCCGCTGCTCGACCTCGCCTTCGACTACGCCGAAATGGCGCCGCGCATTCTCAACGGCGCATTGTCCGACCTGCTGAAGCAACGCGGCATTCTGCGCGAAGTCACACTTGAAGAGTTGCATAACGAGGAGGAGTCCTGATGTTCAGGTTGATGGAACTGGAGACTGTCCACTGGGACTACTGGCGCAATTTTAAGCTGCCGCTGGATGCGCCCATCATCACCATCTCCGGCCCCAACGGTTCGGGTAAAACCACGCTGCTCGATGCCATGCGTACGCTGCTGGCGCTGGAATGCTCGAAGAAGCGCGATTACAAACGCTACGTGCGCCGCAACGGCGAGGACTTCTGCTGGCTGCGCGGTGTGGTGGACAACCGCTGCCCGCCCGGTGCCAGCTACCGCCCGTTCCGCCTGCCTTACCAGCAGGACAAGATCACGCTGGCCTGCCGCATCGACAAGAAAGGCGGCGACTGGTCGCGCAAATACTGGATCGCCGACGGCGAAGTGAGTCTGCAAGAGATTGAACAGAAAGGCGAAGAGTTCGGCGTGCGCGACTACCAGCGCATCCTGCACAGCGCCGGCTTGTCCCCCGCCATCGCCCGCGTACTGTCGCTGGAACAGGGCCAGACCGACAAGCTGTGCGAACTGTCGCACAAGGATTTGCTCGACCTGGTGTTCCAGGTATTCGGTGACAAGGAAGTGCTGGAGCGTTACCAGGAAGCGCGTCACCATCAGGAACATACGTCGCGCGAACTGGATGCGGCACAGAACCAACTGGAAGCGCTGGGCTACAATCTGGAAAAGCATGAACAGAAAGTGAATCGCTATCTGGAATGGCACCGTCTCAACCAGGAGCGCACCGATCTGTTTTCCGAAACGCGCCCGCGTCTGGAACATTACCTGCTGCAACGCGAAACCGACAATGCGCGGCGCACCCTGCAATCCATGCGCAAGGAATGGCGCGCCAAGCGCATCGAGCGCAAGGAACTGCAGCTGGAATTGCAGATGCAACAACAGGCGCTGGAAGCCGCGCAACTGCGCCGTCAGGCCGCCACCGACAATGAACAAAACCAGCAACGCGCGCTGAACGAACTCAACCGTGAATTGGGTCGCTGGGAAACAGTCGTTGAACAGCAAAAGCGTCTGGAACAGCAGGCTCAAGCCAAGGAAAGCGGCAAACTGGCCGACGCGCGCGAAATTGAACACATGGAAAGCGAACGCGCCAATCTGCTGGTGCGCATCGCCGAACAGGAACAAAAGCTGCGCCAACTCGACGAGATGCTGGAGAACCTCGCCGCGGGTCGCCGCGCCGATCCGCTGGATGTGGCAGCCTTTCGTCAGGCTTTGACCCAGGCCGGTATCGCGCATGACCTGTTGGCCGACGTGGTGGAAATCGCCGATCCCTCCTGGCAAGCAGCTGTAGAGGCCGTACTTGCGCCATCCGCGCACATCGTGCTGCTGGCCAAAGAGAAGGACACGGAAGCAGCGATGGCACTGGGCGAAAAGCTGCGCTATCGCCACTTCATCGTGCCGGATTGTATGCCTGCAGGTTTGCCGCCCAAGGGCTCGCTGCTGGAAGTGGTGCGCTTCACCAAGCCGGTGCCGGAATGGTTGCTGCGCACGCTGGAACGCACACGCCGCGTGGAAGATGCCGTAGCCGGTGCCAAGCTGCCGCGTGGCGAAGACTGGATCACACGTCAAGGCTATCTGCGCGAACGTCGCGGCGGACGCTACGCCGCACAGGAACAGGCACGCTTCGGCAAAGCCCGTCTGGAAGCCCTGCGCGAGCAACGCAGCAGCATCGAGAAAAGCATCGCCCCGTTGCGCGAACAGCGCGACGACCTCACCGCCCGCATCCGCAACCAGCAGGCGCAACTAGCCGGTGTCAGCGCCAGTGCGCAGCTCGCCGCCCGCGCGGCCGAGTTTGCCGAGGCGCGCCAGAACTATGACGCGCTGGTGCTGCGCCGCCGCGACAACTCGGTGTTGCAGGCGCAGCAGGAGCGAGAACAGGCCGACAAGGCCGTCACAGCGGCCTATACCAGCTCACAGAAGATCCAGTTCGCGCTGCAAACACTGGAAAAGGAAATCTCCAGCAAAGAGAACCGCTCGGCACGCGAAGAACAGATTCGCCGCCTGCAAACGTTGCGCCACAACCGCAAGCAGTTCCCGGCGGGCTGGTGCGACGAGTCAGCCAACCAGCAGATCGCCGAGAAATACCGCGACACCACCAACATCGACCGCCGCATTGAGGAGATCGAATACCGCTTCAAGGAAGAGTCGTGGGAGACCGACGACACCGTGGTCGCGCTGCGCGACAAGATCAAGGACGACTACCAGCGCATGGAAGGTGATCTCTCCACACGCCGCCGCGACAACGAGATGGCGCGCAGCCAGACCGAGACGGCGCGCGAGCAATATATCGCCGTGCTGCGCCATACCGTCGGCCGCTACGTAAAAAACCTCAAAGTGCTGGGCGACCTTGCCGGAATCAAGGTCGAACACGAACCGGTCTTGCTCGACAGCAACGACCTGTCGCTGGCGCAAGCCGGACTGGCGGTGCGCTTCAACTTCGACGACAAGGGCTTCATGGGCATGAACGACGGTGACGCCTCCGGCGGCCAGCAGGTGATGAAGTCGCTGATCCTGCTGGTGGCCCTGATGATGGAAGAATCCCGCCCAGGCGGCTTCGTGTTCATCGACGAACCCTTCGCCCACCTCGACATCGCCAATATCGAGCGCGTGGCAAAGTTCCTCAAGGCCACCCGCGCCCAATACCTGCTGACCACACCGGTTACGCACAACGTTGGCGTGTACGACCCGTCCATGCTTACACTGGTAACTTTCAAGAAAAAACCGACTGATGCCTGGGCGCCGGGGGTGAAAGTGCTGGTTCGAGAAAGGTCATAGCCGGACGGCAGAGGGGTACAACCCGTCCTGAAAACCCCGTCCCTGTGCTATATTTCACGCCGCCTAAATTTAACTCACTATTTCAGAACATCATGAGCACCGAACCCAATATCCCAGCCCAGGACGAGAACCAGATCATCGCGGAACGTCGCGCCAAATTGAACGCAATCCGCGCCAAAGGCGTCGCCTTCCCCAACGATTTCCAGCGCAAGAATATGGCGGCCGATTTGCATGCCGAATATGGCGAAAAGTTGCACGACGACCTGGAGGCGGCACAAATCCCTGTTGCAGTGGCCGGCCGCATGATGCTGAAGCGCGTGATGGGTAAGGCCAGCTTCGCCACCATTCAGGACATGGGCGGCCGTATCCAGCTGTTCATCAGCAACGACAATACCGGTGAGGCTGCACATGCCGAATTCAAACATTACGACATGGGTGACATCCTCGGTGCGGTTGGTGTGCTGTTCAAAACCAAGACTGGCGAACTGTCCGTGCGTGTAACGCAGATACGCCTACTGACCAAGGCGCTGCGTCCGCTGCCGGAAAAATTCCACGGCCTGACCGATCAGGAACAGAAATACCGCCAGCGTTACCTCGACCTCATTACCAATGATGATTCGCGCAAGGTGTTTATAACCCGCACAAAAATCATTCAGGCGATCCGCGATTTCTTCGTGGGGCACGACTATCTGGAAGTGGAAACGCCGATGATGCATCCCATTCCCGGCGGCGCTTCGGCCAAACCGTTCGAGACGCATCACAACGCGCTGGATATGAAGATGTACCTGCGCATCGCGCCGGAACTTTATTTGAAACGTTTGGTGGTTGGTGGCTTTGAAAAGGTGTTCGAGGTTAACCGCAACTTCCGCAATGAGGGGGTTTCGACGCGCCACAACCCGGAATTCACCATGATCGAATTCTACGAGGCCTATCGCAATTACAAGTATCTGATGGATTTCACCGAGAAACTGTTTGCTGAAGTGGCGCTCAAGGTTCTCGGTACGAGCGTCATCACCTATCAGGGCCGCGAACTCGATCTGGGCAAACCCTTCCACCGCCTGACCATGGTGCAGGCAATACAGAAATATCATCCGCAATTCACCGACGCGCAGTTGGCCGACCGCACTTTCCTGGTGACCCAGTTGAAAGACCTGAAGGCCAAATACAACCCCAAGGATGCCACCGGCGGCTTGCAGTTGTCACTGTTTGAAGAACTGGCCGAATCTCATCTGTTTGAGCCGACTTTCATCATCGACTATCCGGTTGAGGTTTCGCCGTTGGCACGCAGCAGCGATGCGCATCCAGAGATCACCGAACGTTTCGAGTTGTTCATCGTCGGCCGCGAGATCGCCAACGGCTTTTCCGAACTGAACGACGCGGAAGATCAGGAGCGACGCTTCGATGCCCAGGTTGCGGCAAAGGATGCCGGCGATGAAGAAGCCATGTTCAAGGACAGCGATTTTGTACGCGCACTGGAGTATGGTTTACCGCCCACCGCCGGGGAAGGCATCGGTATCGACCGACTGGTGATGCTGTTGACCGACAGCGCCAGCATACGCGATGTAATCCTGTTTCCGCATATGCGTCCCGAGTAACTATGCTCACCAGCGACGTCCGCTCTCGCCTGCTTCAGCTCTACCCGGCGCTGGCCGGAATGACTGCGGCGGAACTGGATGACTTGCTGGAGAATGCGATGGTGATGCCGCTGCCAATTGGCACAGTAGTGTTCGACGAGAACCAGCCTTGTCAGGGATTTCCCATGCTGCTTTCCGGCAGCATCCGGGTCATCAAGGCAGCACCAAGCGGTCGCGAATTGCAGCTATACCGCGTAACACCGGGTGAAAGTTGCATTCTCACCAGTAGTTGTTTGCTTGGGCATACCCGTTATACAGCTCGCGGCATCGCCGAGCAGAATTTGGAAATAGTGTTACTGCCAGCCCAGTCTTTCCAGACACTGCTGGAAAAACATGTGGCATTCAGGGATTACGTGTTCCACCTGTTTTCCGATCGGCTCACCGACTTGATGCAACTGGTTTCTGCAGTAGCCTTCCAGAAGCTCGATCAGCGCCTCGCTGCACTGCTGGTCTCCAAGCCCAGCCCGTTACACATCACGCATCAAGCCTTGGCCGACGAACTCGGCAGTGCACGCGAGATCGTCAGCCGTTTGCTCAAGGGATTCGCCGATCAAGGCTGGGTTAAAATGGCTCGGGAACAGATTGAAGTAATTGATATAACAGGGCTTAAGCGTTTTTCCGAACTCTAATTCGTGCGTCTGTGATTTTTGTCACAGACAACCTGTCGCTTGACGCTTATCCTGCGTGCTCCTCTAACCCATTCCTAGGAGCAAAATGAAACTCAACGTTGGTGGTATTGATCGCATCCTGCGTATCGTGGTCGGCTTGGCACTCATCGGCGCAACACTGACCGGCATGATCGGCGTATGGGGCTGGATTGGCATCGTTCCCCTGCTGACCGGCATCTTCAAATTCTGTCCGGCTTATACCATGCTCGGAACGAACACCTGCCCGATGGAAAAGAAATAATCCGGCAAGCATCTCTTCTCATTAGTGCTCAAACGTGTTTTTGCCCTGCGACTCTGTTGCAGGGCAAAATTCTGATCAACATGTCTTAAACCGTTTCGCTGCGTTTTTTCAGCAGGAACAGAACCAGGGATCGCAGCTTG
>CAYOJU010000080.1:0-2921 GCA_964404355.1 uncultured Sideroxydans sp. | reverse complement strand
TTAAACCGTTTCGCTGCGTTTTTTCAGCAGGAACAGAACCAGGGATCGCAGCTTGGCAGGACGAACAGGCTTGTGCATCAGGTGCAGCCCGCGTTCGGTGGCTGCTTGCAGGATTTCGGGTGCAGTATCTCCGCTGATGAGAATGTAGGCAGGCTGAATCTCGTAATGCTCCTTGATATAGTCCGCAAGCATCAGACCATCCCCATCAGGTAGACGATAGTCACAGATCACCATATCCAATTGCGCTTGTGAACAAAGATCTTTGGACTCTTGCAGATCTCCGGCAGCGAAGACATGACAACCCCAGGACTCGAGAATACCTGCGGTACTGATGCGAACGAGCATGTCATCATCGACTACCAAGACCTGCAGATTTTCCATTCTGTCGAGCTTGGGTAAAGGAGCAAAAGGCACATTTCCCTGTTCCGCCAATAATTCTTCCACGCCGAACATGCGTGGAACAGTCACCGAGAATGTTGACCCGCGCCCCGGTGCAGAACGCAAAGACAGCGAGTGATGCAACAGTCTGGCAAGACGATCCACAATGGCAAGGCCCAATCCCAGCCCTTTGCTGCGATCGCGCGCACTGTTCGCCAACTGCACGAATTCGCGGAAAACATTCTGCTGTTCATCTGTCGGAATACCGATACCGTTGTCGCGTACTTCAATACGCAGATTTTCCCCGCACCTGCGGCAACCCAGTAATACCGTGCCATTTTGCGGCGTGTAACGAATCGCGTTGCTCAACAGATTGAGCAGAATTCTTTCCAGCAATACCGGATCGCTCAATACCATGGTATTTGCACAGCGGACGCGCAATGAAATGTTCTTGCGTTGTGCAACAGGAATAAAATCCTGCACCAGACGGTTGGCCATCGCATCAATATCGAAGCCCTGAATTTGCGGGATCACTATTCCGGCATCCAGTTTGGAAATATCCAACAGCGAATCCAGCAGGCTGGACAGTGCTTCTACCGATTCTTCCACCTTGCTCGCAATCTTTCGCTGCTCAACCGAATCGAGCCGGCTATGCAACTCGCCGACGAAAAGCCCGAGTGCATGCATGGGTTGCCTGAGGTCATGGCTAGCAGCGGCGAGAAAAC
Source organism: uncultured Sideroxydans sp. (assembly GCA_964404355.1). Classification (GTDB taxonomy): domain Bacteria; phylum Pseudomonadota; class Gammaproteobacteria; order Burkholderiales; family Gallionellaceae; genus Sideroxyarcus. The sequence continues at coordinate 1,818 of CAYOJU010000080.1, read as the reverse complement.
GGCTCTTGTCGAAGTTGGCCCTCTCAGCCTCCTCCTTTTTCAGTCGCATTTCCTGAGTCGCAATGTCAATGCGTTGCTGCAAGGTATTGCGGTCTTGTTGCAGGAGTTGAGCCATATCGTTAATGCCGGATGCGAGCGCATCCAGTTCCTGCACCTGATTGCCTGCGATATGTGTGTCCAGATGCCCCTCCCCGATGCGGCGGATGGCATTGCTCATCTCCAACACCGGCAGAGTAATGCTTCGCGACACACGCATGGCGATCAACATGCTGGTCAGCAAAACAATCAACAACATGACCAGATTGAGGCCCAACATCTCGATTTTCTCCCGGTTCAATCTGTCCTTGCTGATTTCGATGATCACGCTGCCCAGTTCCGTATTGGATCTGTTTCCGGCACTGCTGTTGCCCAATTCATCCAGTTTGATCTGTGTTGCAACTATAGGTTGGTGAAACCACAAGATATTGCGATCTTCACGAAACGTGACAATATCGTCTGTCCTGGACAAGGAATTCCTGAAAAGCACCTGCTCGTAAGTATTACGCGCACCTCCCGCCCCGGCGAGATATTTCAAATCCCGATTCAGCACAATGATGGAATTGACGTCCTGTTGTGCGAAGGCAGTGTCCACTTGTTGCTGCAACAATCCATTGTTACCCGAAAAGACCGGATATTCGCTGGTTGTGGCGAGTTGATGGACGATCAATTTTGCGCGCTCGAACAGGGCGCGATCCAGATCGGCAAAGCGCGTATAGGTGAAATAACTTTCCAGCAGCAATGCGAGGATCAGAATCGGGATTACCGCGACTGCCAGCGTCTGTCTTTCGATTCCATGCTGTTTCATGGAATCTTCCTGACTACATCGCGCAGTCGATCCGCGTCTTCTATACGGATGTCGAGTGATCTGGCTACCTGCCTGTTGACCGACACTTCGAATTCCTTTGGGTATTGGCTGGACGGCAACTTCCCGGATTCGGAAAATAACCGGACTGCTTCAACAGCCTGTAAGGCAATTTGATTTGGAGTACTGTAGATAGCGCACAAAGCTCCCGCCTTGACATAAGCCTGCGAGATACCGACCAAAGGAATCTGCTTGCGATATGAAGTCAACAGAATGTTGCGTATCGTCCCGGCGTTATATACACCCGCATCGGCCAGCACAAAAAGTACTTCGCTTTCACCCAAAATACTTTCCAGCGCATCGTTCAACGTTTGCGCCCCACCGACACTTTTTTCGTGCAGACGTACATTTTTTTCTGCCAACAGATGTCTTGCGTTTGGAAGTTCTGGCAGAGGCGTCGAATAAAGAATCCCGACATTTCGAGTGGAAGGCAAAGCAGCCAGTAAAAACGCGACTTGTCGTTCCATCGGCTGATCAAGGTAAATTGCTGAATGCGGAACTGCGTGTTGGACAGGGGCATGTGGCAACTTGTCATAGCCGGCCTTGGGGACGAGCACATTCAATACCGGGATATCTCTGGGGGCCAGTACTTCAGCGGCTTTCATCCCGACTGCGATGTACAGATCAGAGGCGGCTAATGGCTGGTTAACGCTGACAGTGTTTAGCGCAAATTTTTGAACCGGCATTTTGACGCGCAATAATTCGCTGAATTCCTGGTAAACCCCACCTTCTTCGCTCAACACTACCGTCACATGCAACGGCTCAGCCTGCACGATGGACAGGTTAAAAAAAAGAATACAGAACACCACGGATAACATCCGGCTGGTGAAACGCAAGTTCGGACAGTGAATATGAAGAAGTGTCCGGCTAAAAATGTATGGTCGAAATAAAATAAGTCCGCCGCTTGAACAAGAGAT
>CAYOJU010000079.1:0-13938 GCA_964404355.1 uncultured Sideroxydans sp. | reverse complement strand
CGGGAACCGCTATTTTCTTATTGAACCAGTTAAACATGTTTGGCAGGTGAGCTCGGTGAGTGGGCATGTTGCCATATTCTGTGCAGTGCATCCATGTTCAATCTGCGTCTTTCTGTGATTGACATCTACGCTTCCTGATCTGGCACCCGGAATGGCGTAAGTCATCAAGCGCGATTTTTTTCCAGCACCAGAAGAAGGGTATGCGGGAAAATTTCCTCGGTTGCAAGTACGCTCAGCCCGACGTGTTCAACAAGACTTACCGCAAGATCCATATCAAATACATGATGGTGCAAACAACGATTTTCGACGTTGTGCATGGAACGTTTTTCGAATGCCTCAACTTCACCATCTTCGGGGGAGAGCTCAAAATCGTGTAGCGCCAGGATTTCCGGCAGATGAGTAAGGTCGTCCTCCTGCACCGCTGCTTCGAAATCTGCGATTAGATGCGCCATGGTGGTTAGCGGACGCCGATGGTCAAAGGTGTGTTTTTTGTCAGGCAATAGCAGTACAAGCGTTCCGCTATCCGTAAGCAAGCGTTTCCACTCCAACAAGGCCAAAATCGGATTGGCCACATGTTCGAGCACATGTGAGGAAAGTACAAAGTCGTAAGTACCCGAGTTCAGGCATTCCATCGCGGTGGCTTCAATAACATATTGTCGCCCGGCAGGTTTGTTCTGATCGAACTGAAAAGTCAGCCCCAGCCTGATATCGCCTTCCCAGACCGTGGTATTGCCGAAGTTGCAATTATCGAGATGCTCAACGATTGGATACACCGGGAATATGCTGCCACTGTGAAAAGCAGGACTCGGTCCCCCGATTTCTATTCCCGATTTACCAATGAATAATTGCTCAAGCGGCTGGAATGAACTTGCAGTTCCTGACGATAAGGTTTGCGGAACCCCGGCATAGTCCGGCTGAATGGCCAATGCCTTCCGGTAACAAGAGACTGCTTGTTCAGGCTTCTTTTGTGCAACGTACAGGTTGCCTAGAAGGCAGTGAAATTGGGCAGATTGCGGAAAAAGGGCAAGCCCCTGTTGAATGACATTCCGGGCGCGTTCAAGCTGACCGCTTTGAAACAGCAGTTGGCACAAATCGCCGTACACAATTTCAAAATCCGGCTTGAGCTCCAGGGTGTGATTGAAATAGTCGATCGCCGCGGACGGATTGCCGCGTTCTAGTGCAATGCTCCCCAGAAAGTAGTAAGCATCCACCATTTTCGGGTCTAACAAAACGGCCTGTTTGAGGGCTTGTTCGGCCTCGTCATACAGTTGCTGTTCTTTCAAGGCAAATCCCAGATTAAGGAAACCTTCGGCATGGCCGGGATTGGAGGCAACGGCTTGCCGATAACACTCCGTTGCCTCTTCCAGCCTGCCCTGGGCCAGAAACTCGTTACCCCGTTTTTTGTGGGCGGCATATTCATTCGGCAGGGAGGATGTTGCCGGCGTCCCCTTGCCGGTTGCCGATGCTTGATGGTTAGGAACAGCGACTGTCTTTTTGAACCAGTTAAACATGATGGGCGATGATGATGTTTATGGTTCTCAATCAGTCAGCGGGTGAGTCCACATAGTCATTCCACATTTGCCGATACAAGTTTTCCAGGTCGCAGGTGAATTTTGTGCTGTTGAACAACGGCGCAGATTCACGATTGGCAATAATCTTATTGCGAATGCCCGCGTATTTTTCTTTGTCTGTCGCCAATTCGAGGGCAAGTGCGTAATAGTCTTCCGGGCTGTATGTAATCAGTTCCGGTGCCCCTAACGCAGTGAGCAGACTGCCTGCCACTCTGGAGGCAAAGGTTTCGCCCGAGCAGGTGACGACCGGCAGTCCCATCCAGAGCGCATCACTACAGGTGGTATGGGCGTTGTAAGGGGCCGTGTCCAGAAACAGGTCGGCACATTGAATCCGCGCAAGGTGGTCTTCAATCAAATTGACCCGCGTTGCCTTGATAATTCTTTCCGGTTCCACGCCACGGGTTTTTGCTTCCCGACGCAGGTTTGACTCGGCATCGGGATTGCTTGATGACATCCATAAAACACTTCCCGGTACGGCCTTCAGGAGCCGGCACCAGATATCGAAGATGTCGGGGGTGATCTTGTAGGGGGCGTTGAAACAGCAAAATACAAAGCCTTCATCCGGCAAACCACAGTCACTACGGCTGGGCGCTGGCAACCGTCGGCAGGTTGAATCTCTGGGCAAGAAACAGTCCGGTAGCCACGCCATTTTCTCCGAGTAGTTTTCTTGTTGTTGCGGCGGGATGACAAACCGATCCGCGATCAGGTAGTCAATATAACTGGCACCCATGGTTCCCGCAAAACCCAGGTAATTCACCTGGATCGGCGCAGGGCGCAGGGCCAGAACCGCGCTCCGGTTGTGCATTGTGTATCCCATGAGATCCACCAGGATATCGACATGATCCTCATATATCTTTCTGGCTGTGTTTTCGCGGGTGAAATTGCGGACGTCGACGAAATTATCGAAAGCATTCTCCATCCGCTTGCGCATGGCGCTTCCGTCATCGGGCCCGAAGGAATAGGCGGTTATCCGGAAACGGTCACGATCGTGAATCTCAAAAACTTCCGCCATTAATTGCGCGACAGGGTGGTTGCGGAAATCGCCGGAAAAATAGCCTATGTGGAATTTCTGTTTGGGTTCTCGCTTGAACTCGAAGCCCATTTCCTTTTGCCTGGAAACCAGGGATTGGTATCTGCCGCGTGCCCAATTCGTGGCGCAAAATTTTTGCTCTGCCGGCGTGCTGCCTGATACCGTCAGGAAAGGGGTGATCTGGTTTTCGGCGGGTGATATCTCACGGATTATCCGACGCGCTTCTTCGCTGAGCTTCCCCAGATCCTTCCATTCGCAAGTCAGCTGCAATACGTTCAGCAAATTGATTTTGGCAAGATGAAATTCAGGAGCCAACGCCACGGCTTGCCGGTAGCAGGCCAGGGCTTTATCCAGTTTGTTCTGTTCCTGGAAAACAACCCCAAGGTTGTAGTGTGCCTTGGCAAAGTCGGGCTTGAGTATCAGTGCCTTGCTGTAGCAGGCTGCTGCTTCATCCGAGTTGCCCTGGTCCCTGAGTGCGCTTCCAAGGTCATTGTACGTTTCGGCGGAATCCGGCTTGAGCGCGAGGGCATTGCGGAAATAGGCCTCCGCTTCCTTCAGGTTGCCCTGCAGGCTGCCTAGAATTCCAAGGTTGTGAATGGCATCAGCCAGGTCCGGTTTGATCGCCAGCGCCTGGTGATAATAGTCGGCAGCCCCATCCAAATTGCCTTTGGCCTGGAATATTGCCCCCAGATTATTGAGCGATTCGGTGCAATCAGGTTTGATCGCAAGCGCTTTTCGGTAACAAGCCTCGGCTTCCTCCAGATCGCCCCGATCATGGAACAGGGTTCCAAGTTTGTTGTACGCATCGGCAAACTCAGGGTTGAGCTCAAGCGCTCTGCGGTAACAGGCCCGAGCTTCGTCTTGATCACCCTGATCATGGAATACGGCTCCCAGATTGCAGTTCACTTCGGCCGAATCCGGATTGAGTGCAAGTGCTTTGCGGTAGCAGGCCACGGCCTCGACAAAATTGCCCATAGCCTGAAACGAAACGCCCAGATTGTTGTTTATTTCAAAGGAATCCGGCCTGAGCGCAAGCGCCTTGCGGTAACAGTCCAATGCGTCATCCAGTTCTCCCTGCTCTTTGAAGATGTTTCCCAGCAGGACGTGAACTTCGGCATAGTCCGGCTGAATGGCCAATGCCTTCCGGTAACAAGAGACTGCCTGCTCCAGCTTCTTTTCGGCAACGTACAGGTTGCCCAGATAGCAGTGAAACTGGGCAGACTGAGGGAAAAGGGCAAGCCCCTGTTGAATGACTTTTGTGGCGCTTTCAAGCTGCCCGCTTTGAAACATCAATTGGCACAGATCGCCGTACACGATTTCAAAATCCGGCTTGAGCTCCAGGGATTTTTGGAAATATTCGATAGCCTTGGCCGGATTGCCGCGTTCTTGTGCAATGCTCCCCAGGAAGTAGTAAGCATCCACCATTTGCGGGGCTAACAGAACAGCCTGTTTGAGGGCGTGTTCCGCCTCTTCAAACAGGTGCTGTTCCTTCAAGGCAAATCCCAGATTAAGGAAACCTTCGGCATGGCCGGGATTGGCGACAACGGCTTGCCGATAGCACTCCGTTGCCTCTTCCAGCCTGCCTTGGGCCAGGTACTCGTTACCCCGTTTTTTGTGGGCGGCATATTCATTCGGCAGGGAGGATGTTGCCACCTTGCCGGGCACTCCGGTGCCGGTGGCAGGCGCCTGATTGTCGGGAACCGCTATTTTCTTATTGAACCAGTTAAACATGTTTGGCAGGTGAGCTCGATGAGTGGGCATGTTGCCACATTTCGTGCAACGCATTTTCCAGATTCAGCGCAAAACGGGGCGCATCGAAAAGAGGCGATGATAGTACTTGCTGACGTAATCCTGAACGCAATTGCGCCAACCGATCTATATCGGAAGCGTGGGCAATAGCTAACTCTACGTAGCTGCTTTCTGAATTGGCTATCCATTCCCCCATTCCGGCGCAGGTCAGCAAACTGGCACCTTGACGGCTGAGCATGGTGTTCCCGGCAAGCGTTACAGTAGGCACCCCCATCCATAATGCCTCGCAAGTCGTCGTTCCACCCGGATAGGGAAAGGTGTCCAGAATGATATCCACGTTGGCGTGTGCAGCCAGATAGTCCTCTCTGCTCATTTGCGCTTCGATCACCACGCGTTGGCGAGCGATTCCCGCCTGGGTCAGTCGTTGCAGAAGGTGTTCGCGGAGAGCGGGGTATATCATCTGCTTGTTTTGCACCCGAAGCTGAGCCGAGGGTAATGAATGGAATATCTCACCCCACAGGCGCAGTACGTCATCGTTTATCTTGCCCGCATTCTGGAAGCAGCCGAAGGTGATGAAACCGTTATGCACTGCCGGCGGGGGAGTGGGGGCCAGTCTGTCGGAGGCCGCGGGTGGTGTGAAGCAAAGCCGAGTATCCGGCAGGTACCATACTGTCTCTGTGAAATATTCCCTGTCGGATTCCGGTACCGAGACCGGGTCTGCCAGCAGAAAATCCATCCCCGGAAGCCCAGTACTGGCAAAATAACCCAGCCAACTTACTTGCACCGGGGCGGGCTTCCACGCAAATACCGGAAGGCGGTTATGCTCAGAATGTCCAGCCAAGTCAATGAGGATATGGATACCATCATCATGTATCTTTTGGGCGGCAGTTTCGTCGCTCATTCCGACGATGGGATGCCAGGCGATTAATCTGGATTTGATGCGCGCAGTGACCTCATCTTCTTGCGCTACCGTGGGATAGGCCACCAGTTCTACCCGGGCCGGGTTCAGATGCGCAAGAATGCTTTCAAGGAAATATCCAACTGGATGATTTCTCAAGTCTCCTGAAACGAGGCCAACCCGCAAGGGCTGTATATCACCATCTGCCGGATTAACCAACCACCGTGTAAACGGTTGTGCCAGGGCTAGCGCCACACTTCCATAGTGCTTGGCGTCGGCAAGGTACTGGGCGGGAGAATAGTTGCCAAGATAACTCTGCGCAAAAAGCAAGCTGGAGTTTGACTCGGGGGAATCAGAGTCGAGCGTGCGTACGATACGGCAGCAATCAATAGCCTTTCTGATATTGCCCTGCTCCAGGAACACGTTACCCAAACTGCAGTGCACCTCGGCATAGTCCGGTTGAATCAACAACGCTTTCTGGTAGCTGGCAATTGCTTTCTCAAGTTGTTTTTCATGAACATACAGATTCCCCAAAAAGCAGTGAAATCTGGCAGATTGCGGGTTGATGGAAAGCCCCTGTTTAATGGCTTTCTTGGCGCTGTGAACTTGTCCGCTTTGGAATAGCGTGAGGCACAAGTCGCCGTATACCATTTCAAAATCCGGTTTGAGTTCCAGTGTTATTCTGTATTGGTCGATAGCCTCGGTCAGATTGCCGCACGCCTGTGCAATGGCTCCCAAAAGATAGTGGGCATCTATCATGGCCGGATCTATCCGCACCGCATGCCGGAGATAACGTTCGGCATCCTGAAAATACTCCTGCTCCTTCAGGACAAACCCCAGATTGAGGAATCCCGCAGCATTCGCTGGATAGACAGCCACCATATGCCCGTAGCATTCGGCGGCATTATCCAGATCGCCTTTTTCCAAATATTCATTACCCAGTTTTTGATAAATTGAACATTCATTCTGTAAATCGGCCAGTTGCAGGATTAGTTGACTTGAAACGGCCGCAGTATTGGTATGGCCCGGATTTTGGGAACCTGAAAAAAATAGTTGTTTTACGCGCTGAAAAAACTGCGTCGGGAAAGTTGAGGGAACAGTCGCATCAGTCTTGCTGGCTAGCGCCTGAATTATTGGCGGACATTCCCCATCGGTCTCCCACTTCTCAAGATAAAGCCGGAAATTATCTTGCCAACGCTGAGAACCAAATGCCCCTCCGCTTTGGTGAGTAAGACTGATCGCACATACTCCAAGACGTAATCCATTTTTTCGTGCACTGCGGCAGAAGTCCACGTCGTAAAAATGAAAGTCGAAGCAAGGGTCAAATCGAATATTTTTGGCTTCCAATCGGCTTTTTCGGGCGGCTATAAAGACTCCATCCAGTAACTCGCATTCAGCAGGAGTGGGGCCATACACCGAAATGTCGCCGAATGGGAATTTCCCATGAGCTACGCTGCCGCTTAGATATTCCTTGTCATCCCAAGTTAGATTGTCGTCAATGAATGGCCATGCTGGCTGGTTTTTTACCCTGCGCCGATTGCCGGCGACGCCAATAATATCGAACTGCTTCAAACCTTCAACTACACTGTCTGCAAAGACATTGTCATCTATCCAAACATCGTCATGGATAAATACAAGAATTTCCGCACCTTCTTGTGCATCGATACCCTCATTGAATACTTCAGAAAGGCCGCGGTAATTGTTGAAAGCAATACGCGCAAAAAAGCGCGTATCTTGTGCAAGACGCCGCAGAGAAATACCCAAAGGGGCTTTGCTCCAGAATTCACTTTCCGACAGTCTTGTGGCACTTACAATTTCGATCATTTCTGCTTTCCTGACGGGAGCGCCTTCGGCGCTTTGAGCGTACCTGCGCAGCTTAAATTACCGGAATGGCTTTTATGACCCATTGCAAAGGGATTGCGTCGCTTACCGCCAACTCGGGATCTGTTCCGGAGGCAAGCGCCATGGCTCGAATGGCAGGCAGAATAGCTTCCCTTGCGGGCTCATCAACAATACGGGGGAAACCTTCAATTAATTTGTAACCGGTCGACTCAAACAGGTCGATTATGGTCGTCCTGGTAAACCAGCGGATGTGCGTACGATCCATCAAACCTTGATCATCATATATAAACAATCCGCTATTTAGGTTGGCTTGAATGCTCCAGTGTTGGGCATTGGGAATACAGGCAATAATTTGCGCACCCTGTACCAGATGCGGTCGAATACGTTGCAAGAGCGCCCAGGGATCATAAAGATGCTCCAGGGAGTCTCCGAATATCCAGCAGTCGGACGGAAACAGCTTGAAAAATTGTACTTCATCAAAATGTTCGATATTGCCGCAGATGACTTCGCTGCAGTATTTTTTTGCGTGCTCAGCAAAGTCCGGATCAATTTCAATGCCTGTGTATTCACATTCCGGATTTGCACTGACATAAGCTTTTGCTAATGCGCCACTACTACAGCCCACCTCGACAACTCTCCGGAGGTTTCCGGGCATGAATTTGAGAATGTCCGGGTTGTAATTAAAATGTATCGGTGTTTGCTTCATTCGCTAATGTTTTTGTCTTTGCTGACCTGGATTCAGAAACAACTAGCATGGGGAATACGCCGGGAATCAGAAAAATAGACCGGGTGCTATTGCTAACAGAACGCCCGAGAAAGCGATTTTTGGAAATGCATTTTCATACCCGCATCAGCTCTTTGGTCAATTCATCCACGAATGCAGGATCATATCCCGCGTCTTTCAGCGTCCATTTGAAAACATTACCCAGTTGGGCTTTTTTGTAGATATTCAGCTTGTGATCACGTTTGAATTGAGCCAACTGAAGAAACAGCTTGTTTAGCACTTCCTGTCTTTTGGCGATTGACTTGTTTTTTCCGTCTGAGTCGCCCGGAGGAATTCTGTTCATATAAAATTGAGCCAAGGTGATACCAAATTCCTTGGCTTCGCTTGCATTAAACCAACCTAGTGCCATTTCGCATCTCCTGCTGAAGTTAATATCAAGCATTACATTAACATTTATTGCTCGTTCAAGTAACATCCGTCCGTCTGTTCCTGATGAAATCAACGGAGTAAGCTTCAAACCCGAGAAATATACTTTGATTCAACGAAATAATAACCGATGACATTTTTCCGGATTTAATCGTGAAACCAAAACTATTAAGTTTGATTCTTCCAGTACTCAACGAGGGGGAAGGGTTGCGACGCCTGTTGCCCGAACTGGTGGCGATGCTCCCGGATGCGGAAATCATCATTGTTAATGATGGTTCGGATGATGATACGTTGGCGGTATGTGCTGCATTCCCTGTGCGTGTGGTCAGCCACCCTTATCCCAAGGGTAATGGGGCGGCGATTAAGTCCGGTGCACGCGCCGCTCATGGTGAGGCACTGATATTTATGGATGCCGATGGTCAGCATAAGCCGGAAGATATTCCCCCCTTGCTGGAAAAATTCGCCGAGGGCTACGACATGGTGGTGGGAGCCCGCCAATCCGGCTCCCACGCCGGTGCGCACCGGGCAGTGGCGAATGATGTATTTAGTCGCTTTGCTACCTGGATGGTGCAGCAGCCGGTGGAAGACCTGACCTCCGGATTTCGCATGGTCAAAGCGGATAAGTTCCGTAAATTTCTATATCTGCTTCCAAACGGTTTTTCCTATCCAACCACCATTACGATGAGTTTTTTCCGCGCCGGATTCAGCGTGGCCTATCTACCAATCAACACGCCCAGGCGTTCTACAGGGAAAAGCCATATTCGTCCGCTTCGCGACGGAGTGAGGTTTTTGCTGATTATCATCAAGATCGGCACGCTCTATTCTCCGCAGAAACTGTTTTTGCCGATCAGCGCCGGTTTTTTTCTTACCGGCATTGGTTATTATCTTTACACCTATCTCAGTGTCGGGCGCTTCACCAATATGAGCGCATTGCTCTTTATTTCCGCCATCTTCACTTTCCTCATTGGTATTGTGTCCGAACAGATTTCCGCCCTTCATTACAAGGACATTGATTCGACAGGGCGCGAGGACAAGTAACGCAGCTCAAAGATCAAGGAAAGAAAGACTACTTATTCCATTACGAAATCACCTTGCTGAAAACTTTAATCCTCTCACGCCCCATCATTCCGCGCCGTATTTGGGTTGTCGTTGCAAAGATATTGATCTCGTTTGCGATGGTATTGGCGCTAATGCAATATGCGACGGGGGGGCGCGTAGCCTACACGATGGATTCTCTGGCCTATCGGGATGCCAGCGTCAATTTCACCGCTGGTCATCCAATGCAGTCCACCAACGTCATGGCTCCGGAACCGGAGTATCAGCCATTGCTCATTTGGCCCCCGGCCTACCCGGCACTCTGGTCATCGGTTGCGCAACTGACGCATGTTGAGATTGACGCTGTGCCATCCCTGCTGAATCCTATCCTCTTGTGCGTAACTACCCTGAGTGTTTTCTGGATTTGCTGGAGGGTTACGGGCAGTTCGACCATCGCTTGCATCGTGGCAACAGTGAACGCATTTGTACCGGGTAGCATGATTGTTTACGGGCACGCCTGGAGCGAGACACTATTCATTCCCTTGCTGCTGTTGGCCTACGCGGCCTTCTGGAAATACCGGATGTCCAAAGATAAGTTCATCTGGCTGGCTGCCGCGGCTATCTTCATAGGGATGGCCAATTGGACTCGCTATGCGGGCATTGTTTTCATTCCGATATTGGGTGTCTCGGTTCTCGCAGCTTCAGGTGCTGCGTTCGCTAAGCGAATTTTGCATGCAATGGGTGCAATACTTCTGGGCGTCGCGCTGGCTCTTCCGCTATGGCTTCACAACTGGCAATTGGCCGGAAACATTTCCGGATCGACACGCGGCGGGGCGGCAAATGGCCGGCTGCTGCAGGATGTGTCGACTATTGTCGATTTGATCGAGCATTCTTTTTTTGCTTTCAGCATGGTGCTGCGCGCAAATCTGGAGATTCCGATTTTCATCGCGATCCTCTATGTGACTATCAGAACATTTCGTCGCCAGGGAACGCAATGGCTGCGTCCCCCTGAAATCTGGCTGCCGATCATATGGTCGGCGGGCTACCTGCTTTTTTTGCTTTACGCCAGAACGGCCCAGACGGGAGTTCCGTTGGATTTGCGTATGCTGGCCGTGGCTTTCCCTTTCCTTCTTTTTGCCATGGCGCCCGCTGTCAAATCCGCATTTTCAGATCACGCGTTCGATACCAGAAAGGTGCTTGTCATCCTGCTGCTTGGCTTGCTGATTAATTCTGGTCTATTTGAAGCGCATGGAGCTCACCAAAACTATGCGTCGGCGGGTGTACCCCGGTGGCGTTCTGAATTTGGTCTGGCATTTCGGGATATGCGCAATACATCGCCGACCAGCCGCGCGTTGCAGGAAAGCATTGGCGCTGTCTCCCCTTCCACGCTAATACTGACGGACTATCGCGCCCTGTATATTCGTTACCTGACCGGAGCGCGTGTTTACTCGCCTTACGATACTGACTGTGCTCATTGGAAAGGCAATCCCGAAGGACTGTTGCTCATTGGCGCTGCTGAGCTTCCTGCCTGGGCAATTGATTGCCTGAAAACAAATCCGCAATGGAGGTTGCTGCGACCTGTTGGACGCGCATCACCATCGATGTATGCTGACTGACCAGCCAGCAATTGAGAGGATCATTAGCGTGAATGTACTGATGAGCAGTACCTCCTATCCGGAAAACGCGCAGGACTGGCGCGGACGCTTCATTTACGACATGGCGGAAGCCTTGGGCAGGCGTGGCGACCTTTCGCTGTCTTTGTGGGCACCGCCGGGAGATTTGCCAGGCCGGGTCGGCAGCGCGATGCAGGAGGGCGATGAACGCTTTCTTCAAGACATGCTGGGCAAGGGAGGGGCCGCCCATCTAATGCGCGAAAGAAAATTTGGCAGCCTTGTTGTTCTGTTTAATCTGATGAAGCGTTTACGCCGGGTTTACCGTCATTCCCGGCATGAAGTCGTGCATGTGAACTGGCTGCAGAATGCGCTTCCGCTGTGGGGCACCACCACCCCGGCACTTGTGACTGTGCTGGGCAGCGATTACGGTTTGCTGGACAAGCCCGGTATGAGAACCGTGTTGCGCGCGGTTTTTCGGCAACGCCCGACTGTGCTGGCCCCCAATGCCTCGTGGATGGTCGCGAGGTTAAAAGAAGATTTCGGCGACGTGGCAGAGGTGGAGGCAATCCCTTTCGGCGTGAGTCGCCGCTGGTTTGAAGTTGATCGCAGCGGAGCGGAAAGCGGTTGCTGGCTTGGCGTCACCCGGCTCACCCGGGCTAAAATCGGGTATCTGTTTGACTGGGGCGAAGGCATGTTTGATTCACGGCGGCAACTGCACTTGTTTGGTCCGATGCAGGAGAGTCTGGAATTGCCTTCCTGGGTGGTTTGGCACGGCCCGACGAATCCGGACGAATTGCGCGAGCAATGGTTTCCCCGCGCCACGGGGTTGATCTCACTCAGTCAACACGATGAGGGCCGCCCCCAGGTCATTCTGGAAGCCATGGCGGCTGGTCTGCCGGTGATTGCTTCCGATTTGCCGGCGCATCGGGATTTGGTCAAACATCGGGAAACGGGCTGGCTGGTGCAGGAACGCAGCCAGCTGGAAGAGGCGATTGGCGTTCTGGAAGATATGCCGGCGAATCGGCGTATCGGCGCATCGGCGCGGCAATGTATCAAGGACACCATCGGCGACTGGGATGATTGCGCCGCACGTTATGCCGTGCTCTATAAGCAGTTGGTCGCGCGCCGATGATTGGCGCTTGCATCTCCCCGACAGAGTCGCTGGACGAATCGTGAAAGAGGATATTCGCACTTTTTCTTCCGCCAGATCTGCCTCGGGAGCGGCTGCGGAAACTGTGTGCGCCGTGGTCGTGGCGTATTTTCCAGATAAAGACTTCGCAGAGCGACTGAAAGTCCTTCTGCCACAGGTCGATGCGCTGGTGGTGGTCGACAACACGCCGTCAGCTGAGTGTGTACCGCAGCTTATGTCGCTGAGGGATGGCGAGGGGCGGATCCATCTTATCGAAAATCATCGGAATGCAGGAATTGCTGCGGCTCTGAACCAGGGCCTCGAGTATGCATTGCAGATTGGCAGCAAGTGGCTGCTTACCCTGGATCAGGATACCCTGTGCTACACCGATATGGTGAAGATCCTGCTCCATGCGTACGAGTCCTGCGAACCCAAAACAGCGGTGATCGGCGGCAATTATTTTGACGCCCAAAACCGTCAATTGATGGTTTCCTCTGGTGATGAGACGGGATGCATGGAACAAAAAACAGTCATAACCTCAGGCAGTATGACCGATGCAGCTGTGGCACGGGATGTAGGGGGATTTCGCGAGGACTATTTTATCGATCAGGTGGATCATGAATTCTGTTTGCGTTTGCGCGCCCGCGGCTACCGGGTAGTGATCAGCCGCAAACCGGTGATGGATCACAGCGTCGGAGGAACGGGGGGCGTGCGCTTACCGCTACTTGGTGTTCTTCCAAATCACCCACCGCTACGCAAATACTACATTGCCCGCAATACCGTGGTGACGGTGGCGAAATACTGGCGGCGGGAGCCCGGCTGGTGTCTGCGCCGATCAGTGCGTCTGCTGTTGGGATTATTTCTGATGGCCACACTGGAGAAGCAGCGCCTCGCCAAGGTTCGCGCTTTTGCAGTCGGAATCATGGACGGGGTGCGCCACCGCATGGGACCTTGTGAACAAGAATGGCTTAATCGTCCATGACAGGAACAATATTTCACATTGTTCGTATGCGGGGAATTGCCGGGACAACACGTGCCATCGTCATGCGCTTGCGAAGGCTGCTGGCAGGTCGCGCAAAATCTTTTCTTGCTTATCAGAGCCTGTTTTCCGGTAAAACCGGGATTGAAATCGGCGGGCCGAGTCAGGTCTTCAGCAGAGGCGGGATTTTCCCCGTGTATCCAATAGTTGGCCACCTCGACAACTGCAATTTTGGCAACTCCACTGTCTGGGAAGGCGATATCAGGCAGGGCCGGACATTCCGGTTTGACCAAAACAAGCCAGCCGGGCGGCAATATATCCTCGAGGCGACCTCGATGGGGTGCCTGAACTCCGGCGCTTACGACTTCGTTCTTTCTTCGCATGTGCTCGAACATGTCGCCAATCCTATTCTGGCCTTATCTGAATGGAAGCGCTTGCTCGCGAATGACGGAATTCTCGTGTTGTTGCTGCCAAACAGGGAATACACCTTTGACCATCGTCGATCGGTCACGACGATGGAACATTTGATCAAAGATTTTGAAGCGGGGGTGCAGGAGGATGATCTCACGCATCTCCCTGAAATCCTGGAACTGCATGATTTAAAGCGCGATCCGGAAGCAGGCAATAGCGAGGCATTCAGGAAACGCTCCATGTGTAACGTCGAAAACCGTTGCCTGCATCATCATGTATTTGATGCCGGTCTTGCGGTAATGCTTGTTGAATACACCGGGCTGAAAGTTCATGCAGTCGAGGAAATTTATCCACACCATATTCTGGTGCTGGCTCAAAAATCCAAGATTTCAAAGTCGGCCCCATTAGTGGTTTAGCTGTCCATGCAAAACGATACAAAAAAACTGGATCAGTTAACTTCGCTGAGATTCTTTGCCGCGTTCATGATTGTGCTTCATCATTCAACAGGTTCATTCGGCATTGGCGAATTTG
>CAYOJU010000078.1:0-13979 GCA_964404355.1 uncultured Sideroxydans sp. | reverse complement strand
GGTGCAATTGCATGAAAATGCAGACTTCATCAAGGCCTTACATGAGGTTGCAGGCGTCGGCATGCGCGAGGGTGAGCTACCGCTGGTCTAGAAAGCACTTCCCTTCTGTCCGGTGAAGTCGTTTTTTAACTTCTCGAACAAGATTCGAGGAGCTATGATGTCCCACAACCCGGTCAGAATAAGAGGAGAGAGGAATGCAGCAATTATTGCGTATGCAGCATCCGCTGGAGAAAGATTATTCCCATTTGTCCGTGCGCTTCGATTCGGAACGGGGTGCATTGTGGACACTTCTTGATCCCAAGAATATTCCTTGTTTCAATCTGGACTTATTGGGGCAACTCAGGGCACACCATGACGATATTGAAAGTCATGGGAATCGCCCTGTGGACATCGGTCATAGGCAGGAAGTTCGCTACTCGATATTGGCGTCGCTTACTCCCGGAATCTTCAATTTGGGCGGACAACTTGCGCTCTTCAGGGAATTGATCCGCAATGGCAATAGAGAAGCCTTGCTGCACTATGCGACCAAGTGCATAGACGTAATCAACCAACGTGTTCATCACTTTGATTCGCCATTGGCTACCATCACTTTGTTGCAAGGAGATGCGCTGGGCGGAGGTTTCGAGGCAGCGTTGACCAGCGACATCATTATTGCCGAGCGGCGCAGCCAAATGGGTTTTCCGGAGATATTGTTCAATTTGTTCCCGGGTATGGGGGCGTACAGTCTGGTCGCAAGAAAAGTGAACCCGAAATTCGCCGAGAAGATGATTTTGGGCGGCAAGATGTACAGTGCGGAAGAACTATATGAAGTCGGCCTGATCGACATTCTCGCTGAAGATGGCAAGGGAGTGGAAGCAGTTAACGAATATATCAGGAAACAGGAACGGCGTTCCAATGGCTTCCTGGCGCTGCAGAAAGCGCGTCATCGCTACAACCCGGTTACTCTTCAAGAGTTAATGGATATCACAACGGTATGGGTTGACGCGGCGCTCAAGCTCAATGAAAAGGACTTGAAGGTGATGGATCGGTTCGTTCGCTCCCAGGAAAAGCTATTCCTGCAACCGCAAGTTCTGCAACCACTTGTGTCCAGCGCCGCTTGAGTTTTACACACTGGCTTGGTTGGCTCCGTTAAGATAGCGCAGCAATGAAGCGCGGGTTGAGGGGTAACAACCCAGCATTTGGCCCATGAAGTCAGTGGCCGAAGATTCCAGTTCAGTGTCGCTGAGTGCCAAGATCTGACTGCAAACGTTGAACAATACTTCAGCACCGACGTTACCTGAGCTTCCCTTTAAAATGTGCGCCAGCTCCCTGAATGTGGAAGACTCCCGCTTATTCAGGGCAATGCGCATGGCTTCAAGCAGCTTGTCTGTTTCAGACAGGAAACCATAGATCACAGTTCTCAGGAAGTCTTCCTGGTTTCCTCCCAATAGCGCCAGATGGTGGAGTGTATTTTCATTAATGATCCCGGATACGCTCTGTTCCTTGAATTGATGGGCGGGATAAGCCAGTTCCGGTGTATCAGTCTTGGCAGGGGTTAACGTCAAGCGCGCAACAGTATCCAGCAAGGTCAATGCATCAACGGGTTTGGTCAGGTAGGCATCAATGTGGGCGCGTTCGCATTCCTGCCTGGCTTCCAGGGTGGCATTGGCAGTCAGAATGATTACCGGCGTATCCAGTGGTTGTCTGGACAGGGCGCGGTGCACCTTGACGACCTCAAGTCCGCCCATATGCGGCATGTTCATGTCCAGTACCAACAAGTCGTAGGTGTGCTCTTCCAGTCTATCCAGTGCCTGCTCGCCATTTTCAACAAGATCAACTTTGTGATTCCCGTGCGCCAGGATCTTCTTGATGATCTGCCGGTTGGTGCCATTGTCTTCCGCAACAAGTATGCGGACACCTCGCTTACCTGCCGTGCTGCGCTCGTAGTGTTCCTTGAAAGAGATCACGCCTTCCGACGGGCGCGGCGTCATGATTCCGTGCAGGGCGTTGAACAGCAAAGTCTTGTCGAACGGGGTTCGCAACAGGCAAGAATATCCCTCATTGAGATAGTCATCTTCGCTGTGGTTGTGCAAGTCCGGGTTGATCAATATCGTGGCGAGCTTCTGCTGTCCTTGCAGCTCACGTATGTTCTGGGCGAAGTCAGTTGCAGTCATCCCGATGTTCTGAGGGATGCACAGAATTGCCAGATGTTCCGGTCGCGCAACTTCTTTGTTGATCAAATAGGTGAAGAAATGCGTTAGCGATGCGGCATGTTCGCAGCGGATTCCCCAGGTGTTTGCATAACTGGCAACAGCGAGTTGTTCGTTGGCAGGCAAGCCTATCGTCAGCAAATACAGTTGATCCAATGCCGGTTTGGACACACTGAGGACGGCAGGAGGCTGTTTGGGGAAAGGCGCCTCAAACCAGAAGATGCTGCCTATCCCCAGTTCGCTCTGTACCCCCATCTTGCCACCCATTAACTCAACCAGCTGTTTCGAGATCGTTGTTCCCAGTCCGGTGCCACCGTAGGTCCGGGTGATACTCTGATCAGCCTGGGTGAAGCTCTCAAAGATTTTTGCCTGGTCGTGCTGGGAAATGCCGATACCAGTATCGATCACTTCGAAGCGAAGACGCGTTTGGAATTCATTCTGTTCGGCCGTGCTGATTCTGAGTTCTACTTTGCCTTTGCTGGTGAACTTGATCGCATTGCCTGTCAAATTGATGAGGACTTGTTGCAGATGCAGGGGATCGCCTTGCAACATGAAGTAGGTTTCCGGCGTGAACCGGACCGATAAACTGATCCCTTTCTTTTCGACCTGAGGCAGGAACATCTCCAATGTGCTGTTGACCAGCTTATGCAAATCGAAATTAATCTTCTCGGAAACCAGTTTTCCGCTCTCGATCCTGGAAAGATCAAGGATATTGTCGATCAGTTTGAGCAAGAGATGCGCCGACTTTTTCAGTGTTCCAACAAGATCCTTCTGTTCATCGTCCAGGCGCGTGCTGATCAACAGGTCGCTGGCGCCAATCACGCCGTTGAGCGGCGTCCGCATTTCGTGGCTCATGTTGGACAGGAAATCGCTCTTTGCCTTGCTTGCACGCCTGGATTCTTCCAGTGCAAAGTTTAGTTGGTTGCGCAGTTTAAGGATGTAGAGAGGAATCAGGATTAGCGTGAGCATCAAACCAATGGAAAGACGCGGATTCGAGGACCAGTAACTATTAAACAGAATTACCAGTGTGAATCCAATCAGGCTGCTTACATAGGACGTTATGAGGGACCCTGTGCCGAAGCGGATTCCATTGCCGACGATTACCCAAAGATAGATACCAAAAAATATAGGGCCGGTTTCATGGGAAATGAACATCACATATGACGTGGCCCCCAGATCGCAAATCATTGCCATAAATACTCTGCGTTTTGATTCTTTGGGATTGAACAAAACATAGGTGGCCAACATTAGCGAAAACACCAGATAGCTGGCGGCGAAAACGATCTGGTGACTGGAGATCGCGTCGGGATTGCCCAGCAAAAGCTCGATGAACAGGTATGCAAGTATCAGCGTGGTGAAAGCGATCCTCAGCAGAATCTGCTCATGTTCGCCATTTTTCAAGCGCACACGCTGGACGAAATGTTCGAGTTTTTTCTTCATTGCCACACCTGCCCTTTCTGCGAGGGCGAAACATCCTGCAACTGTTGCTGAACCAGACTGATCTTGCTGAACTGCAGCAAGAATGCTTCTACGCATTCCGGGTCGAAGTGCGAACCTTTGTTGGAGCGGATATATTCCAGCGCATCCTGGTTTGACCAGGCCTTCTTGTAGGGGCGCTCTATGGTCAGTGCATCGAAAACATCCGCTACAGCCACGATGCGAGCGTCCAGCGGAATGGCCTTGTCCTTGAGACCGTTCGGATAGCCGCTGCCATCGTAGCGCTCATGGTGCGAGAGTGCGATCTCGGCGCCGAGACTGATGTATTTGGAGTGGCTGCTTTTAAGGATATGGTAGCCGATCAGGGAATGCGTCTTCATGATCGAAAATTCTTCATGATTCAGTTTGCCCGGTTTGAGCAGGATATTGTCCGGGATGCCGATCTTGCCAATATCGTGCATGGGAGCCGCCATTTCGATCAGACTGCAACGGTTCTCGTCCAGCCCCATCCCTTCGGCGATCAGCCGCGAGAATCGTGCCATACGCAACACGTGGTTGCCGGTATCCGAATCGCGATATTCGCCTGCCCTCGCCAGACGGAACAATGTCTCCTGTTCGCGCTCAAGTATTCTCCGTGTTGCCTCCGAGACCGCCTTTTCCAATTCCTCCGAACGACGCAATACTCCCTTATGGTGCATACGCAGGGAAAGCAGATTACTGCAGCGGATCTGGCATTCGTAGTGGTTGAACGGCTTGGAGAGAAACTCAGTGGCACCGGCTTCCAGCGCCTTGAAACGTATTTCGTTATCATTCGACACGGTGACCATAATGACGGGGACGTGTTCCAGATGAGGGAGTTGCCGTATCTTCCTGATCACTTCAAGTCCCGACATTTCCTCCATCAGATGGTCGACCAGAATCAGATCGGGATTGTTGAGACGCAACCAGTCAATTGCCCCCAAGGGGGAAGCAAACGACTGAACGAATACGTCTTTGCGCAAGCCGCGCACGATCTTGTCGAGTATGATGCGGCTGGTGAATTCATCGTCAATAATGGCGATGGTCGGTTGAGTCCGGCTGTTGTCGTTTTGCCCAATGATTTCGAATGACATGATTCGTTCCTTCATAAACGCGTCGTGAGATACTCAATCCGCGTCTGTCGCGCGGTTCTCATATTTGGAGTGTTGCAGGTAAAGATGACGGCTCGCGGGGCTGAACCGACACCAGTAGAGCTCCCCTGACTCACTTCGTCAACTGCCGGCGTGACAGAATGGCCAATATTATGGCAAGTGACACTCAGTTTAGACTTCAAGATATGCCATTTTAAGCAAGGATTTGAGATAATTCACGTGTATTTATGATATGACGCGCCCCGGTATTCAAATATGAGTGAATTTCAGCTGAGCCTGTTGACCATTGGACTCATCGTTGTGGCGGGAGTCTATCTCTACGGCTTCTGGCAACAATGGCGTTACCGTCGCAGTCAGGGCGAATCATTCAAGTCCCAGTTCGCCGAATCATCCATCAAAACCGCGCCAGACAAGGCTTCAGCATCGGGTACGCAGCTTGAAGACCAGAACGATCCGCTGATCGGACTTGAGGGTGACTCTGGCAGCGGCGCGACGGACGAAGTCTGCGGTCTGCTCAATGATGCCACGGACTATTTGGTCACTTTCCTTCTAAAAACTCCACTTTCGCCAGAAGCGCTTGAAGCATTGTGGCAGCGCCGTTTCGATTTTGGCAAGACTGTGCATGCCTGCGGATTGAATACCGGCAGCGGCCTTTGGGAGCGCATGATCCCGGACAGCGAACAGAGCTACCGCGCTTTCCGGCTAGGCCTGCAATTGGTGGACAGAACCGGTTCGGTAAGTGAAATGCGCCTGGAGGGGTTTCGCGATTTGCTCAGCGATATCGCCAAACAATTGCAGGTCGAAGTGCGCTTGCCCAAGATCGAACAGGTAGTGCAACGAGCCCAGGAACTGGATCGCTTTTGTGCCGATGTGGATCAAATGATCGGCATCAACCTGCTGACCAGCGGCGACCGGAAATTGTTCGGCACCGAAGTGGCTAGCGCGGCGGAACGTCAGGGATTGAGCCTGCAATCAGACGGCACATTCCATTTTGCCGATGAATTCGGAGTGACCCTGTTCAATTTGAGCGCCTCCGACGGCACGTCCTTCCAGCACCATACCCTCAACCAAGTGCGCGTGGACAGTTTGACCCTGCTGCTGGACATTCCGCGAGTGAGCGAACCCGTTCGTCGTTTCGACGAAATGGTGGCGCTGGCGCAGGAATTGGCCAGGACATTGCGCACGACCCTGGTCGATGACCAGCGCGTGGCGCTGAGTGACGGGGCTATTGCGCAGATTCGTGCACAAGTCGCCGCTACTGAAGATCTAATGCTGGTCGGGCACATCACGCCGGGCAGCGCACAAGCACTGAGATTGTTCTCCTGATGATTGGGCAAGAAGTAACACGTCGCGCAGCCCTGTTGCGCAAGCAGATTGCGGAATACGACTATTGGTATTACGTGAAGGACCTTCCTCGTGTTCCGGATGCGGAATACGACAAGTTGTTCCGTGAGTTGCAAGCGATCGAATCACAACACCCCGAACTGTTGACGCCTGACTCGCCCACGCAGCGCGTTGGGGGCAAGCCGCTGGATATGTTCCAGCCGGTCCGTCATGCGGTGCCCATGTTGTCTATTCGCACCGAAACCGATATCAGCGACCAGGGCGCAGTTGCCTTTGATGCGCGGGTGCGGCGAGAGTTGGGACTAAACGAAAATGATCCTCCAATTGAATACGTCTGCGAATTGAAATTTGATGGCCTTGCAATCAATCTGCGCTACGAACAAGGAGAACTGAAGCAGGCTGCAACCCGGGGTGACGGCGAAACGGGCGAGGATGTGACGCTGAACGTACGCACTATCCACCAGATTCCATTATCGTTGGAAGGTGTGTGTCCCAGCGTCTTGGAGGTGCGTGGTGAAGTCTACATGGCTCGTCCTGACTTTGAGCGTTACAACGAACGTCAACGCGAATTGGGCCTGCCCACGCTGGTCAATCCACGCAACGGCGCAGCGGGCAGCATTCGCCAGCTTGATTCGGCGCTGGCTGCGCGCCGCCCGCTGAAATTTTTTGCTTACGGGCTTGGCGAAACGGTGGAAGGCTGGGACTGGCGTACGACTCACAAAAAGGTGCTCGATCAATTGGAAGCATGGGGATTTCCGGTAAACCATGAGCATAGAGTTGTGCAAGGCGCGCAGGGGCTAGTGGAATTTCATCGCCGCATTGAAGCTATGCGCGATAGCCTGCCATTTGACATTGACGGAGTGGTATACAAGGTCAATAGCATCGCGCGGCAAGAGGAGCTTGGCTTTGTTTCGCGCGAGCCACGCTGGGCTGTGGCGCACAAATTCCCTGCGGAAGAGCAGCTCACCGTTGTGCGCGACATCGAGGTGCAGGTAGGACGTACCGGCAAGCTCACGCCGGTCGCCAAGTTGGAGCCGGTATTCGTCGGCGGGACTACCGTCAGTAATGCCACCTTGCATAATGAAGATGAGATACGGCGCAAGGACGTCCATATTGGCGATACCGTGATCGTGCGCCGCGCGGGCGATGTGATTCCGGAGGTGGTCGGTGTGCTGCCGGAACGGCGGCCTGCCGGGGCCAGAGCTTTTGTCATGCCCGCGACATGCCCGGTGTGCGGAAGCAGGGTAGTACGGGAAGAAGGCGAAGCGGCTGCGAGATGTACGGGAGGGTTGTTCTGCGCTGCCCAGCGTAAACAAGCCCTTCTGCATTTTGCCGGACGGCGTGCCATGGATATCGAAGGCCTCGGGGATAAGCTGGTGGACCAGCTGGTGGATGGGAACGTTATCCGGTCCCTGGCTGATCTGTATGATCCGCGAGTCGTGAATCTTCTGACTTTGGCCGGGCTGGATCGCATGGCTGAAAAGAGCGCGCAGAACATCGTGGATGCGCTGGAGAAAAGTAAACGCACAACACTCAATCGCTTTCTGTTTGCGCTGGGGATCCGCAACGTCGGCGAAAGCACGGCGAAAGACCTGGCGCGCCATTTCGGCAATCTGGGCGCCATTATGCAGGCTGGCGCCGAGCAGTTGCTGGCCGTGCCGGATGTGGGGCCGATCGTGGCGCAGAGTATCGTCGATTTTTTTGGCGAGTCGCACAATCAGGAAGTGGTGCAGCAATTGCGCACACTGGGAGTGCATTGGGAAGAGTACGAAAGTACAGCTACACAAACCTTGCCATTATCGGGTAAAACCTTCGTTCTTACCGGAACGCTCGCCAGCATGAGCCGCGATGAGGCAAAATCACGCCTTGAAGCGCTGGGCGCGAAAGTGGCAGGTTCAGTATCGAAAAAGACCGACTACGTTGTGGCCGGCGAGGAGGCAGGCAGTAAATTGATTAGAGCGCAGGAATTGAATGTGCCGATTTGGAACGAAGCGGAATTAATTCAACAATTGAAAGAGTGCGAAAAATCATGAAGAACAAAATTACGAAAGCAGTGTTTCCGGTTGCCGGTATGGGTAGCCGGTTTTTGCCAGCCACCAAAGCCACGGCCAAGGAAATGCTGCCCGTCGTCGACAAACCGCTTATCCAGTATGCGGTAGAAGAAGCGGTAGCTGCCGGTATCACCGACATGGTGTTCATCACCGGCCGCAACAAGCGCGCCATCGAAGATCATTTCGACAAGGCTTACGAGTTGGAAGCAACACTGGAAGAGCAGGGCAAGAAAGAATTGCTGAAAGTGGTGCAGTCCGTTGTGCCCAAGAACGTTAACTGCATCTATATTCGCCAAGCCGAACCTCTGGGGCTGGGGCATGCCGTGCTGTGCGCCAAGCCGGTCATCGGGGACGAAGCGTTTGCAGTGATTCTGGCGGACGACCTGATCGATGGCGAACCGCCCATCGTGAAACAAATGGTGCAAGTATTTGCCAAATACCAGAGTTCGATACTGGGCGTGCAGGACGTGCCGCGCGAACATACCAAACAATACGGTATCGTTACCTGCACCAATCTGGCCAAGGATATCGAATGCGTGCACGGCATCGTGGAGAAACCCAAACCCGAAGTCGCTCCCTCCACGCTGGCGGTGGTTGGACGCTATATTTTGACACCGCGCATCTTCCATTATCTGGAAACCATCAAACCCGGTGCGGGTGGCGAGATACAACTTACGGACGGCATTGCCGAGTTGCTGAAAGAAGAGCAAATGCTGGCTTACCGCTTCCATGGCATTCGCTACGATTGTGGTTCCAAGCTGGGTTATTTGCAGGCGCAGGTCGCATTTGCTCTCAAGCATGAAGAAATCCGCGTCGGGTTTGCCGAATATCTGAAAACAGTCGTCTGATGCTCAGCAACCAGCAAGCCCGTACCATGCTTGAGGAAGCCGAAATGATCCGTTCGGCAGAGGAGGTACAGGCTGCGGTGCATGGCGTCGCGCAGGCAATCAACTCTACCCTTGCCGATCAACATCCACTGGTGCTGTCGGTGATGGGCGGTGCAGTTGTATTCACCGGTCAGTTGCTGCCGCTGCTCGATTTCCCCCTGGATTTCGATTATCTGCATGTTTCCCGCTACGGGAATGAAAAGCAGGGTGGAGAGCTGCACTGGAAGGTAGCGCCGCGCGAGAATGTGCGCGGCAAAGTCGTGCTGGTGGTGGACGATATTCTCGATGAAGGGCAGACTCTGCATGCGATCAAACAGCGCGTGATGGAACTGGGTGCGGTCAAGTTCTACAGTGCCGTGTTTGCCGACAAGGAGAAAAGCAGCGACAAACCAATCCGGGCCGATTTCGTCGGTATGAAATTGCCGAACCGTTTTGTATTCGGCTACGGGATGGATGTACATGGTGCGTGGCGCAACTTGCCCGCGATCTATGCATTAAAGGAAAGCTAATATGCTGGCAATTATCGGTGGTACCGGTCTGACGCAACTGACCAACCTGAAAATCACCCATCGGCAGGTGATGCGTACACCCTATGGTGAGCCTTCCGGGCCGATGACCTTCGGCACCCTTAACGAGCGCGAAGTCATGTTTCTTGCGCGCCATGGTTATGGACACACCATTCCTCCACACGAAGTGAACTATCGTGCCAACCTGTGGGCGTTGCGAGATCAGGGCGCCAAGCGCGTCATCGCGGTAACCTCGGTTGGCGGCATCCGTTCAGACCTGGTCCCCGGCACGCTGGTCGTGCCGGATCAGATTCTCGACTACACCTATGGACGTTCCTTTACCTATTTTGACGGCAAAGACAAAACGGTCACGCATATCGACTTTACAAGGCCCTATAACGAAAAAATGCGCCAGCAAATATTGACTGCGGCAAAGCGAGCAGGCGAAAAATACATGGATGGCGGTGTGCATGCCGTCACTCAGGGGCCACGGCTGGAAACTGCGGCCGAAGTCAATCGTCTGGAACGCGACGGTGCTGACATGGTTGGCATGACTGGCATGCCTGAAGCGGCTTTGGCAAAGGAGTTGGGCTTGGCTTATGCCACGATTGCAGTGGTGGTGAATTCCGCTGCCGGTCGCGGTAACAGCCGCGACAGCGTCCCGCTTGAATCGATCAGTGTTGTGATCCATCCCGCGATGGAGCGGGTAAAGGCTATTCTTGAATTTGCGGTGGCAGGTGATGGCGATTAGGGCCGTCTTGCGCATGGGCGATGTGCACCTGCTACAGCAGGCGGAAGAGCTTCGCGTGTTCGACACTCCGGAGTTGCATGCCTTGCTGGCGGATATGCGCGACACCATGCATGCACTGGATGGTGTCGGCCTGGCTGCGCCGCAGATTGGTGTTGGCCTGCGCGTGGTCATTTTTGAGGTGAGCAGCAATCCGCGTTACCCGGATGCCGAGACGGTGCCGCAGACAGTACTCATCAATCCGGTTCTTACGCCGCTTTCAGACACAATGGAAGAAGGCTGGGAGGGATGCCTCAGTGTGCCCGGCATGCGTGGTCTGGTGCCGCGCTATACCCATCTGCGCTATCAGGGACGCGACGAATATGGCGCGCTCATTGATCGCAGCGTGAGCGGTTTTCATGCACGCGTGGTTCAGCACGAATGCGACCATCTCGATGGCATTCTCTATCCGATGCGTATCCGCGACATGAGAAACTTCGGCTTCAACGAGGCCATGTTTCCCGGTGAAGAAGTGCAAGATGAGTAGCATGGTTGAACATCAGGATTCCAAAGTAATCCGCAATTTATTGATTGCGATGCTGGCGCTGGTGTTGGTATTCATCACCGGTACGGTTGGTTATCGCATCCTCGGCGGGCCGGAGTATTCCTGGCAGGACTGCTTCTACATGACCTTCATTACCATTGCCACCATCGGCTTTCACGAGGCGGTCGATGTTACGCGTTATGAATACGGACGCATGTTTACGGTGTTTATGGGCATTGCCGGTATCGGGGTTATGGGCTATGTGCTTTCTACCCTGACAGCGTTCATGCTGGAAAACAATCTCAATGTCTCTCGGCGGAGAAGGAAGATGCAAAAGAAAATCGCGCTAATGAAAAATCACTACATCGTGTGCGGCGTAGGGCTGGTGGGCACCAATGTGGCGCATGATCTGGAACTGACCGGACGCCCATCCGTCATCGTTGACAACGACTTGAAGAACATTCATCGTTTTGTGGAGTCACATCCGTCACAGTTGTACTTACATGGCGATGCGACCGATAACGACGTGTTGCTGGCGGCGGGAGTGATGAGTGCCAGAGGCGTTTTTGCAGTGGCGCATGATGACAGTGCGAATCTGGTGATCAGTCTGAGCGTCAAACAACTCAATCCGGCCTTGCGCGTGGTGGCGCGATGCCATGACGTGAAGAATGCCGAAAAGACCCGGCGTGCAGGAGCTGACGAGGTTATTTCCCCCGACTTCAGCGGCGGGCTGCGCATTGTCTCTGCGATGGTGCGGCCCAACGTGATGAACTTTCTGGATGAGATGCTTAAGTCGGACAGCCATCTGCGCATGGAGGAAATTATCATTCCGGACAGCCTGTCCGACAAGCCGTTGAGCGTGCTGTATCACGGTAATAAAGACTGCATGGTGCTAGCCTTGCAGCGAAATGACAAATGGCAGTTCAATCCGCAGTCGAATCAGCGTTTGCAGGACAAGGACGTGCTGATGGTCATGACTACGCCGGAAGGTCGTTCGCGTCTGGAGCAATTGATACAGGGCATCGATTGATTTTGGATGCAAACATGGGTATTTTTCGAGTAAGCAGTACGCCTTGAAACGAGCCAGGCCAGTGCCAGGCGCCAGTTGTCGTGATAGAGTGCAACTAGTCAAGAACTGTCGGGGGCTGAGATGGAACGTACGCTGTTACTGGTTGACGATGAGGAAGAAGTTGGCGCCGCCCTGGAGCGTCTGCTCAGGCGTGACGGATACCGGATTTTGCGTGCGACCAGCGGCCAGGAAGGCTTGGCAATCCTGGCGCAAAACGAAGTCGGGGTCATCATCTCGGATCAACGCATGCCCGGTATGACCGGCGTCGAATTCCTCACTCAGGTCAAAGAACTTCATCCCCAGACGATACGCATCATATTGAGCGGCTATGCCGACCTCGATTCAGTGACGGCTGCAATCAATCAAGGCTCCATATACAAGTTCTTCGTCAAGCCATGGGACAGCAATACCTTGCGCGCTGATCTCGTCGAAGCGTTCTGGCGTTATGACATGGCGCGGCAGAAAGAGCATCTGATGCAGGAAATCCAGAGTGCCAATGTTTTGCTGGCGCAGGTCAATCTGGATTTGGCAGCCGCGGTTGAGAAAAAAGACAACCAGATCGATCGCGTCGTACATTACGATACGCTGACCAATCTGCCCAACCGGTTGCTATTTCTCGATCGGCTCGATCAGGAGCTCACCCGTGCGCAGCGCGATAACAGCATGATGGCAGTCTTGACGATCAACCTGGACCGGTTCAAGCAGATTAACGATTCATTCGGTTTTCCAGTCGGGGATCAATTGCTGCAAGCCGTGGCAGGAAGACTGTTCAGCCAGATTCGTGCTTGCGATACTGTAGCGCGTGTTGCTGGCGACGAATTCTGTATTGCGCTGACGGGTGTCAAAACTACGCACGCCGCCGGGGAAGTGGCGCAGAAGTTGTTGGACTCCTTTGCGCGCAATCCCATTTCAATAAGCGAAAGTGAAATTTTCGTCACCCTCAGCATCGGGATCAGCATTTATCCGGTCGATGGCGTAAATACGACGACATTGCTGAAAAACGCGGATGCGGCTTTGCACCAGGCGAAAAACGAAGGGCGCAATAATTTCCAGTATTACGAAGCTCAGATGAATGCCTCTGCTTGGCAACGACTGAAACTGGAAACCGAATTAAGACGGGCACTCGATCGCGAGGAGTTTGTGCTTCATTACCAGCCCAAGGTGGATATGGAAAGCGGAAAGATAGCCGGGGTGGAAGCGCTGCTACGCTGGCAAAGCCCGGAGCGCGGTTTGGTTGCTCCCGGCGAAATTATTCCGTTACTGGAAGAGACCGGCCTGATTCTGCCTGTCGGCGAATGGGTGTTGCGTGCGTCCTGCAAGCAGGCCCGCGCATGGCAAGCCGCCGGTTTGCAGGATATCCATATTGCGGTCAATCTATCGACGCTGCAATTCAAGCAGCCGGATTTTGCCGGCTTGGTATTGAATATCCTGGAAGAAAATAATCTTGATCCGTCGCTGGGAGCAATTGAGCTTGAGTTGACGGAAAGCCTGCTGATGAACAATGCAGCAGGGGCGGTGGAGACGCTGGTCAAGTTGCGTGAGGCGGGGATACAGTTCTCCATCGATGATTTCGGCACCGGCTATTCAAGTCTGAGCTACTTGAAACGCTTCCCGATCAGCAGTCTCAAAATCGACCAGTCTTTCGTGCGCGATCTTTCAATCAATAACGAAGATGAGGCGATCGTGGCCGCCATCATTGCACTAGGCCGCAGTCTGGGATTAAAAGTCATCGCCGAGGGGGTTGAAACGACAGCGCAACTTGATATGTTGCGAAAGAAAGGTTGCAACGAAATGCAGGGATACCTGTTCAGTCGGCCGGTGCCCGCCGCAGAAATGACGCAATTACTACAAAGTGGTGAAAAACTGAATTTCTCTCTGGAGGCGTGATGGAACGCACTCTGTTGCTGGTCGACGACGAGGAAAATATAACCTCCGCCTTGGTGCGCCTGCTGCGCCGGGACGGCTACAACATCCTCCGCGCCAATAGCGGTGCGGAAGGACTGGCGTTGTTGGCACAGAACGAGGTTGGGGTGATTATTTCCGACCAGCGCATGCCGGGAATGAGCGGGGTGGAATTCCTGAGCAAGGTGCGCGA
>CAYOJU010000077.1:0-14151 GCA_964404355.1 uncultured Sideroxydans sp. | reverse complement strand
TGGAAGCCGAGGGTATTCTTGTGCGGCGTTCGCGCGAGTTGCTGGAGCAGGAGATTGGGCGTTTTGTGGTGCTGGAACACGGCCATCGTATCATCGGCTGCGCCGCGCTTTATCCGTTCGCCGACGAAAAAGCGGCGGAACTCGCCTGCCTCGCAGTGCAACCGGCCTACCGCGACCACGGTTACGGCGACGTGCTGCTCAAGCAC
Organism: uncultured Sideroxydans sp.; assembly: GCA_964404355.1. GTDB lineage: Bacteria > Pseudomonadota > Gammaproteobacteria > Burkholderiales > Gallionellaceae > Sideroxyarcus. Next base: position 13,945 of record CAYOJU010000077.1, on the reverse strand, counting down.
ATTGCGACACGGGCACAGGCGATGAAGCTGCAAAAACTGTTCGTGCTGACCACGCGCACGGCACACTGGTTCATTGAACGCGGATTCAAGGAAGTGGATGTGGAGCAACTGCCCGCACAGAAAAAGTCGCTCTACAACTACCAAAGGCGTTCAAAGGTCTTCGTCAGAGTGTTGCGGTAAGAAATCCTCAGGGGAATCTTCATGCTCAACTGGCTTAATTCCCGTCCGTTACAGATCAAGTTTTTTTTCTGCACGGTGCTGCTCGTCAGCGCCGTGCTGCTGATGCTCATGCTCAGCATCCTGCAGGTTCTTAACCCGTTCCTGTCGGATCATACCCGGCAGGACATGCAGGATCGCACCCACATCCTCGCCATGGCGTTAATGGAAGGGCCTGCGGCGCACAAGCAGGAGAATCTGCAGGAGCTGCTGCAAGATGTGGCGAAAATGCATGGTTATTGCTATCTCACCGTGCACAATACCGAGGGCAAACTGCTCGCATCAGCCGGCAACGTCGCCGCCATAAGCGCGACCATTTCTGACTTGTCCCCGGACAGCGACCAGAACGGTTGCTTTGACGGTGCTATCCCGCTCATCCACGATGGCAAACCCTTCGGCACGCTGCACTACGGTGCGGACATCAGTTTCGTCGGGGCGCTCAAAGCAACCCTGCGCGAACATCTGGTCACAGTTTCGCTGGTGTGGCTGATTCTCGGTTCATCCATGTATTTCTTTCTGGTACGGCGCCTGGTCAAGCCGCTGCAGGCAATCACCCGCGCCAGCGAATCCATGGCACACGGCAACCTCAATGCCACCATGCCCAAAGATCTGCCGCAGGACGAACTGGGCAAACTCGCGAGCAGTTTCAACCGTATGGCGGCGGCCCTGCGCGACCGCATCGAATCGCAACAGAACTATGCGCACGCCTTGTATGCCGAACAGGCGCAGCTCAATGCGCTGGTTTCCATCATGCCGGTTGGCATCATGTTCGTCGATCCCTCGCGAAATGTGCAGTTCCTCAACATGGAATGCCGCCATCTGTGGGGACTTTCCGAAAGCGAGGATTTCATCGGTCAGGCAGATGCGACTCTCATGGCCCATGCGCGTCATTTGCTGGAGCAGCCGGATGCGTTTCTGCAACATCTGGAGATCTCGCTCAAGGAGTATGGCATCAGTCACTTTTTTGATACGCCTTTGCACAGCGGCCGGATCATTCGCAGCCGTTCCTGCGTAGTACCCGATGCCAGCGGCAACCGCTACATCGGCCGCATCTGGCTGTTCGAGGATGCCACCGCGGAGCATGCCCGGCTGCACGAAGCGCAGGCGCTGGCCGACCGTGATCCGCTTACCAGCCTGTACAACCGCCGCCGCTTCGATGAAGATGCGGAAAGATTGTTCGCCCAGGCACAGCGAAATAACCGCCGTCTATCGCTGCTGTATTTCGATCTCGACGACTTCAAGCGCGTCAATGATGTGCATGGTCATGCCGCCGGCGACAAGGTGTTGAAAGGCATCGCGCAATTACTGTCGCTGCAATCGCGCCGCAACGAGGAGCTTTACCGCCTGAGCGGTGACGAGTTTGCCATTCTGGTGGCCGATGCCGAGCAGCATCAGGTTGAAGCGCTGGCACGACGCGTGGTCGCAACGGTCGAGAAGTTGCAGTTCAGTTTCGACGGAATGGAAGTACACGTAACATGCAGCATGGGCATTGCCGCCTGTTCGCCGAAAAGTCTCCAGGAGAGCGCAGCGGACTTGATACAGCAAGCCGATATCGCCATGTATGAGGCCAAACAACTGGGCAAAAACCGCTGGCATTTCTTCGATCCAGGCCAGCCGCTGGATTTGGACAAGGATTCACGGTAATGTCACACACTTTCAGCATACTTACGGAGTAACAACATCATGGCAAGAACAGTACAGTGCGTAAAACTGGGTCGCGAGGCGGAAGGGCTGGAGCGCCCGCCCTATCCTGGAGCATTGGGTCAGCGCATTTTTGAAAATGTGTCGAAAGAAGCCTGGCAAGGCTGGATCAAGTTCCAGACCATGCTGGTCAATGAGAACCGGCTTAATCTGGCCGACATCAATGCGCGCAAATACCTTGCCGAACAAATGGAGAATTACTTCTTCGGTGCCGGCACACAAATGCCCACCGGTTTTGTCCCGCCAAAAAACTGAATTTCCGCAAACAACCTGGTGCGCTGATAACCCCACTTATGGCAAAAAAATTTCCGGCGCAAAATTTTCTCAACCGTGAACTCGGCTTGCTGGAGTTCAACCGGCGCGTCCTGGCCCAGGCTGAAGACGCAAAAGTCCCTTTGCTGGAACGGCTGAAATACCTGTGCATTGTCAGCAGCAACCTGGATGAGTTTTTCGAAATCCGCGTGGCCGGATTAAAAGAACAAGCCAAGCTGGGCGGACTGGCTTCCGGTCCGGACGGGTTGGAGGCCACGCAGATACTCAAGCGCCTGTACCAACCGACACACCAGCTGATTGCGCGCCAATACCAGCTTTTCAATGACGAACTTGTCCCGGCGCTGGCCGAACACGGCATCAAATTCCTGCGCCGCACCAAGTGGAATGAAGCCCAGAAGACTTGGATCAAGGATTTCTTCCTGCGTGAAGTCATGCCGGTGCTGACGCCCATTGGACTCGACCCCGCACACCCATTTCCGCGCGTACTCAACAAGAGCCTGAATTTCGCCGTCGAATTGCAGGGCAAGGATGCTTTCGGGCGCAACTCGGCCAAGGCCATTGTGCAGGCGCCGCGCGTATTGCCGCGCGCCATACTGTTACCTCAGGAAATCTCGGGCTGTCCCTACGGCTTCGTGTTTCTTTCCTCCATTCTGCATGCGCATGTCAATGAATTGTTTGCAGGCATGGAAGTGCTGGGCTGTTACCAGTTCCGCGTGACGCGCAACAGCGACCTGTTCGTGGACGAGGAAGAAGTAAAGAACCTGCGCATCAGCCTGCAGGGTGAATTGCCGCAACGCCACTTCGGCGATGCAGTACGACTGGAGGTCGCCGACAACTGCCCGCCCGCCATGTCCGAGTTTCTGCTGCAACAGTTCGAACTGAAGGCAGAAGACCTGTTCAGCGTCAAAGGCCCGGTAAATCTGGTGCGCCTGATGCGCATCCCGGACCAGGTCGCGCGCGACGATCTCAAGTTCCAGCCTTTTGTACCGGGAATGCCTGCCTTGCTGCAGAAGAAGGGCGCGGACATGTTCAAGGTGCTGCGCAAGAACGACGTGCTGTTGCACCATCCCTACCAATCATTCAAGCCGGTCATCGATTTCATCCAGCAGGCTGTTGCCGACCCGAATGTAGTTTCCATCAAGCAGACGGTGTACCGCACCGGGGCCGATTCCGAATTAATGGAAGCGCTGATCGCCGCAGCCCGTGCGGGCAAAGAAGTTACGGTAGTCGTGGAGTTGCTCGCGCGCTTCGACGAGGAAGCCAATATCAACTGGGCCAGCCGCCTTGAAGAAGTGGGCGCGCATGTGGTGTATGGCGTTGTGGCGCACAAGACCCACGCCAAGATGTTGATGGTGGTACGGCGCGAAGACGGCAAGCTGCGCCGTTATGTGCACCTGGGTACCGGCAATTACCACCCGCGCACGGCGCGGCTGTACACCGACTTTGGCCTGTTCACGACCAATGAAGCGGTTTGCACCGACGTCAGCGAGGTGTTCACGCAACTCACCGGGCTCGGCAAAGCCAGCAAACTGCGCCATTTATGGCAATCGCCATTCACGCTGCACACCAAGGTTCTGGAAGCCATTGCCAACGAGACCAAGCTCGCCAAGGAAGGCAAGCGTGCGCACATCATTGCCAAGATGAATTCACTGCTGGAGCCGGAGACCATCACGGCCTTATATAACGCCTCTCAAGCAGGAGTGAAAATCGACCTGATCATTCGTGGCGTTTGCGCGTTGCGCCCCGGCGTCACCGGACTGTCCGAGAACATCACCGTGCTTTCCATCATCGGGCGCTTCCTGGAACACACGCGCATCTTCTATTTTCGCAACGATCTGGCACATGATGTTTATCTCTCCAGTGCTGACTGGATGGACAGAAATTTCTTCCGCCGCATCGAAGTGTGCTTCCCCGTGCTCGACGAAAAACTCAAGAAGCGCGTGCTGGACGAAGGCTTGAAGAGCTACCTGAAAGATAACGTGCAGGCGTGGGAGATGGACTGCAACGGCGTCTATCACCGCAAGGCGCCCGGGCGCGGCGCCAAGACCTGCGCGCAAACCGAGTTGCTGCAGGAGCTGGGGCAGCCTCTCGCTCCTGCCGATACAGCCTAGCCTTTCTTGGGTCGTCCGGTCTTGATTTTTTCCAGGCCGGAAAGTGACCGTTTCAATTGCGCTGCAGGCAATTTGGACAATACCTGCAAACTTGCGCGCAACAATTCGCTTTTCTTCACGTGCAGTCCCGCCTTCAACGCCTTCTGCTTGAGCGCTGCAATCAAATCGTAATCGGACTGTGGCATGGTAAAGCTGTCGCGAACGACTTTCACTTTGCCTTCAGCCTTCTTTTCCTTCTTGTGCTTTTTCTCCGGCTTGGCGGCGACCTTTTTCGGCGCCGGTTTGCGAACAACAGGCGTTTTTCTGACAGCGGGTTTACGCGTTGTAGTCTTGGTCATGTCGGTCTCCATGGATGAATGTGGCAGAAACAGTATATACGGTATATTCTTGCGACAGGTAGTGTAATAATCCTAGAAACCGTAGTTGGACGAAGTGTAGTGTGCGTTCATCGCAGTGCAGGGCAAGGCGGGACGACGAGGAATGGTCGTTCCATTCCGAGGAGGAGCAACGCCGCCATGCGCTGCGAGGGACGTGCAATACGCTTCGTAGCGACTGACCCAACAGGTGAGCGTGAATAGATAACAAAATACTTTTCTGATCATTTCCTTGCGTACTCAATGGAGCGGTCAACTGCGGTTTTTAGGATATTTGGGGGATAGATATGGAGTTGATCCTGTGGCGGCATGCCGAGGCTGTGGATGGAACGCCGGACATGGCGCGTCCGCTCACTGACAAGGGCCGGCGCCAGGCCGAACGCATGGCACATTTTCTTACCCCCCGCCTGCCGGAGAATACCCGTGTCATGGTCAGCCCCGCGCTACGTGCACAGGAGACCGCCACCGCTTTGACCCCCAAATTCATCACCGCACCGAATATCGGTCTCCATGCCACACCACAAACCGCCATCGCCACTGCGGGTTGGCCGATGGCAGGCGGAGCAGTACTGCTGGTCGGCCATCAACCCTGGATGGGAGAGCTTGCCTGCTGGTTGATGACCGGTAGTGCGGACATCTGGAGTATCAAAAAAGGCGCCGTCTGGTGGTTCAGCCGACGCGAACGCGAGGGCGATTTCCAAACCGTGTTGCGTCTGGTCATTGCACCGGATCAACTTTAAACCTAGAAACCTCAATTGACCGCTCCATTGAGGTCGCAAGGAAGTGAGTATGAAAGCATTTCGATACTTATCCACGCTCACCTGTTTGGTGAGATCGCTACGAAGTGTATTGCATGTCCCTCGCAGCACATGGCGGCGTTGCTCCTTCTCGGAATGGAACGACCATTCCTCGTCGTCGCGCCTTGCCCTGCACTACGATGAACATACACTACACTCCGTCCAACTGAGGTTTTTAGGTTAATCCTGAAAGGACACATCATGTTCGAATCAGCTGAGCTGGGCCACAAGATAGACAAGGCGACCTATGACAAGGAAGTGCCCAAATTGCGCAAAGAGTTGCTGGATGCGCAATTCGACCTGGCCGAGCAGGCGAGGTTTCCGGTCATCATCCTGGTTGGCGGCGTCGACGGAGCGGGACGCGGCGAGACCGTGAACCTGCTCAATGAATGGATGGACTCGCGTTTTCTCATGACCCATGGCATGGGCGAGCCCTCCGATGAAGAAATGGAACGTCCGATGATGTGGCGATTCTGGCGCGCGCTTCCCCCCAAGGGCAGGATCGGCATATTTCTCGGTTCCTGGTACACCTGGCCGATTCTGAATCGCGTGATGGGCATAACGAAAATTGCCGATCTCGACCAGAGCCTGGAACGTGCCAAAAGTCTGGAGAAGATGCTGACCGACGAAGGTGCGCTCATCATCAAGTTCTGGCTGCACCTGTCCAGAGATATGCAGGAGAAGCGCCTCAAGTTGCTGGAGAAAAACCCCAAAACCCGCTGGCGTGTCACCAAGCGCGACTGGGACCATTACAAACGTTACGACAAGTTCATGACTGTCAACGAGAGTGTGCTGCGCCATACCAGTACTGCCGAGGCACCATGGATCGTCATAGAAGGAGCTGACGATCGTTATCGTAACCTGACTGTGGGAAAAGTCATTCTTGAAGCCCTGCGCAAACGCCTGATCGAAACTTCGAAGAAAGTTGAAGCCAAGAAACCAAAGGTCCGTGCAGCTCCGTTATTGCCTTCTATCGACAAGCTGAACATCCTGGAGACGCTCGATCTCACGCAGAAACTGGAGAAGAAGAAATTCGAGTCCGAATTGGAAAAATATCAGGGCAAACTTGCCAAGCTGACGCTGGATCCTGGATTCAAGGACATCACGGTGGTAACTGTTTTCGAGGGTAACGACGCAGCCGGAAAAGGCGGCGCCATCCGCCGTATCACCAGGGCAGTCGATGCACGCCAGTACCAAGTCGTTCCAATTGCAGCACCGACGGAAGAAGAACGCGCTCAGCCCTATTTGTGGCGTTTCTGGCGGCATGTGCCGCGCAGGGGCCGCATCACCATTTTCGACCGTTCCTGGTATGGACGCGTACTGGTCGAACGCGTGGAAAAATTCTGTACCGAATTCGACTGGATGCGCGCCTACGGCGAGATCAACGAGTTTGAAGCGCAACTCACTCGCCACCAGACTGTGGTCGTCAAATTCTGGCTCACGATCAGCAAGGAAGAACAACTGCGCCGCTTCAAGGAACGCGAGAAAATCGGCTTCAAGCGTTTCAAGATCACCGATGAGGATTGGCGTAACCGAGAAAAGTGGGATGCCTACGAACAGGCCATCGGTGACATGGTGGATCGCACCAGCACCGAAGTCGCGCCGTGGACACTGGTGGAAGCCAACGACAAGTACTTCGCGCGCATCAAGATTTTGAAGACCTTATGTCAGCGCATTGAAGCGGCAATGAAGAAGGTCAAGAAGGTTTAGTCCGAGTTGTTCATTAGAACAGGACCTGTTCCTTCTCCCTTGCTGGGGGAAGGTTAGGATGGGGGTAGAGTTATAGAAGTCCACCTTTTCTACCCCCACCCTGTCCCTCCCCCTGCAAGGGGGAGGGAATGAGGATTACTGCAACTTCTCCGCTGATTGCACCAGCACATACGGCCTCACCACCACCGCCCATACTTCGGCATTGGCTTCAAACCATGCCTGGGCTTGCACGTCGGAAACGGGCGTCACCAGCCCTGCTACCATCCATTGCTCCACTTGTTCCTTGTTGTCCCGGGATATCTGGATGGCGACGTCGATCAGGTCGAGCGTATCGCTCACGAAGATCGCCTTGCCGCTGGCAAAGAAGCGTTGCAGTTCTTCCCAGGCGATACGCGATGTTTCCAGGTTCAAGTTGATGCGGTCTATTTCCTGCTGGCTTAGTGTTGTCATTTTCAACAATCTTTCTAGGGAACCTCAAAAAATCCAAATTTCGTCGCAATACTGCGTTGCTCACAAAAAATTACTCCTTACATATTACACATATGCTGCGTCGCAATTTTTTGCTCGCGCCTTGTCTTGCTTAGAACTTCGAATTTTTAGAGGCTCCCTCTATTTCGATTTCATTCCGTTCAGATAATCGTCTTTAAGATGCATGTAATGCTCGGCTGAGTAACGCAGATGGGTGATTTCTTCTTCTGTAAGCGCGCGCACGGCCTTGGCCGGACGGCCCAGATACAGCATGCCGCTCTCCAATACCTTGCCCGGCGCCACCAGACTGCCCGCGCCTATCATCACGTGATCGGGGATTACGACGTCGTCAAGAATGATGGAGCCGATACCGATCAGGCACTCATTGCCGATGCGGCAGCCATGCAGCACGACCGAATGCCCCACCGTCACATAGTCGCCAATAATGAGCGACGAGCCTTCCGGCTTGTCTTTAGACTTGTGCGTCACATGACCCATGGTCAGGTCCTGCACGTTCGTGCCGCGCCCGATCACGATGCGGTTCACGTCGCCACGCAGCACCGTGTTGCACCAGATGGAGCTGTCGTCGCCAATCTTCACATCGCCGATGACCTGGCAGGAAGGATGGAGAAAAACCCGTTCGCCCAGTTGGGGCGAGGTATTGAGGTAAGAAGAGACTGTCATGATTATCTGAACGGATTGTAATTGATCAAACGCATTATTGACTATCCGGATTGCGGCTTTCCAGTTCGCTCCACATCACCTTGGCAAGCGCCACCCAGGCCGGTTCACGGGTTGCCAACGCGTTGATGTGGGTCATGTATTCCAGGCCGTATGCCTTGGTGTTCGCTTCATGCAACATCATCACCATGCTGAACAACTCGGTCTTGGCCCTGGCAGTACGATCCCCCTTGCCGGCCGCCTCCTTAAGCTGCTCCATATTTTGCAGCATTTCATGCACAAACTGGTGGACCTGAACATCGTCGGCGCAGTCCAGCCCCAGCCCGGCGCAATGGCGCTCGATTTCCAGCTCCAGTCCTTGTGCGTCTTTTAGCAGAAATTCGTTGCTGGGCATGATTACGGTTCACCGTTCAGATTGCCATCTCTAAATTTTCATGTAGTTGGTAGGTTGGGTTGAGCGTAGCGGAGTTATTCTTTCCAGAACTTTCCGCAATCATCACATTTCAGGCCCCGTTGGTAGAAGAACAGCGGGAATCCTATCAGCAGAAACGTCAAGAATGCCGGTCTTTTTCCCTTTGTGTAAGGTTGGACGTGTTTGCTGCCGCATTGAGGACAGACGTATTCTTCTTCACCAAATTCCTCATCGATTTGTATCGAGAAATCCGAATTCAGAATTTCGCATGCCTCCCTCTCATGTTCGGAAGAAACAAGCAGCCTGACGCCGCCAATGGCGTTTGAGTATAACCACTGCATACTCACAGTATGTTCATCCACAACATAAGCGGGTATCCCCGAGCTCTCCAGACACGAGCGTGCCATATGTGCTTCATGTGGAAATGAATAGGTAGCTATTACAACCGGCGAATGCATATGTTCTCTGTCATTTGAATTATTGAAGTACACAACATAAGTTTCACCAGATGGTTATTGCGCACTACGCGCGCTATTCATCCGTTTCAATTCTGATACCTCGAACCACCGGGATGAGATAGGCTTCCTTAAGCACGCTCTCGACGAATGTGGGAACTGTTTTCGGTGCGTCCAGGCTTCCAATGATGGAAAGATTGTAGCCCACGCGTTGACCTTCTTTCGTAAAGCTCAGGCAGTACCTGTATCTCCATTGAATCTGCATAGTATTGAGTAGCTTCGTTATGCGGGTTTCTTCCTCTTTCGAGCGATATCGATTTTCAACTTCACCCGCTTTCTTCGCCGGCGGTTCGGCAGAACAATTCCCATCCCTCAACCGGCCCGGCGTATGAGGGCCTAATGCTGCAAATATTGGAAAGTCAAAGGTAATAACTCTGTCCTCAGCGGCAAACTGAACGTATTTATTGGAGGACATCTCCGTGATAACTGCAAAAGTCCAATCACTTGGCTTCGCCACTACCAGGCGTGTCGCAGCACGGACAATTCGGGCAGAGTCTTCGGCCGGAATGTATGGCTCTGCATTCGCAGAAATGCAGATGAAAGTTGCGAAGGATAGAACGATTAATTTCATGTATTGCATGCTCGTAAAGTGGACACCCAAAAATATTCAAACAAATACACCCTCACCCCGCCAACTTCCACTTCATCTTCTCCCCCGCCCGCAATGGCACGAGCTGATGCTCGCCAAACCCAACCGACGCAGGCACCTGCCACTCTTCCTTGCGCAGCGTGATCTGCTGTTTGTTGCGCGGCAGGCCGTAGAAGTCCGCGCCGTAAAAACTGGCGAAGCCTTCCAGCTTATCGAGCGCGCCTGCTGCCTCGAATGCTTCGGCATACAGCTCGATGGCGGCATGCGCGGTGTAGCAGCCGGCGCAGCCGCAGGCGTTTTCCTTGGTGTGTTGCGCGTGCGGGGCGCTGTCGGTGCCGAGGAAGAATTTCTTGTTGCCGCTGGTAGCAGCCTTGATGAGCGCCTCGCGGTGCGTTTCGCGCTTGAGTATGGGCAGGCAATAGAAGTGCGGGCGGATGCCGCCGGCCAGCATGGCGTTGCGGTTGTAGAGCAAGTGATGCGCGGTGAGGGTGGCGGCGATGTTGTCCGGCGCGCTCGCCACAAATTGCGCGGCGTCTTTGGTGGTGATGTGTTCGAACACCACGCGCAGGCTGGGCAAATCTTTCAGCAGCGGTTGCAGCACGCGCTCGATGAATACCGCCTCGCGGTCGAAGATGTCGATACTGTTGTCGGTCACTTCACCGTGCACCAGCAGCGGCATGCCGCAGCGTTGCATTTCTTCCAGGGCTGCGTAAGTTTTGCGCAAATCGGTAACACCCGCGTCGGAGTTGGTGGTGGCACCCGCCGGATAGAGTTTTACGGCATGCACCGCACCACTCTTTTTGGCTTTGCGTATCTCATCCGCGCCGGTGTTGTTGGTCAGGTACAGCGTCATCAAAGGCTCGAACACCGCGCCCTGCGGCAAGGCAGCCATGATGCGCTGGCGGTATTGCACGGCTTGCACCGTATTGGTCGCCGGCGGGCGCAGGTTGGGCATCACAATCGCGCGTGCAAACTGGCGCGCAGTGTCGGGCAGCACCGAATGCATCAGCGCATCGTCGCGCAGGTGCAGGTGCCAGTCGTCTGGTCGGGTAAGCGTGAGTGTTTTCATGGCATGCATTTTATCAGTCATTCGGCTCTTCCTTGAGCGCCAGCGCCCGCTGGTACAGCTCGTTCTTGTTGCCGCCGGTGATCTTTACCGCCAGCTGCACGGCTTGTTTGAGCGGCAGTTCTTCCAACAAAACGGCCAGCGTACGTTCGGTCCCGGCATCCAGCCCGGCCGCACGTTCCGGTGCGCCGGAAACCAGCAGCACGAATTCGCCGCGCTGGTTGTTGGGATCGCTGTTCAGCCATTCCATGGCGGCACCCAATTTGCAGCGATGGATGCTTTCGAACAACTTGGTGATCTCACGCGCAAAGACGATCTCGCGTTCGTCACCGAAAACCTTTTGCAGGTCTTCCGTGCATTCCAGGATGCGATGCGGCGCCTCGTAAAATACCAGCGTGTATGGATGATCCGCCAGTGTCTGCAATGCGCTGCAGCGCGCGGCGGATTTGTTCGGCAAGAATCCATAAAAAAGAAAATGCGGCGCGCTCAAGCCGGATGCCGACAACGCGCTGACCGCGGCGCTCGCGCCGGGAACGGGGATCACGCGGAACCCCGCATCGCGCACGAGTTCCACCAGCACCGCACCGGGATCGCTCACCGCCGGGGTGCCGGCATCCGTCACCAGTGCAACGCTTTGCCCCTGTTGCAGCAGGTTAATGACTTTTTCCGCGGCACCGCGTTCGTTGTGCTGATGCATGGCCAGCAACCTTGCATCGCTAATGCCATGATGTTGCAGCAAATGTCGCGTGTTGCGGGTGTCTTCGGCCGCAATGGTATCGGCCCCGCCCAAGACCTCGAGGCCGCGCAGGGTTATGTCACTTAGATTTCCAATTGGGGTGGCGACTACATATAATGCACATTCCAATTTTTGCCTGGCTTCGATATGCAAACTTTCCCCTCTATTTCTCGTTGGTTGCGCGGGCTCCTGATCGCCACACTATACGTGAGCATATTTGGCTGCGCCACTGAGCCGACAACTGCACCCGGCGTGCCTGCACCGGTTCAGGCTCCGCAAGCCCCTGTCGCGCCTGCCCAACCGGCCGCGCCGACTACGCCGCAAGCACCCGTACTGACACCGGTTACCCCGCAAGCTGCGCCCATCGTAACGCCGGTTCCGCCCGCGGTTCCGACTGTTCCCCACATTGCGCTGCTGCTGCCCCTGAAATCGCCCGTGTTTGCCAAGGCTGCCGATGCCGTACAGCAAGGCTTCCTCGCCGCTGCCGGCAAGGAAGTGAATGGATTGCCGGTGCGCGTCTATCCGTGCAAGGATGAAGCCACCGAGATCGTCGCGCTGTACCAGCAGGCCATCCGTGAAGGTGCCGTTGCGGTTGCCGGGCCGATTACCCGTAACGGTGTCGCCGCACTGGCCGCCAACCCCTCACTCACGACCCCGACCCTGGCGTTGAATATGGTGGATGACGCGCGCACCGACCATCTCTATTTCTTCGGTCTGCCGACCGAAGCCGAAGCCCGTCAATGCGCCATGCGCGCAACCAACGCCGGGTTGCTCAGTTCTACCATCGTTTCCACCAACACCCCGCTGTCCAAACGTTTGGCCCAGGCATTTGCGACAGAGTGGCAACGTGCTGGCGGCATCATTCAGTCCGAGATCGTCTATACCGGCGATCCCGCACCGCTGAAGGAACTGCCGCTCGAGCCGGGCAATTCGGTGTTCCTGGCCGCCGAAGCGGATCAGGCCCGTTTGCTGCGCCCCTACATCGACGCCACGCTGCCGGTCTATGCCACTTCGCAGGTGTTTTCCGGCAATGCCAACACGCTAACCAATTACGACCTGGCCGACATACGTTTTGTCGACATGCCGTGGATGCTGCAGCCCGATCATCCCGCCGTGATGATCTACCCCCGCTCAGCAACGCCGCTGGCGCCCGACCTGGACCGCTTGTATGCGCTGGGCATAGACTCCTTCCGCCTGCTGCAAGTGATACTCGGGAACAAAGAGTCACGCTCGCTGCCGCTGGATGGCGTCACCGGCAAGATCACGCTGACTGCGCATACCTTCCAGCGCGAAGCCACCCCGGCCATCATGAAACAGGGGTTGGGTGTACCGCTGGATAGCAAGTCGCGCTACTGATGAAGCCCGGCGCGCAGGCCGAACAGCACGCTGCACAGTTTTTGCAACGACACGGCCTGACGCTGGTTCAAAGCAATTACCATTGCCGTTTCGGGGAAATAGACCTGATCCTGCGCGACAAGGAAACCCTGGTCTTCGCCGAGGTACGCCAGCGCAGCCGCAGCGACTTCGGCGGAGCAGCCGCCAGCATTGACTCACACAAGCAGCAACGCCTTATCCTGACCGCTCAGCACTACCTTTCCACCCTGCCGCGTATCCCGCCCTGCCGTTTCGATGCTGTCCTGCTGGATGCAGCCGAAAACGTCGAGTGGGTCAAAAACGCTTTCGAGCTGTAACGCTAGATCCCGCGTAGCGACCGACCGTACTCTTCTCCCTTTGGGATAACCAGCGACTTGGCGGCTTTGCCGCCTAATCGAAAGGCTAGTAGTTTCACCAGAGGGGGACGGGGGGCGAGCAAGGGGTTTCGTGGAGCATGCTCCACGCCTTGCGAGCGGTTTCGGCTTTGCCGAAACGCGCCCTGCAAGGGAGGGAAACGTTCTTGGCGCAGACGATTCACTGCGGTGGATGCCCTGCGCCAAGAACGTTAGGGTAAAATTCGCCCCTGTCTTTAAAACTCATTTTCACGCCATGACCCTGACCGCCCGTATCAGCAAACATTTCGACGACAGCGCCCAGCTCAAACTGCAAAGCAAGAAGGTGCTTGCGCAACCCATTGCAGACGCCGCCCAGGCCATGGTCACCTGCCTGATGAATGACGGCAAGATCCTGGCGTGCGGCAACGGCGGTTCCGCGGCAGATTGTCAGCACTTCGCTGCCGAGCTGATTAACCGTTTCGAAGTCGAACGTCCGGGCCTCGCCGCCATTGCGCTGACCACCGACAGTTCTGTGCTCACCTCCATCGCCAACGATTACGATTACGTGCAGATTTATTCCAAGCAGG
>CAYOJU010000076.1:0-14163 GCA_964404355.1 uncultured Sideroxydans sp. | reverse complement strand
AAAAATTCGGGAGATAAGTAATGAACTTACTTAATGTTGGGATCAGCAGGATATCTGCTGTCATATTGCTGTGTGCGATGTTCTGCTTCGCACTTGTTGCTCAGGCTCTCACTGCACCTGCAGCCAGCGCCCCATCGTTTGACCATTCCAAAACCGGTTTCCTGCTGAAGGATGTGCACTTCACATTAAAGTGCGAACAATGCCACGTTGACGGCATTTTCAAGAACACACCCAAAGATTGCTCGGGTTGCCACAGTACCGGCACGAGAGTCGCCGCGACGCCCAAACCAGTCAGTCACATTCCGACTACCGCTGCCTGCGATACGTGTCATGTCAGTGCTGCCACATTCCTGGTAAAGAGCTTTAGACATGACGGGATAACAAGCAATTGTTCGACTTGTCACAACGGACAATTTCTGGGGGTTCTGAGCAAACCGGCAAACCATTTCCCCACCCAGCTGCCTTGCGAAAACTGTCATAACAACACCAGTACTTTCCTGAGTTTCCGGATGGACCATAATGGCGTTACAAGCGGGTGTAACGCTTGCCACGGCGGCCCACCCGGCTATGCCACACCGTCTGTGACCTTTCCCAACACAGTCGGTTATAACGCGGCTATTCACGTTCCACTGGCGGCCTATGGCGCTATACCACCCGATTGCAGCGTCTGCCATATCGGTACCACTACTTTCCTGGGGGCAAGATTTGACCATTACGGTATCGCCACGGGTTCCTGCGTCACTTGTCACAATAGCCAATATCCCTATGTGGTTTCCATCAATGTAGCCACGCATATTGGAGGTTTACCGGCGGCGGCGTGTGACACCTGTCACGTCGGATTTGCAAATTTTCTGGGGGCGGTATTTACCCATACGGTCGGATCAGCCTGTTCTACCTGCCATACGGGATCAAAAGCCGGCATAGTATCGATAACATCAATACACATTCCCTCATCAACAAACTGCGCCGATTGCCATACAGATCCGGCAACAGTTGCCGGTACACCTACGTTCCTTGGTGTGCTTTATCACACAACAGCATTGGGAAGTCCGCCTGCTACGCCATCGATGACGTGCGGTCTTGGTTCGTCCTGCCATAACGGGAACTATGCTTCACAAAACGCGACTGGAAAAGGCACAACACATATAGCGACGGGTACTGCAGATTGTGGCTCATGCCACACTGCGGGCTACACATCATTCCTGGGCGCCACGTTCAGCCATGCGAGTGTTACTGCGGGAAGTTGCGGGACTTGCCACCAGGGACAGTACAGCAATGTCGTATCGATTAATCCTGCGCTGCATATTCCGCAGTCATCAGGGAACGCGTGCGATCAATGCCATACGAATGCGCTTACCGGCTTCCCCGGTTCATTGACACCCACATTCAATAACGCGGTATATCACTTGAATGCCCCGGGAGGTATTCCAACCGGTACCTGCTCCAGTTGCCACAACGGAGCGTACCTGACGGCCGCGAACGGTAATTATCCGCAAGGTAAAAACATAGGGCATGTGTTGACTGCGGGAGACTGTGTTCTGTGCCATACGGGGCCAAATGGAACCAATAACACCGTTAACTACACAACGTTCCTGAGCGCTTCATTCTCGCATCTCGGAACTTATGGATCGTTCCCAGCCGACAACTCGACTGCCTCGCCAAAATGTGGTTCCTGCCACGGCTCAAGTGCTACCGGCAAGGTTGCAGGCCATGTGACGACGTCCGCGGACTGTAACTCTACCGGCTGCCACACTTCTTATTCTCCCAACACGACCGGATGCCCTAACTGTTTGACTTTTTCCGGCGTGCAATGGAACCATATAAATGCGTCTACGGGATATACCGGGTTCACATTGACCGGGCCAACCGGGTCCGCCAAGCGTTGTGATTCTTGTCATAATGGATCTACGCTGCTGGCGCAGCCGGTCAGTACCGGCCACATAGCAACCGGTGGGGCAGATTGCGTTGCGTGCCACACGCCGACTAGTACAGGTTGTATTAGCAGCGGGCTTTGCTCAACGTTCCTGAATGCAACATTCAACCACAGCACCATCGCGGTTCTGGCGGGGTCCTGTGGCACCTGTCATCAAGGTCAAGCGACCGGTGTGGTATCGATCAATACCCAAGTTCACATTCCGCAAACATCCGGAAATGTATGTGACACTTGTCATACAAACGCGATAACCGGTCTGACTACACCATCGACCCCAACGCCAACTTTCCTGAATGTGTTGTTCCATAAAAATGCGTTGGGAAATCCGCCTGCAGCGACGTGCACGAGCTGCCATTCGGGGACTTACATATCGCAAAACGCACAAGCAAAAAGTACGGGCCACCTGGTAACGGCGGCGGATTGCGGCACGTGCCACACCGGACCGAATGGAACCAACAACACTTCGGGCTATACGACTTTCCTGGGGGCTACATTCCTGCATACGGGGACATATGCGACTTTCCCGACACAAGCGCCTGCAACGCCGCTTTGCGGTTCTTGCCATGGAGTAACGGCGACCGGCAAGAATGCCGGACATATCTCGACTGGATCAGATTGCATTGCGTGCCATACCAATGCCAGCACCGGCTGCCCCAACTGCACGACCTTCCTGGGGGCATCGGCAGCAGCTCCACACACGCCAGCATATATGGCAGGTAAGAGCTGCTCAACCTGTCATGACGGATCGCAGGCAACCGGGCTTTCTGCCTATCCAACTCACATCGCGGTGACCGGTTCTACCGGATGTGACCAGTGCCACCCGGCTTATGATGGAAAAACATCTCTGGACTTTGGTACCAGTGCTTCAGTTACTGTATCTGGAGTTGGCGGACTTGTTAAATATGGAATGAACCATGTCGGGCTCACGGGGCGTTGCGACAGTTGTCACAACGGCAGCTTCATGGGGGGCATGTATGGTGCTCTGGCCAAGCCGTCCAATCACATCCCGACAACAATTACCGGCACATTGGATTGCACTACTTGCCATACCACCCTCACAGGGGCGGCAATCAAGGTTTCGTCGGGATCGGGTGACTGGTTAAAAGAAGTGATGAATCATAACGGAAACCAGACCGCTGCTACCTGCGTCACCTGCCATGAATCTAAAAAAGGTTCTTATCTGGGCTCGTTCCAAACGAATTCAGGTCATCACACCACTACTTGTAACGTTAAAGGTTGCCACACTAGTAGCTATTCCTACACAAAGTGGTAATAACAGTAATAGTTGCGTTACTTGGTTTGGGAGCTGCTTGCGCACAAATTGGAATTGACCAAATACTGGACTATTTTTTTACGCTGGAACCGGCTTCCGCGAAGCCGGCTCCTGATTTACGAATTTGAAGAGCATACACAGAATGAAATTCAGAAAACTGCGACGAATATTGGCGCTTATTGCAGGTCCCATATTGCTGTGTGCTTTGTCTGGTTATGCATCTGCCCAGATCATCGATGACATCACCGTGCATACCGACGCCAATGGCGAAATTGGCGCTGTAATCAAATTTGCCGTCCCGATTCAATATATAAGACATTTTCCTCAAGGGAAATCGTCGTCCACCTCGATATTTTTCAATATCCTCAGCAGCGTTCCTATGGACGAGTGGCAGGATTTTGAAACGCGCAGGACTCCTCCGTCAGACATTGTGCAGGAAATTACGGTATCGACGCGTGATCTGGGCACAGGACCCAAGGTGCAGATCAAATTCTTTCGTCCTGCCGAGTTCAGCGTGAGGATGGGAGATAACAATCAGACGCTGCTGGTCCATATCAAACCAGTCTTGCTACAGCAAAAGAATGAAGAAAAACCTGCAGCAGAAGCGGTGGGAGGGACAACTAAACCACTTGCCGCCGTGCCGCTCGTTGCACAGACTATTGCCAAGACTCGCGTGCCGCCAGTATCAGTGCCGCCAGTAACAGTACCGCCAGTAACAGTACCGCCAGTAACAGTACCGCCAGTAACAGTACAGCCCATATCTGCGCCCGTGGCATCTGCGACATCAGCAAAGCCTGACCGCGTTACCCTACCGAAGGCAACAGTTTCTGCTGTACCACCGAAGCCAACTGATGCAACCATAATGCCTGCTGCCACATCGTCTGCAACAGTTCCCGTAATATCGACAATTACAGCGGAACCATCAGTTACACCGGTAGCGGACGGGGTCGTGGACAACATCGCTGTTCATACAGATGCCAAAGGCGATATTGATGCGGAACTGAAATTCACCGTACCGATCCGTTATTTGAGAAATTTCCCCCAGGGTAAATCGGCCTTTACTTCAATCTATTTCAATACTCCTGGACCTTCATCCGATAAATGGAAGAACTACGAGTCGCATACGACCGTTCCTTCCGATCTTATTCAGGACATTATGGTCACGACTCGTGACCGCGGTACGGGTCCCAAAGTGCTGATCAAGTTCTCTCGTCCGGCTGAATTCGTCGTAACAATGGCTAAGAACGAAAAGACTTTGCTGATCCACATCAAGCCGGGCGTTGGGCAACAGAAGAATGAAGGCAAACCTGCTGCAGGTGAATCCGGAGCGGCAATAATTTCGCTGGCAGCGTTACCGCTTGTCCTGCCAAGCCTTGCCAAAGCTCCTTCCGTGGTTACTCCGACAGTTGGCGTAGCAGCCCCACCGGTTTTGATGGCACCAGCCTCAGTGGCGCCAAAGGTGCAGGCACCAGTTGTGGCACCACCAGTTGTGGCACCACCAGTTGCGGCACCACCAGCTGCGGCAGCACCAGTTGCGGCAGCACCAGTTGCGGCAGCACCAGTTGCGGCAGCACCAGTTGCGGCACCACCAGTTGCGGCACCACCTGTCGCTCCGTCCGGAGATGTCACTGCTCCCAAGGTCGTGCTGACATCTTCGCCATTGAAACCCGTTCATATTTCGCTCGGTGGCAAAGACGGGTTGCCCATTTTCCCTGAAATAGACCAGGTTGCCCCGCAGGCTAATGTTTCCCCGACAGAAAAGCCAACGCTGGCCGATCAGATCATGAAAGCCAACAATCAGGCGGCCGAACTGATGGAAAAGGCAGGGCGCGCCGTATTGGCGGGCCAGACTTTTGTTGCAATTGAGTCGTTCAATAACGTACTCAATCTGCCTCCCAATAAATACTCGCAAGATGCTCAATTGTGGATCGGGATAGCAAGAGAACGATCGGGACAAACATCCAAAGCGATTCTCGAATTCGATGCGTATCTGAAACTGTACCCGAACGGAAAATCGGCAGCCTGGGTGACGGACAGGCTCAACAGGTTGAAGCTGTCTCAACCTGCTCTTTTTGTTGCTTCAGCCAATCCAACGGGTGCTCCGGCAAGAATTCAAAACACTGCATATAACTTTACTGAATTCGGCAGTGTATCGATGTATTACTACACGGGAGCCAGCCAGACCAATACGACTTCGACAGTGGGGACCACTCAGACTCAGGTGCCGACGTCTTTTTCAAGCACCGACCAAAAGTCTTTGATGACCAATGTGAATATGATGGCCCGGGCATACAACAACGAGTATGACAATCGGCTTGTATTCCAAGATTTCTATGCGGCCAACTACATCAAGGGACAAACAAACAGCAATCGGTTAGGTGCTGCCTATTACGAGATGAGAGACCGGATTTTTGATTATTCAGTGAAAATCGGACGGCAGTCGGGATTTGGTGGCGGGGTGATGGGCCGCTTTGACGGCGTTTCGGCCGGGTATGGCTTTAAGCCTGGCTGGAGAGTCAATGTCGTGACAGGGCAGTTGTCTGATTTTTCGATCGACTCCAAACCCACATTTGGTGGCATCAGCCTTGATTACGGCACCAGAAGTCCTTTGGGCGGCTCTGTGTACTTTATCAACCAGAATGTGAGCGGCATCACGGACCGTCGCGCAGTGGGCGGAAACGTGAGGTATTTTGAACAACGATTTAACGTCATGGCCATGATGGATTACGACATCCAGTTCAAGGCGCTGAATATGATTACGCTGCAAGGAACTGCGAATGGGGTGGGGAATGGAGCAACTGACTACAACTTCCTTCTGGATCATCGAAGAAGTCCGACGTTGGATATTAGAAATGCAGTTAGCGGCACCACCAGCACGATCGCCAGCTTGATCCAGGACGGTCGCAGTATGAACGATTTGATCCAACTGGCGAACCAGCGTACGACTTCTTCAAATATGGCACAAGTCGGCATGACCAACCATTTGAATGAAAAATGGATAGCCGGAACCGATTTTACCATTTCAAGAACCGGGGGATTGCAGCGTAGCGGAGGGGACACCAGCTATCTGTGCAGCGATCCTATCAACCAAAATGTTATCTGGAAGGAAGGATGTATAGATGCTGGTCCCTCTTCCAGCGGTTGGACAATTTCCGAAAGAATGACCGGAATGGGTGTCATTCGACCCGGCGATATAACGAATTTCAGTTTGAGTTATTCCAAAAGTAAACAAGCTGTTCAGCAAGTTGCATCTGAGTCATTTCAGGTTAGCAACCATACCGATTTGAATGAAAAATGGACGCTGGACACAGCCTGTCGCCTGAGTTTCCAATCAGACAATACAGGCGGTAAATCTTACGACCTTTCTCCATCAGTAAGAGCCAATTACAAATTAAGGAGGAATTTGTCTACAGACGGTCAATTTGGTTTGGACTGGAACAAGAATTCATCCAGCTCAATGCAGACTTCATCGAGATCCTTTCGAGAGTTTGTTTCAATCGGCGGCCGTTACGACTTCTGATGGGGGCGCCGCCCAATCGCGGGATTGGGCGGCGAAGGGCCTGTTACGCCACTGTTACATCCTTTGACAGATACACATCCTGAACCGCATTCAGCAAGGAAATGCCGTCCTTCAATGGTTTCTGGAAGGCCTTGCGCCCCAGGATCAGTCCCATGCCGCCGGCACGCTTGTTGATCACGGCCGTGCGCACTGCCTGCTGCAAATCATCCTTGCCCGATTCACCGCCGGAATTAATCAGGCCTGCGCGTCCCATATAGCAATTCGCCACCTGGTAGCGCACCAGGTCGATGGGGTGGTCGGTAGTGAGTTCGCTGTAAACCTTGGGATGGGTTTTTCCGAACTTGATGGCGTTGTAGCCGCCGTTGTTTTCGGCCATCTTCTGCTTGACGATATCGGCGTTGATGGTGGCGGCGAGGTGATTGGCCTGTCCGGTCAGGTCGGCAGCAACGTGATAATCCTTGTCGCCCACTTTGAATGCGGAATTGCGCAAGTAAGCCCATAGCACGGTTGCCATCCCCAGTTCATGTGCATGCTCGAACGCCTCGGAGATTTCCTGTATCTGGCGGCGCGAGTGTTCGGAACCGTAGAACACGGTTGCCCCTACGGCTACCGCACCCATGTTGAAAGCCTGATCTACGCTGGCAAACAGCGTCTGGTCGTAGATATTGGGGTAGGACAGTATTTCGTTGTGGTTGATTTTGACGACAAACGGAATCTTGTGCGCGTAGCGGCGGGCCACCGAGCTCAGCACGCCCAGCGTAGACGCCACGCCGTTGCAACCGCCTTCGATGGCGAGTTTGACGATATTTTCCGGGTCGAAGTACATCGGGTTGGGGGCAAAGGATGCGCCGCCGGAGTGCTCCACACCCTGGTCTACCGGCAGCAGTGAAAGGTAGCCGGTATTGGCCAGCCGTCCATGTCCGTACAAGGCCTGCATGCTGCGCAATACGCCGGTTCTGCGGTCTTTCATCGCTACTACGCGATCCACATAATCCGGCCCCGGCAGATGCAACGATTCCTTGGGAATGCCGCTACAACGGTATTTCAGCAGGTGATCAGCTTCCTGGCCCAGCAGTTGCACGATGTTCGTCATGGTTTCGCTCCCTGGTTGATTAGAATGGCGGAGCCATCTTACTCCCCAGTGTATAATTTTGGGTATCCGTAAACATACATATCAAACCCCATGAAACAGATCACTCTTGGCACTCCGCTCAGTCCTTCCGCAACCAAAGTCATGCTGCTCGGCAGCGGCGAACTCGGCAAGGAAGTCATCATCGCGCTGCAACGCCTAGGCGTAGAGGTCATTGCGGTGGATCGCTATGCAAATGCCCCCGGGCATCAGGTGGCGCATCGGGCGCATGTCATCAACATGGCGGATGGCGCTGCATTGCGCGCCCTGATCGAAAAAGAGAAACCGGATCTGGTTGTTCCGGAGATCGAAGCGATTGCCACCGACATGCTGGTGCAACTCGAGAAAGAAGGCCAGCGCGTCATCCCCATGGCACGCGCCACGCAGCTCACCATGAATCGTGAAGGCATACGCCGCCTGGCAGCGGAGACATTGGGCTTGCCGACTTCTCCATACAAGTTCGCCAACAGCCTGGAAGAGATGCAGGCTGCCATCGACGGCGGCATCGGCTATCCCTGCATCATCAAACCCGTGATGTCGTCTTCCGGCAAAGGACAGTCAAAAGTCGATAACGCGTCTGAAGTGCAGGCTGCATGGGATTACGCTGGCAAAGGCTCGCGCGTGAATCAGGGCCGGGTGATCGTGGAAGGCTTCATCGATTTCGATTACGAGATCACGCAACTCACCGTGCGTGCTATCAGCGCCAACGGCGAAACCGAAACGCATTTCTGTGAACCTATCGGCCACGTGCAGGTGCATGGCGATTATGTCGAAAGCTGGCAGCCGATGGCGATGACGCCTGTGGCGTTGCAGCGCTCACGTGAGATCGCCAAGAAGGTCACGGACAATCTCGGCGGACTGGGCCTGTTCGGCGTTGAATTGTTCATCAAGGGCGACAACGTCTGGTTCTCGGAAGTCAGCCCGCGTCCGCACGATACCGGCATGGTCACCATGTGTACCCAGCGTTTCAACGAATTTGAATTGCATGCCCGCGCCATCCTCGGTTTGCCGGTGGATACCAGCCTGCGTGCAATCGGGGCGAGCGCCGTGATCTACGGCCAGATGGATGAAAAGGGCATCGCTTTCAAGGGCGTGGAAGAAGCGTTGCGCGTGCCGGAATCGGACATCCGCCTGTTCGGCAAACCCGAAGCGTTCAAGAAACGCCGCATGGGCGTGGCGCTGGCGAACGGCAAGAATACCGACGAGGCAAGGGCGCGCGCCAAACTGGCGGCGAGCAAGGTTATACCCGTCAAGGCGTAATGCTCTTGCGCTATTGACGGTCGATCTGGAACACCACCTCCCGCTTTATGTAACGCGGTGTCTTGCCGCGAACGGGTTTGCATCGCGCTTGAATTCATCGAGGTCACAAAGTAATGCATCAACCGGTAAATGAGACAGGTATCAGTCCAAAAGCCTGGTATCAGGCAGCTTGCAAGAAGTCCGGATTTGTCAGTGATGCCAGACAACTCCAGGCCATTGAGGAACTGGATGCGTTCTGGAAGCAACTGGTCGAGTTCAAGAACAAGCGCAACCAATTTCTCGGTCGCAGTCTGCTTAGTCCCGAGGTGCCCAAGGGTTTGTATGTCTGGGGCGGAGTGGGGCGAGGCAAGACTTTCCTGATGGATGGCTTTTACCACTGCCTGCCGTATCGCCGCAAACGCCGTATCCACTTTCACAATTTCATGGTTGAAGTTCATCACGAGATGAAACTGCTTGCCCATGAGCAGGATCCCCTGATGGCTTTGGCAGATCGTATCGGGCGTTCCACACGACTGCTTTGTCTGGACGAATTCCACGTCGACGATATCGCCGATGCGATGATTCTGGGGCGTTTGCTGGGCGCACTGCTTGAGCGCGGTGTGATCTTGCTGACCACTTCCAACTATTCACCGGATGAACTTTACCCCAATGGATTGCAGCGGCAGAACTTCTTGCCCGCCATTGCCTTGCTCAAGCGCGAGTTGAAAGTGCTGCATCTGGATGGCAATGCCGACTACCGCTTGCTGCAAATGGAGCGCGATCCGATTTTCATGATGGCTGCCGATGCCGCAACCGAGGGAAACATGAAATCGTTGTTTCAGCGCCTCACTGCGGGTATGCATGGGAATGAGCACTCGATCCAGGTCAGGAAGATCAGGATACCCGTCCGTTGTGCCGCGCGCGAAGTGGTCTGGTTCGATTTCAAGGAACTGTGCGGCGGGTTTCATGACCAGTCCGACTATCTGGAGATCGCCTATCGTTATCCGACGGTATTTGTATCGGGGATTCCGAAAATGACTGCCGAAAACGGCGCCGAGGCACGGCGCTTTACCTGGCTGATTGACGTGTTGTACGACAACCGCGTCAAGCTGGTGGCTTCATTTGAGGTTGCGCCGAATGCACTTTACGGAGAGGGACGACAAGACAGTGAAGCGCAGCGCATCAACAGCCGTTTGACCGAGATGCAGATTCAACCCTATCTGGGATTACCCCACCGCAGCCGCGGCGTATCGCTGACAGAACAAACGTGAATTGAAGTTAAAACGGGGATGTCAGCTTTGGGCAGTCCCGGATTTTACGAACCGTTCTTCAGGCGCGTGTCGTAATTGGTCTGGCAAACCGCATTGGCGGTTTCCTGCGTCTTGTCAGCCTCGTTCTGGGCTGCTGCAGGAACGGCGAACTGGCCGCGTTTGTGGCGCACGGGTTTCTTGTTCGCTTCCAGAAAATCTTCTTTGGCTTTTTCTGCGGTTGCCTTGCATGTTGTCAGATCCGCCAGGATCGTTGCCTCAAATTTGGCTCGCGCTTCTGCCGCCGCTTTTGCCCTGGCCAAAGCCTGGGCGCGGGACTGTTCCATTGATCTGCGTAATTCTTCTGCTTCCCGGATCTGTTCCTTGTTCAGGTAATCCAGATAACCCCATGTTCCGGCTGAAAGCACGATAAGTACAATGGCAACGATTTTCTTGAACATGTATTCCTCGCAGAAATATATGGGTGCCCCGCGGGCGCTATCATAAACCAATTCAGATCGTTGCTGCCTGTTTGAAACTTGATGAAAAACCGGTCTGGATTAAAGGAATTACGGTGCCGGATTCGGATACAGCCCGTGCACAGTCTCAATTTTTTCCAGTACTTCTCTCGTTAGCGTCACCTCTGCACTATCCAGATTCTCCTTGAGCTGCTCAAGTGTCGTCGCGCCGAGAATCACGCTGCTGTTGAACCAGCGCGTTCGGGCAAAGGCGAGAGCCAGCGTTGCGGGAGTGAGACCGGCTTCCTGCGCTATGCGCATATATTCTTTTGTGGCAGCAGGTACGTTGGGTTTGCCATAGCGCTGCCCGAAGCCGGGGAACAGCGTGATGCGACCTTTGGCATTCGGATCGGCGATGTATTTGCCGGTGAGCCAGCCGAAAGCCAACGGACTGTAGGCAAGCAGGCCCACGCGGTTGTGGTGGCATACCTCGGCGAGGCCGCTCTCGAAGGTGCGGTTCATCAGGTGATAGGCGTTTTGTACGCTGGCAACCCTGGGCAGGCCGAGCTGTTCGGCACAGCGCACAAATTCGGCAACGCCCCATGGTGTTTCGTTGCTCAAGCCGATGTGGCGCACCTTGCCGACCTTGACCAATTCCGCCAGCACCTGCAGTTGCTCGGCGATGGGAGTGGACTCGCGTTCCTGAGCGACGTCGTAGCTGGTGGAGCCGAACATCGGCACGTAGCGATCCGGCCAATGGAGCTGGTACAAGTCCACGTAGTCGGTCTGCAGGCGGCGCAGGCTGCTGTCGATGGCAGCAGTGATGTGCTCGCGGTTGATGCGCGGCGTGCCGCGTATCCAGTTAAAGCCGCGCGCGGGACCAGCGATCTTGGTGGCGACAATGAGTTGGTCTCGCTGCTGTTTTTTGAGCCAGGTGCCGATGAATGTTTCGGTGCGGTGCACAGTCTCGGCGCGCGGAGCGACCGGGTACATCTCGGCGGTGTCTATGAAATTGACGCCCCGTGATATTGCGTAGTCCAGTTGTGCATGCGCCTCGGCCTCGGTGTTCTGTTCCCCAAAGGTCATGGTGCCCAGCGCCAATGCGGACACATTCAAGTCGCTGCTGCCTAATTGTCGGTATTCCATAGCGGCCTTAAGGTGATCGGGGTAGATATTTTATCCTCACAACGTGCTAGCATTTGCACATCATGATGCCTGTCATATTTCTTTCGCATGGTGCCCCCAGCCTGCCGCTTGACGCGGGTGAAACGGGTGCCGCCTGGCGCCAGTTGGGCGCGCAACTGCCCAAGCCCACTGCCATATTGGTTATTTCCGCGCACTGGGAATCGCATATCCCGACCGTCAGCCGGGCAGTGAAGCCGGAGACCATCCACGATTTCAGCGGCTTTCCCAAAGAACTATACAGCCTGCAATATCCCGCTCCGGGCGCGCCGCAAATGGCAGAAGCGGCAGCGCAGCTGCTGCAGAAAGCAGATATTCCAGTACAAATTGATGACAGCCATGGCCTGGATCATGGCGCCTGGGTGCCGTTGAGCATCATGTTTCCGCAGGCGGACATTCCTGTTGCGCAGCTTTCCTTGCAGCCAGAACGGAGCCCGACCTGGCACCTTGCGCTGGGGCGTGCCCTGCGGCCGCTGCGCGAGCAGGGCGTATTGATCGTCGGCAGCGGTTCGATTACGCATAACCTGCGCGCCGTATTCAAACACCCGCAGGGTGAAAGTGCGCCTGTCTGGGTGACGGATTTTTGCGATTGGATCGCTGAAAGAATTACCGAAGGCGATATAGATGCGCTTTGTGCTTATCGCACGCTGGCGCCGTATGCCGAGTTGAACCATCCTACCGATGAACATTTATTGCCTTTGTTCGTGGCGCTGGGAGCGGCAACCAAGGTGGAAGGTGCGCAACACTTGAATCGGGTAATGACTTTCGGCTTGCTGGCGATGGATGCCTGGGTGTTCGACGGGGAGGTATAGAAGTTCGATGCAATCGCTGTTGCGAGTTGAAGCTGGAATCGTCAAGCAGAAGCAGGTAGAGTTGTAGTCACTGTTCCGCGAACTGAGTCTGCACGTTGCTGTAAAGTAGTTTTATCAGGTGTTATCCAGGGGCTATGCGACCGGACAATACCCGGTGTACAAGACAGAGGGTTAGCAATGTCCACTTATAACGTCAATCTGCACGAGGCCATCTATTCATTGTCCGATGCCCTCGATCTGGTGGGCGTAACTCACATTCATCACGGCAAGCGCGTTGCCTACATGGCTGCCGAGTGCGGCAAACATCTGGGATGGACCGGTCAGCGTCTGGACGATCTGTTTCAGGCCGCTATCCTGCACGACAGCGGTGTATCCAAAACGATGGTGCATGCCAAGCTGGCACAGATGGCCTGGGAAAATGAGTCCGAACACTGCAAGCTTGGCGCCGATCTGCTGGCCAGCAGTCCCTTGCTGAAACACCTGTCGGATACGGTATTGCATCACCACACCCATTGGTCTGTACTTAAGGATCTGGATCTGCCGCTGGAGGTCAAGCTGCGGGCAAACTGCATCTATATGGTAGACCGCGTCGATGTGCTCGCGCTGGGTTATCAGCTTGAGGGGAAAGACATACTGCTGGGCAAAGAAGAAATCAGGCGCAAGATATTCGAGCGCCGAGGTAACTGGTTTAGTCCCGAACTGGTCGACGCCTTCATGGAGGTGTCGCGTCCGGAACCGTTCTGGTTTACTTTGGAAAGTGACAATGTCAGTGGCTATCTGGCGACCTGGCTGTCGCATTACTCCGACCAGACCATGGAATTCGATGAATTACGCGGCCTGGTTCATATCTTTTCCTGCATCGTAGATGCCAAGAGTCCCTATACCAAACAACATTCCGACGGCGTTGCCCATCTGGCGCGCCATATCGGCAGCCTGTTCCGCTTGCCGGAAGAAACCTGCGAGTTACTGGAACTGGTTGGCTTGCTGCATGATGTCGGCAAGTTGCGCGTGCCGGACGAATTGCTGGAAAAACCGGGTGTGCTGAACGAGGCTGAGACCATCATCATGCGCCAGCACTGTTTCGATACCTACAGCATCCTGAAGAACATCCGCGGACTGGAGCGCGTCAGCCTGTGGGCGTTGCAGCATCACGAGCGCATGGACGGCACCGGCTACCCCAACCACACCAAAGGCGCCGATCTCTCATTCGAGGCACGTATCGTCGCGGTGTCCGATGTATTTCAGGCGTTGGCACAGGAGCGGCCCTACCGGGGACCGCTGGAAAAAGTGGTCATCATGGCCCTGCTCAAGCTGGAAGCGGAGGAAGGCAAGCTGGACGAGAAAGTGGTCGAGGTAGTGGAAGCGAACCT
>CAYOJU010000075.1:0-14163 GCA_964404355.1 uncultured Sideroxydans sp. | reverse complement strand
GAGGGTGGGCGGAAAAGCGGCATGTCATAGATCATTTCCATGCCGCATTGTAACGGTGTTGGCCGCCCCCATCGCGACCGGCTTCAAACTACCTTTTTGTGTTTGGATAATTTGACGAAGTTGAGGGTGCTCGAGCCTGGTTCGTTACTGGCCGGGAGATGGGGCTTGGGCTTGTCTACGCCGAGTCTATCGGTCAGCTCTTTTTCTCGCCCGGAGATTACGGCAAAGCAATACTTGATTTCTTCGATCGTGTCATTCGACAGCGGGTTGGAATTTCCTGGAAGCGGTGTGACATCCTTGACGATGCTGCTCAGTGTCTTGCGCACCTGGCTCAGTGTGCGCTGTTCTTTTTTTAACTCTTCTGTGTTCACGGTTCTCTCCCGGTGTGATTTGTAGAAACGACTCTTCTGGAATGCGAGAGCTTGGTCTATGATCATCGCAAATATTTGCGATGCTTGCCTGACAAAAACTGATTGAACTTGATACGCGCATAGGCCTATAAAACCTTTATGCAATAAGGGATTGGCCGCGATTTCCCGCCGTTCAAGGCGGGAATCGTGGTTTGTACTGCATGGTCAGCTTGCGATGCCAAGCGCAGCTAGCAAGGCTTTCCGATCCGAACTGGCGCGATATTTCTTGAGCCAGCCGGCATCTTCGCTCAGGTGGCTCCAGACTTGCTTCTTTGTTTTTTCGCTATCAAGCACGTACTGGCGCCAGCGGTAATGGTCATACAGTCCCAGGATATTGACCGCATACGCCTGGGCCAATGCCCGGTTGCCGCTGATCACGACAAAATTCTCGTCGTTGGCATTGCTCGCCGTCTTGGAGAAGTTGTGCGAGCCTGTCACCACGGTCGGGTTGTTACCGAAGGCGTCAATCACCAGTGCCTTGGTGTGGATGATGGCGTGCCCGATCGCGTTGAATTGCCGTCGCGTCACTTCCTCCACCCATGATGAGAATGGCTTGTCGATACCTTGCGGCTCGACGACCTCAAGTTGAAACTGCGGCGCTTGTTGTCCGTTGTCGACCAGGTCGACATCCACGTTGCTGGTGTCGGCGGCGGCTTTCGGGAAGGTGTTGGCCACGCCGCGCACAAAAATATCCTTGCCCCGGCCCACGGCGGCACTAAAGATGTCGACGCCCGGCATGAACATCGCAAACAGCAAGCTTTGTTTGGCACCGGCGATCAGGTCCAGCAACTCGGCCATGTCGATTGCCTGCGGCGACTGCGGCACGGAAGTGAATTGCGCAAAGGCATAGGACTTGTTCTGCAGGGTATGCACCTGCGGCGGCTGGATCATGTTGCCCTGGGTAAGCGCGCCGCCTTTTTTGTCGCCTGCTTCCGATATCCGGGT
Organism: uncultured Sideroxydans sp.; assembly: GCA_964404355.1. Classification (GTDB taxonomy): domain Bacteria; phylum Pseudomonadota; class Gammaproteobacteria; order Burkholderiales; family Gallionellaceae; genus Sideroxyarcus. The sequence goes on along the minus strand of CAYOJU010000075.1, from coordinate 12,808 downwards.
CCAGGCATCCATGTAGCACTGGGCAACCGAGGCGCTGTTGATCAGGATGCCGTTGTTCGCCTGCGTGCACAGGCCGGTGGGTTGCCAGTTGGTGCTGCCGGTCCAGGCTGCGGTTGGTTTTCCATTCTTCGACAGGACCACGAACTTGTTGTGACCGAGGAAGCTTGGTGCGCACATGCGGTCGATGACATTGGCGCCAGCATCTTTCAGCGTCGTTCTGGCGTCCGCGTTTTCGTCGTCGCCGCGCTTCTTGACTGCCCCGTTGGCTAGAACGATATTCAGGCGCCCACCCAGTTGCGTCAGTTTGCCCAGCAGTTCCTTGTCGTTCAGCTCAAACAGTGCAGCGTTAAGCGTGACCGCTTTGTCTGCAATCGCATCGTCCAGTATTTTGAGCAGCGCGAGCCTGAGTTCGCCGCTGAGAAAATTACGCACCTTGTCACCGATCTCTTGGGCATGGGCCTTGATGTCGCCAGCGTTCCAGCCATTTTCCTTCATCAGGCGACCCATGAATTGCGACAGGACGACGCCGCGATTGAAGTAGGCCTCCACATCGCCATACACGGGGGAGAGCGTGAGCTCGTCCGTCCAGTTACTCGCCGGGCCGTCTTTCAAATTGCCCTGGGTACCGATGCGCGCCGTGATGCGATAAGCCACTTTGTCGCCCCGGTTCACGCCGTGATCGGTCCATGACAGGCGCTGGAAAGGATAATCGGTCGACGGCGCAGAATCCGGCACTTCGCCATCCTTGAATCCCACGCGATTTTCCAGGAAGGAAACCGTTCCGTTCAGTTTCCGCTCGATCGCAAAACCGATGCACCCGGGTAAGTCCTCTCCGGGGTTCCAGGCCAAAAATACATCGTCGCAGTTTGCAGTGAGGCTGACTTTATAAACCATGGCAATTCCTTTTCAAGTTGGAAAAACAAGTAAAAAGTACCGGACCAATGTTTCATTCAACACCAATGTAAAAAAATAACGAAAGGGACAGGCCGCGGTGTTTTCGGCCCGGGTAAAATGCGCTGGGAAAAATATGGCAAGTGAGCCCCCTTTGTCGAACAAGTTGTGCTGGCAATGTTTCCCGTTGTTACGGGTTATTGACCTGCGCCAGCCTCGTTCCTGGGGACTTTGCCGTGAGCCTCGCACCGTACATGCGGTGCAATGTGCATTCGGCAGATCTGCAAGCGTATAAACTTTATTTGAATCGGGTGGGTTGTGTCAACGTGCTAGCGGGAGCAATGCTTCTTTGCGGTGTGATTCAGGTATATCGCCATCAACCCACCCACCAGCCAGATGCTTGCGATTGCGGCGAGCCAGAAGCCGGGCGCACCGCGGGCCGGACCGAAGAAGTTGGTGAGTCCCAGCACAATGCCGCCGCCAAGTCCCGGCACCCACAGCGTGACAGTGTAGATCACCATCGGCACGACTGAATTTTTATATCCGCGCAAAGCGTTGACGGTGATGGCCTGCATGGCGTCGCCCAGGTGGTAAAGGCCAACCATCACGATCAGCGGGATGGCAACGGCTTGCACCTGCAGATCGGTGGTGTAGAACGCGGCGATATACGGCGCGCCCAGCCAGAGTGTCAGGCACAGCACGATCGCGATGGTCATGCCGAAGCGTATGGCTTCCCAGCAGATGTGGCGGGCACGCACGGCATGTCCGGCGCCTAGTGCCTGGCCGACCAGCACCGAGGTGGCATTGCCCAGCGAGAGCGGGATCATGAAGGCCAGTGCCGCGAGGTTGGCGGCGATCTGGTGCGCGCCGGACATGACGGGGCCCAGCCGCGCGATGAACAGCGCCATGAAGGTGAACGCGGTTACGTCTGCGATGAACGTTAAACCAATCGGTATGCCGAGCTTGAGGAATTCGCGTATGGCGGCGAAGTCCGGCGCGGTGATGCGTCTGCGCAAATCGAATTCGGTGTAGCGAGGATTGTTCAGGCACCAGGCCCAGGCGAGCGCGGCCATCAGCCAGGCATCGATGGACGTTGCCACCGCACAACCTGTGGAGCCCAGCGCCGGGAAGCCGAACAGGCCGTACATGAACAGTGCGTTCAGCGGGATCTTGAGCGCCAGCGACATCAGGTTGAAGAACATTACCGGACGCGGACGCCCGATGCCGGTGGAAAGGCCAAAGAACAATCGCAAGGCGAAGGCTGCAGGCACGCCCCAGGCCGAAGCCGCGAGATAGGCGCGCACCTTCGTTTCCACTGCGGGCAGCAATTCGGAGATCGCAATGAACGGCCCGGGGAAACGCAGCAGCAGGATCGCCATGAGTGCCAGCACCAGCGATATCCACACGCCCTGATGAATCTCGCGCCCGATCTCGGCACGCCGATTGGCACCATACAACTGCGCAATGATGGGCGGCACGGCAAGCAGCACGCTGACCAGCGACATCAGGATGGTGGCCATGATGGATGCGGCAATGCCGACAGCGGCAAGGTCGATGACGGTGAGCCGCCCGGCCATGGCGGTGTCGATGACGGCATTCGCCATCATCGCCAGTTGCGCGACGAGCATGGGCCATGCCAGGTGGACGAGTTCGCGGGTTGAGGAAGCGGGTTGTTGCATGTCGGGGTTACAAATTGTGGTGGGTGTCGGGGGCCAATCGGCGCTTCCTAGCCGTCAGCCGGCCCCGGCAGGTCCTCGTAGAAAAGCGCCAGCGCTTCTTGCAGATTCGCTACCGCTTCCTGTTCGGTCGCGCCGCGACATTCCAGATCAAGATCGGAACACTTCGCGATGAAGACGCCATTTTCCTTGACGACCACATAGTTCATTCGCTGATTGTTTTTTTTGTTTTTCATGGCGATCTGTGTGTGCTGTTTTCAAGGAACAGGGGGCTGGCACCAGACATTCACGGCATTCCCGCCACATGCTTTGTCTCATTCAGTTTTGCCAGCTTGGCTTTCAGTTCCGGCAGGATTGCAGCAACCGCCTTTTCTCCCTCGAGCACGGCTTTGTTGCGGCCGCTCGCGTCGGTGGAGGGAAGACCGTAGGTGACTGGGCGAATGATGATATCCGCGCTGGAATGCTCGTGACGATTGATGGTCTGTCCGAATATGGAAAAGGTTTGCCACATGATGTCGGTGATTCCCGTCGTGTTTTTATCCTGTGGGCGGTCTGAAATGTCGACGGCGATGACGAAGTCGGCACCCAATGAACGGGCCACGCTTGAAGGAACGGGAGCGACCAGTCCGCCATCGACGTATTCCTGTCCATTGATGGTGACGGGTTCGAAAAATACCGGTACGGATGATGAGGCGCGAACTGCCATGCCCGTGTTGCCCGTGCGGAACACCACCATCTCACCCGTTTGCAGGTTGGTGGCAACGGCGGCAAAAGTCTTGTTGAGCTTTTCCATCGGCAGGCCGTGGACGTTTCTATTAACGAAATCCTGCAGCGCCTGGCCCTTGATGCAACCACGCTTGTTTGAGACCACCGTCTCGACAACGCATTTATACATGCCTGAACCGTCGAGAATCTGGTCCTCATTCATGTTCATGGACAGTTCCTGTATTTGAAAACCATTGAGTCCGGCCGCGTAGAGTGAGCCTACGACGGAGCCGGCACTGGTGCCCACCACGATGTCGGCAGAGATGCCTTGTGCCTCCAGCGCCTTGATCACGCCAATGTGGGCAAAACCGCGTGCGGCGCCGCCGCCAAGGGCGAGTGCGATCTTTGCTGCTGGACGCTCCACCACTGGCGGGGGCGTTACCTGGGGGCTGGTGCAAGCAGTTGTGCCGAGCAGGAGGAGAATTGCGATTGCAAATTTGTTCATGGCATTAACATGTGGGTTGGTACATGGACAGGGTAGTAAATATACACCGGAATTTCCGGTTGGCTAATGAATGAGGTTGGATTGTCCAGTCGGGCTGCGGTGTTGCTGATGGAGTGCTTCAGTCATACTTGTTATATCGGGGAAAATATTGATGGACTATTTTGTCCGGATAAAATGTATTCCATTGTGGTTGATGAGTCAGGAGTCGGGTATGGATGCAGCATCTGTTACTTCGTGTACTGCGTTTGTGGGGATGCGCTGTGTGGCCTTGGGCGTGCCGGGAGCGGCTGTATGAATCCGCAAAAAGTCCAACGCGAGCGGGTGCGCAAATTGGAAGATCTACCCAACATCGGCCCAGCGATGGCCGTCGACTTGCGTCTGATCGGCATCCACACACCGGAGCAGTTGCGCGACCGGGATGCCTATGAGATGTATGTGTCGCTGTGCGACAGGACCGGCCAGCGTCACGACCCCTGCGTGATCGATGTGTTCCTGTCCATCGTGCATTTCATGCGCGGCGGCGACGCCAAACCTTGGTGGACATTTACCGCGGAGCGCAAGAAACAGTTGGGTGGGGGATTTGCGAGGAAATGATACCGAGTAGTGCCGGTCTTGCCGGCGCCCGGTTCCTAACCATCAGCTACAGAAAATTCACTTCTCGTCGGCAATCAAATGAAAAACGGCACCCGCAGGAGTCCGGCATTCGCCGATTGCCTTTCTTCCCTCGAACAGGAAATCGCATTTCAATCGTTGGCCTTTGTCAGAAGTCAATTGGGCGCGCACAGAGTTGGATGAATAGTTGGTTACGGTCTCGCGCGGGCTGGCTCGCCAACCCCCGAAGGATTGGGAATACGCCACGCCGTTGGCGAAGATGTAAAAGCCTTTGTATAACTGCCCGTCGACCATTGCCTCAATGCGCTGGGTATCCGTGAAGATCGTTCCATTTTGTACCCTGGATTCGGAATCGATCAGTTGAAATGGCAAAGGTTGAGGCGCAGCGCACCCGGCTGCCAGGAGAATCACGGTTACGAAGGTAATGATGTTCTTGAGAGATTTTTTCATTTCAGTACCTTAACAGACACGGGGATTTGGATGTTATTGCTGTCCGCAACCGAGCGCAATAGCGAAAGCCCCCGGTAATGTATTGGAAGCTATTTTTCCGCTGGAGTTCAATGTAATTGTTGTTGATTGAAACGCAAAGACTCGGCAAAACTGAGGTCGGACAATATCAGGCAGGGAGACAACAACAAACGCGACTTGATCAGATGAATTCAATTCACCTGTGCCGAATGATTGGGCGGATTGAAAATGATAATCATTTGAATGAAACGCCGTTCATTTCAATTGGTGAACTTACTCCCAACCCCGCGACTGCGCAATATTGATCTTTTTCATCAAAAAGCGCACCTTCGGCGGCGACCGTCGGGGTGTTGGGATGTCGTCGTTGGGTTCCCGGTCGCCGCGGTCAGTATTGGAATCGGTATATTTTCCTGTTGCCAGTAAAGGAGACTGTTATGCATTCCATTCACTTTCGCGATGTTCATTTTCCCAAAGGCCACAACTTGTTCGCTTTGTCGGTTGGCGAGGTTATTTGGTTTTCCCTTGCCGTTTTCTTCTTTTTGCTATCCTGGATTGTCGGCGGTGACGAGTTTCAGGACAGCATTGGCGGCAATGTTGGTTTGGCGGTAATTATGGGGGGACTGGTCATTGGCGTTATTTTGTGTGGCATCACCAAACCCGAGAAATAGCCTGACTGTTCAGTCATAGTTTTCATTTATTGAGCTGAAATTGACCGCTGTCTGAAAAGTCAGCGGTTTTTTATTTGGCGTAACGGTTGAAAATCATTTCACGCTGGCCACTGAATTCGCGCGTGCGAAATCATCTCGTCGTGCGGGACTTCTTTTGCAACTCCGCTCGCGTCACACCGATCAGCCGTGCGGCACGTGTCAGGCTTATCGTTTCACTCATGGCTTCTTTCCATCCCCGTGAGAATCCGGATTCCAAGTTTCGGAACGAAATGTACCAGGGATAGTATTCCGGCCCGCTAGCGGATATAGCCGAATGACTTGAGCTCCGTATAAATCTTTTCTGACAGGAGCGCATGTCCAGCGGCATTGGGGTGCAGGGGGTCGCCCTTCAGTTGCGGTTGGGATATGACGTCGGCAAGCGCATCCTTGATCAATGGAACTTTCTGCGTATCGGCTATCTGTTGGTAGAAGTCGGCTGCGGACAAGTGCTGAAACACTGCACCAGCAATGCTGGGTTGCGGTGTTGCCAGCAGCACCGGTTTTGCGTCATGCGTCCTGATCAAGGTGATGATCTTTTCCAGGTTGGCGACGGTTTCCTGCTCGGGCAGGTGGCGCAACATGTCGTTTCCGCCCAGTGCCACCAGTACCAGCACCGGTTTGTGCTTTTCCAGCAGGGACGGCAAACGCTGCAATGCGCCTTCGCTGGTGTCGCCGCTCACTCCACCGTTGATTACTACCCATCCTGTTCTGCTGGCCAGCAGGTTGGGCCACGCTTCTTCACGAGAGACTCCGGCGCCTTCGGTCAGGCTGTCGCCCAGTGCCAACACGATGCTGGCGGGAGGAATGGCTTGCTCTTTGGCTTTGCTGCATGCGGTTGCGAGGACGAGGACTGTTAACAGCAATACCAACAGTCGAATCGGTTTGTCACCGAAACAGTTTGCGCTGTTTACTCGACAGGGCTGACTGGATGAGTTTATTGATTGGACGGGGCAGGGCAGGGAGATATTCATGTTTCCAAAACTCGCCCGGTTCATTCGCTATGTGCTTTCCAGAGCTGATCATTCGGTTGAAATGATGAGACGGCTGCCTTGCACAGACTGGATGATGCCATGGGCAGCATCGGGCATTTCGCCGCGCACTTTGTCTGCTTCCCATACCTGGCCGCGAAAACTTACCCTGGCGGAGTTTTCGTCGATCCACTCGATGACTTCCACGCGTTGCCCCACATCATCGGGAATATTCGAAGGCGAGCCGGATGGTCCGCGTTTGCGCAAGAGCATGACGATCAGCGAGTGAACAACGGTTCCGGCACCGAGCACGGCCAGCTGCGCGCCCAAAGAGGCATCAAGATAGGCAGCAATGGCGGGGTAGATGAAAGCCAGCCCGATGGCCAGCAGATAGAAGTTGCCCATGGCGAACTCGCCGAACATGAACATTGCGCCGAACACCAGCCATGTAATGAATGTCATTGATTTTCTCCCGGGAGGTTGGGCCAATTGTTTTTCTTTCTGCGGCCGCTTTCATTGTAAAGCATGTCCCCGCTCCCTGATACGCGCGATCCGGGTGCCGCATGAGAGCTGTTTCCTCTCGAACAGGCACAGAGCCCGATGGAAAAGGCCCTTTTATTGGCGACCTTTTCCCGTCAACTGCTGACCGGGCATCGTCAGATGCCATTCAATGCCCACAATTTAAAAATGCATTCCCCATATTTGGCGAGCTTTTTCAACAATATCAACAATGGCACAAATATTGCGATGCAATGTGCAGAAAGTAAAGTTTGTTCGGGACACGATTAATGCAACGGAAAATTAAACAGAAAGATGTAATGCAGCCTAATAGCCAGTCCGGATTTACGTTGTTTGAAATTGGCTTGGCTGTCGCAATTGTTTGTTTGCTGGCGACCGTGACGGTGATGGGACAGGATTTCACCATCAGCTCACAAGTGAATCGTCTGGAGCACGATTTTCGCAGTATTCAAAGCGCAGTCTATGATTCCCAGGACGGGGCGCGGTCAAGGCAGGGCGATGTTCGCAAAGTTTCTTTGCGTTTGCAGGATGCCGCCGATTCTGGCAATAACTTGAACGCAATTCAGAACGGGAACTGGACCTCGACATCGGGAGAGACTTTCAAAGTCTGGCAATACGTTCGTTCGGCCGGTTTGGCACAGAATCCCGGGGGCGTGAATCTGCATGTACGTGATCCGCTAAAGTTGTCCGGCGGGTTTATCGGCGTATCCGAAACTGACAGCACGCTGATCACCGGACTGACAGGGAATTTCACCATCTGTACGAACAACATTTCAGGACGGCTGGTAAAAAAACTCGACCTCATCATGGATGATGGGAATACCGCTTCCGGTTCCATGCGAGCCACCAATTCAATGGGTGGCGCAGCGGTCACCACCGACAATATTGTCAACAGCGCCACCTATATGGTGTGCATGGGGATCTGAGTGCAAACCGGAATCCAAAAATAGCTGCGATGATTGTTTCCAGTCAGGCCATGAAGCCCAGGTCCTGCGTCGGGAAGTTGGCCAGGTTGGGAAACACTTCCGTGATTTCAGCCGGGCTCAGACCAAACCATTTGGCCAGCGTGGCGGCATATTGGTCGACGGAGAGGTTCGGTATCAGGGTGCCGGAACCGATATCGCGCGGGTTGCCGGCGCTGACGGTGGTTTGCGGAAACTCGCCATAGATTTCCTTGCCTTTGACTGCGCCACCCACCACAAGGTGATGACCACCCCAGCCGTGGTCGGTACCACTGCCGTTGCTGGCGAAAGTGCGGCCGAAGTCGGAGGCGGTGAACAGCGTTACTTTGCTTCGCATGTCGGTTTTTACTCCGTCGACCTGCAGGGTTGACAGCACGCCGTCGAAATACGAAATCGCATCTGCCAGCCGGGTCATCAGCTCGGCATGCGCCGCCAACTGTCCATTATGCGTATCGAATCCGCTTACGGCGACGAAGAATACCTGCCGGTGTGCCCCCAGAGCTGTTTGCCCGGCGATGATGCGAGCCACAGTCTGCAATTGGGTCGCCAGCGGGTTGTAATTGGTGGGTGCAGTTACGGTTGATGCGGTTGCCTGCATGACGCTGTTGAGGTCGGCTTGTGCCACTATCGCACGCTGCACGACGGCTGCATGATCCATCTCAAAAACATTGCTGCTGGTCGGCGTGGTAATAATGTCCCGCAACAGGGTGGTGTTGCTGCCGAACAAATTGCTCATTCCTCCGATTGCCACAGCGCTGCCGTTTGAATCCACCTGGTATTGGTTGACGGTTTCTCCTGCCAGAAACACGCTATTGCCGGTCAGGGATATGCTTGAAAAATTCTGCCTGGTGTTGCTGGCTTTTAGCCGATCTTCCATGCGGCCGCCCCATCCATAAATGGGTTTCGCCGGATCGGCCGAGAGCCATTGGCCGGTCTGGTCGCTATGCGAAAACAGGCTGGGCGGTTTGCGAATGGCGCTGTTGTTGTAGGCAACTTTGTCTGCGATCGGTTCGATTAATGTGCCGACATTCGCGACGATGGCGGCGCGTCCGGCATCGAACAAGACTTTTAGTGGTCCCATGCCGGGGTGCAAGGCGAAGGAGCGAGTGCCAACTGCATCCACTTTGGTGGTGGTCGGGATGATGGCCGTAGGCAGCAAGGCTGCTTCTGCAAACGCAATGGATCCGCCGCGGGCTGCCTGATAGCCCGCCCACGATGGAGTGTCGGTCGCGATCACCATATTGGCGCTATCGTTTCCTCCCGCCAGATAGAGGCACACGAGCGCCTTGTAGTCCCCGACAGCGTTATAGGTAGATGCCGCAGCCACGTTTATGGCAAACAGGTTGAGCGCAAATGGCGCACCTATCGTTCCGGCTACGGAGAGCATTGATGCTTTGCGCAGGAATTCGCGGCGGGAGGTATTGATGGGTTCGGTCATGAGTTACCTTTATTTTTGTACGATATATTCCGGCGATGCCATGGTCAGGAAGATCGCGAGATAAACGCGATTGATTTTGGAATTACCCGGATTGGAATTGATCGCGGTGAGGATCTGGCTGCGCAAGGTCGGGGACATCTGGTTTTGCATGAGCAGCAGGTTGACGCGATCCACCAGCACTTCGGGTGTGCCGGCCAGCGCCAGTTCTGCCGTGTAATCAGCCTTGATGTCATTTGATAAGCCGGTGCCATCCTGAATGGCAACGCGCATGAAATTCAGGTAGCCGGTTACCGACATTTCCTCGGTGATCTGCATCTCGGGCGAGAACTTGCCGGCTGCGGAGATATTGGTGTTCGGCGGCACATATTCCGGGCGGAAAAAATTGAATACGGAAGGCGCGCGCATCGGCGTCTGGGCCAGTCCCCATAGCGGGTCGTCGATTTGCCCCATCTGGAAGCGGCCAGAGCTGGATGTGGCGTGGAAGGCGCGCATCCAGTTGGCCAGACGAATGACGGGTTCGCGAATCTTGCCCGCGGTGTTGCCTGTCTGGATTGTCCTCGCATCTGGATCCAGCAATACGGCCCTGATGACCGCCTTCATGTCGCCGCGCACACCTTGGCCGTTGTCGGCGAACGCTGCCGCGACGCGCCCCACGTAGGCGGGGCTGGGGTTGCTGGTGACCAGGCGCTGGATCAATTCGCGCCCGATAAAGGGGCCGACATTCGGGTGATTGAACAGTGTATCCAGCGCGGTCTTCAGGCTGGCCTCGCCCGAGGTGTTCGCCTGAATGGTCACGCCCAGAAATGACTTGGGCAGCGTTTCGTTGAAGTCCGGATAATTCTGCATCGGCAGCCAGTCGCGGTTCGGATCGACATCTCTCCATCCATAAAACCGGTCTTGGCTTTTGTCCGGCCCGGCCCAGCTCCAGCCGGTGAAAACCATGGCAAGGCCACGAATGTCGTCGCTGGTGTATGTTTCGGTCGCGGGAACAGTGGTATCTGTACCGTTCGGATTGAGTTGCCTGAGGCCGATGGTGAAGAGTTGCATGATCTCGCGCGCGTAATTCTGGTTCGGTTCCAGCGTACCAGCGGTTTTTTCGTTGCCTAAGGCGTTCAGGTAATTCCCCATCATGGGGTGCAGCGTGACCGCCTGCAGCAAGTCGCGAAAATTGCGGAATGCGTAGGCCCCGAGCAAATCATAATAGTTGGCGACACCACGCGGATTGTTGGCAAGCGTGCCGTTCTGAAACGAGATGACAAATATCTGCGACAGTGCGAAGGTTACACGCTGGCGCAATTGATCGTCGCCGTTGACCGCCTGCTGCCAGAAAGACTCGAAGAACTGGTCTTCACTGAGGTCTTGCCCCGCTGGCGGTATTGCCGCGTTCATGTAGGCAAAATGCAGCTTCTGCGGCTTGGCAAATTGTTCGTTGAACCAGGCCGCGGTTCCCATTTCGCTTAACCTGTTTATTTCCGCCGCCGTCGGTCCGAACGTTGCCTGTGAAAGCAGGCGCGAGGCTTCCACCGGCGTGGGGTGTACGACATCGGATGATGTGGTTGTCTTTTCGCCGCCGCAGGACGAGAGCAGGACAGTGAATAACGCGATCTTTCCGATGAGCAGTGCGGTTCGACTATTCGGTATGCGCATAAAAGTATTCCGGATCAATGAAGCTCAATCAGAACTTGTAAATTGCGGTCAGATAGACGGAATGGTCGCTGCCGACGGCATTCATGCCGATGCGCCCACTGACGTCCCTGCTGAAGTCATATTGCACACCAGCACCCACGATCACCCGTTTCCTGGCAGTGGTGGTGATCGTGGTCGTGGCTGAAAAAAAACCGGGTATGCCGGGATCGTTCGTGGTCGATTTTGTCGTGGTGCGCTCGTATCCGGCTTTGCCAAAGATGAAAAGCGAATCAATGTCGGCGAACTTCAGCGGGTACATGCCTATACCGGCGACGCTCGTGCGGGAAGCTTTTATTGTGGTGTTGGGCTCATAGATGGTATCGATATAGTCGTAGCGCACTTCCAGCGAATATGTCCTGTTGATTTGCAGGCCCAGTATGCCGCCGACAACCGAGTCCCCCAATTGTGCGCCGACATACAGTCGGGTGGCATCGGCTTTCGAAGCATTCGCAGCAGCAGGCGCCGCCAGGACGGGGGTGACAATGAAAAATGACAGCATTGTGATCGATAGCATTCGTTCCATGTTTTTCCTTTATGGCCTGGTTAATTAATGCGTGCCGCGGCACTTGGGTCAGAATTTGTAAATAGCAGCCAGGTTGAGCGATCTCTTGTTGCCCAGAAAATCCAGCCCCAATCTGCCCGTCATATTTTTCGCAAGACCAAGTTCGGCACCGCCGCCGAAAAGCACCTGGTTTTTATGGCTGGTGATCGTGTTTTCGTAGGGAAGCGTGAGCGTAACCGAGGTTGGAATTGAGCACGTGTCGGTGTTGGTTGTGCGCTCGTAGCCCCCCTTGAGGAACAGCGAGTAGGGCAGCACATCATTCAATCTCATCGGGAACAGCGCGATACCGGCGATGCCCAAGCCCGTGGATGAAGTGTCAATGGTCACGCCGGCGTGCTCGGTCCTGGAGTTCGATTTGATGTAATGCACTTCAACCGCATACGTTTTATTGATTGGGTAACCAAACAACAGGCCTGCCGAGTTGTCGTCGATCTGGATGCCTGCATAAAGCGGCGCGGCAATGACGGGAGTGAAAGCAAAAAGAGACATTAAGATAACAGCCAGAATTCGATTCATGGATTTTCCGAATTGGTTGAACAAGACAAGCTCCCGGCGTTTTCAGAATTTCTGTCCTTTGACAGATATTCTGCAATTCCGAGTAGCCCCGTGGAGTAATCAGGGGCGCGACAATAACCTTTCTAGTGGGGTGGGTGTCAATGGCGCATCCTGTCGCGTTTATGGTTCCTGACTTTGCGCAAATACGATGGCAGCAGGCTTGGCGACAGGGAACGCGGGCCGGATTCCGTTTGTCAGTTCGGGAGAAAGGTTATAGACGGCAAAACGGGACCATTTCGGCACTTTCACCGATTTTTCGGGATTGATCTTGGTGTTTTTCTTATGAGATCAATTACTTGAGAATAGTGCCGGGCCGACGAACAGCTGTGGCAGGCAATTGTTCACGCGTTGCGGAAAAAAGAAGCCCGGCGATGCCGGGCTTCCTGTCAAACAAGTCGTTTCTGAAAACTCACATGCTTATACCTGATAAACCTGACTGGCCTTCAGCAGTTCAAGTTTGTTCTTTTGCAGCACTTCAATGACTTTTTCGATCGATTCGGAACGTATCACCACCGACGCGGTGGATTGGGTTGCGAATGCATAGATGTAGTCGA
>CAYOJU010000074.1:0-14348 GCA_964404355.1 uncultured Sideroxydans sp. | reverse complement strand
CCACTTCCTTGCCACCGTGCAGCGGCAAGTCTTTCATGTGATTGACGGTGGTGTAGAACTCGGCTTGCGAAAAAAGTCCCATTATGAGCGTACCAAGAAATTCAGAATTTTGGGATGCAGCGCAAGGCGCACGGCGCGCAGCGACCGAGACATACCAAATGGGTAGGCGAAGGAGCGAGCACCGTGCAACGCCGCGATGCGCCCAGAAAATGAATTTATTGGTGCGCTCATTTCCAGGCCGCGAAGATCTTGTCCGCTGCTGCAATGGTTGCCGCGATATCGGCTTCCGTATGCGCCGCCGAAACGAAGCCTGCCTCGAATGCCGACGGTGCCAGATACACGCCTTCGGCCAGCATGGCATGGAAGAAACGGTTGAACGCGGTCTTGTCGCTCGCCATCACTTCGGCATAGGAGGTCGGTACATTCGCGCTGAAATACAGGCCGAACATGCTGCCTATGGATTGGGCGCTGAACGGAATGCCGTGTTTCTTGGCGCTCGCGCTGATGCCTTCGGTCATCTGCTTGGCGAGCTGGGTGAGCCGTTCGTAGAAACCGGGAGCTTGCACCAATTTAAGCGTGGTCAGGCCTGCAGCCACCGCGACCGGATTGCCGGACAGCGTACCGGCCTGATACACGGCGCCCAGCGGAGCCAGGCATTGCATGATGTCGCGGCGTCCGCCGAATGCTGCGGCAGGCAGACCGCCACCCATCACCTTGCCCAGCGTGATCAGATCCGGCTTGATGCCATAATGACCATGCGCACCCTGAAGGCCGACGCGGAAACCCGTCATCACTTCGTCCAGGATCAGTACCGCGCCGTGCTTGGTGCACAGCTTGCGCATCGCATCGAGGAACTCGCGCTTGGGCAGGATCAGGTTCATGTTGCCGGCGACGGGCTCGACGATCACAGCGGCGATTTCGTCGCCGTACTCAGCAAAGGCCTTTTCCAGACCGGCCGCATCGTTGTAATCCAGAACCGTTGTCAGCGCGGCGATCTCGGCAGGAACACCGGAAGAGCTCGGCTGGCCGAATGTCAGCGCACCGGAACCGGCTTTGACCAGCAGACCGTCAGAATGGCCGTGGTAGCAACCTTCGAATTTGATGAAGCGCGAACGCCCGGTGAAACCACGAGCCAAGCGGATCGCAGTCATCGTCGCCTCGGTACCGGAACTGACCAGACGTACCATTTCCAGAGAAGGCAATATCTTGCACAGCGTCTCGGCGATTTCCAGTTCGGCGGCCGTCGGTGCGCCAAAGCCCAAGCCTTGCGCAGCGGCGTCCTGTACCGCTTTCACAACTTCGGGATGGCAGTGGCCGACGATCATCGGTCCCCAGGAATTCACGTAATCGATATAGCGCTTGTCGTCCGCATCCCACACATAGGCACCCTTGCCGCGCTTGAAGAACAGCGGCGTGCCGCCCACCGACTTGAACGCGCGCACCGGCGAGTTCACGCCGCCGGGAATGATTTTCTGGGATTGATCGAATAATTCCTGATTGTGAGATGTCATTGCCTATGTCCTGCTGAAAAGTGTTGAAAATTCTTGCGCGCTGATTTGAATGTCCGGTGCTGTCCACAACGCCGTAATTACCGCCAATGCATCCGCACCTGCTGCAATCAGTGATGCACCATTCTGTTGCGTAATGCCGCCTATGGCGACAATGGGCACGTGCAACTCGCTACGTGCCGTTTTCAGCAGCGCCACATCGGCTTGCACTGCATCGGGTTTCACGCTCGATGAAAAAAATGCACCAAACGCCACGTAATCCGCGCCTTGCCGCACCGTCGCCCGCGCGAGCGAGAGGCGATTATAGCAAGACACGCCGATGAGCTTTGAACTGCCCAATAGCGCGCGTGCTGCCGCCACGCTGCCGTCCTCTCCGCCCAGATGCACACCGTCCGCATCTACTTGTGCCGCCAGGTGGGCGTCGTCGTTCACTATGAAGGTGGTTTTGAATTCGCGCGCCAATTGGCGCAGGGCCAAGGCTTGAGCCAGCTTCAGTGCAGCATCGGCTGCCTTGTTGCGGTATTGCAGCACCCGTGCGCCGCCTTGCAGGGCAGCGCGCACGTTCCTCACTAATTCGACTGTATCGGGAAGGTCCGGCGTAACGGCATACAGGCCGGTGATGGTTTGCCGCAGATTCAAGCTGCTCTCCGATCAACGCCCCTCACCTCAATCCTCTCCCGCCTGCGGGAGAGGAAGCGAACGAGAGAGGCAATTTTTTAACTCTGCCCTTCAATGCCGGGTTGTGCTTTCATCTTCTGTGTCGTCTTCGTCGCGCGCCCAGAACAGGCGATCCGGAATATGTTGTCCCATGCCGGGACGGAAACCGTATTTCAATGCTTCCCAGGTGTATTCCTGCGCTTCATGCACGGCATCTTCCATGGACAGTCCGTTTGCCAGCAAAGCGGCGATAGCCGAAGCCAGAGTACAGCCGGAACCGTGGTAAATGCCGGGCAGGCGCGGCCAGCTGTCGCTGCGCACCAGACCGCGCTCGCCATAAAGATTATTGATGACCTTGGGCGTATTCTCATGTGTGCCGGTGATCAGCACGTATTCACAGCCCAGACGCAGGATGCGCTTGGCGCACTCCGCCAGCTCCGGGTCGTCCTGTTCGTTGTCTTCTTCCTGTAGCAGGCGCCGAGCTTCCAGACTGTTTGGCGTCAAAATAGTGGTCTGTGGCAACAGCAGCTCACGCATGGCATCCACCATGTCTTCATTCGCCAGCTCGTCACCGCGTCCGGATGACAACACCGGATCGAATACCAGCGGTATCTCGGGATAATCGGAGATCACTTCGGCAATGGCGGCGATGTTTTCCAGACTGCCCAGCAGACCGATCTTGAATGCTGCAACCGGCATGTCTTCCAGTACTGCGCGCGCCTGATCGGCTACCCATTCGGCATCCACCGGTTGCACGTCGTCAACGCCGCTGCTGTCCTGCACGGTGATGGCGGTTACCACGGCCAGCGGGTGACAACCCATGCTGGCAATGGTGAGAATGTCTGCTTGCATGCCCGCTCCGCAGCTGGGGTCGGTGGCGGCAAAGGTAAGAACGATAGGTGGAATGTCGGACATGATGGAAGGCCTTGCTGGCATTGATCTGGTGAGGTGTGATTCTAACCGAAACCAGGGAAGGAAGTTGCTACGTGCCATCCATCACCGGCCGACCGGTTAACTTGACCTTCTCCCCATCAGGACGGGGTTTTCCCGTCGAGGGCGGTGCCGCAGTGATTGCAATGGTAAGCCAGCAGGCGATGGGGTTCGCCGCAATGGCCACAAACCCCTATCTGGTTCGTGCCGCAGAACTCGCACCAAGCCTGGTCGGCGGAGCGGAGTTTTTCGCCGCATTCACGGCACAGCATTTTGCGCAGGCGAGCAGAACGTTGCCGGGCCGGGCTGAAGAAGGTGCGTTGGGCAATGACGATGATGACCAGGCCTGCACCGATGCCGCCAAGAATAGCGACATAGTTCCAGAGGAATCCCAGATTCAATCTTTCCAGGCTGGCGATAAGGTTCGCCAGGAGTCGATGTGGCAGGAGTTCATAGACGAAATACACAATGCGGCCGAAGATCGGTATCGCGCTGACCAGGATCAGGTGGGAAGAAATCAGGGTCTGGATATGGCTCTGTAGCTTCAGCGCCCGCAGATTCCAGACAATCGCGAGCAGCAGCAGCGGCAGTAGGAAAGACGCTTCCGCCGCAAAAACCTTGACCGGATACCAGAAGGAAAGATGCTCGTATTTCGCGCGCGCCATGGCGAATTCGGAAGCAATGGGCAGGGTATCGACGAAGGTTATGTAGTCCCGAACCAGCGGATGGCCTTCAATCGCCGCGCGGACTTCAGCTTGCTTCTTCTCCAATGCTTCCAGATTGGCAGTGTCGCGAGCAATGGTGCTCTTGATCGCAGTCGCCTCGGCGGGAAGAATAGAATCCTCCCGTTTCTGGCCAGCCACTTTTTCCAGCAGGGCTGAATCGTAACTGGATCTGAGTTCCCTGATCGCCGAGTGGACAGAGGCTATCGTATTACTCCGTTTTTCGAAGTCCAGATATAGGCTGCCCAACGCGGCATTGTTGGCATAGGAATGCAGCTTGTCGCGCACCTGGCCGCACACGGGCAGTTTTTCGTTCTCGACGAAACCGGAAGCGCTCATCCAGTCGTATTGATAATTCTCCATGACGACGACAAAGCGCTTGAGGCTGTCAGCCTTCTC
Organism: uncultured Sideroxydans sp.; assembly: GCA_964404355.1. Classification (GTDB taxonomy): domain Bacteria; phylum Pseudomonadota; class Gammaproteobacteria; order Burkholderiales; family Gallionellaceae; genus Sideroxyarcus. The sequence goes on along the minus strand of CAYOJU010000074.1, from coordinate 10,132 downwards.
TGCGGCATCCAGTTTCAGGAAGTTCTCCGTCATGTTCTGGCAACCCGAGGAAATTGGCAGCTCGGGATATTCGATGGTGCGCGATACCTCCTGCATGCCGTTGAACATCAGGCCGAGGACGTAGATGTCGAGACCGAATAACAGGATCAGGGAAAACATCGACAGACGCCGCGAGCCGGAATAGGTGGAAAGCCGCGACCATTCTTTCTTCAGAGTAGCGCCGAGGATATTGAACATGTTCAGTTGTCTCCTGGGATGGGTGGAATTCAAGCAATATGGAAATATCAGGTTGCCAAACGTCCGTGCAAGTAATTGGCGATACGCGCGAATTCAGTCACGCCCAAATTCTCGGCACGCAACTGCGCATCAATGTCGAGGTGGGCGAATTCGTTTTCAGCCAGGTATCCTTTGAGCGTGTTGCGCAGTGTCTTGCGTCGCTGGCCGAAGGCAGTCAACACAACTTTGGCGAACAGTGCTTCATCCTGCACGATGATTTTGTCAGTGGGTATCGGGATCATGCGCACAATGGCCGAATCGACCTTGGGGGCGGGGCGGAACGATTGCGGGGGCACATCTATCAGTTTTTCCATGTAGAAGCGATACTGCAACATGACCGACAAACGTCCGTATTCGGGGGTGGACGGCGCAGCCACCATGCGCTCGACCACTTCATTCTGCAGCATGAAATGCATATCAACGATTCGGGCCGCATAGTCGGAAAAATGAAACAGCAATGGCGAGGAAATGTTGTAAGGCAGGTTGCCGACAATGCGCAGCGGTGCGTCCAGCGTGGCGAAATCGAATTTCAATGCGTCGCCTTCGTGGATGACAATCTTGTCCTGCGGGTAGTCGGTCTTCAAACGTGCGATGATGTCACGGTCGATCTCGACCACATGCAGCTTGTTGAGCAGTTTCAGCAATGGGCGCGTCAGCGCCCCCAGGCCGGGGCCGATCTCCACCATGTTGTCATCGGCTTCGGGTCGAATGGCGCGGATGATGTCGGCGATGATGTTCTGGTCGACCAGAAAATTTTGTCCAAAGCTTTTTTTTGCCTTATGTCCGTTCATGCGTATGCCCGGGGCATAAGTTTTTCGAAACGCACCATTTCAGTCGCAACCTTGATCGCCTCCAGCATGCTGCCAATCTGGGCCTTGCCCGTGCCGGCCAGATCCAGTGCCGTGCCGTGATCGACCGAGGTACGGATGATGGGCAGGCCCAACGTGATGTTCACGCCTTCGCCAAAGCTTGCGTGCTTCAGTACCGGCAATCCCTGGTCGTGGTACATCGTCAGCACGGCATCGCACTCGCGCAAACGGTGTGCCGCAAACAAAGTGTCGGCAGGTATGGGAGCGCTCACGTTGAAACCCTCGGCGCGCAACTTGTCCAGTGTGGGGATCATCACCTCGATTTCTTCACGTCCGAGATGACCTCCTTCTCCTGCATGCGGATTAAGGCCCGCAACCAGGATGCGCGGCTTGGCAATGCCAAAGCGGCGCTGTAAATCGCGCTGCAGGATGCGCAGGATGTCTTCCAGTAAGGGTTGCGTGATGGCGTCGGCAACTTCACGCAACGGCAAATGTGTGGTCGCCAATGCCACACGCATTCCGCCACCAGCGAGCATCATCACCACTAGGGGCGTGTTTGTCTGTTCGGCGAGAAATTCGGTGTGTCCGGTAAAGGGTATGCCTGCATCGTTGATGATGCCTTTGTGCACAGGCGCGGTGACCATGCCGGAAAATTCACCGGACTGACAACCCTGCAAAGCGCGGCGCAAGGTTTCCAGCACATAGGCTGCGTTCGCCGTATCCAGTATTCCGGCTTGTGCAGGCTGGGCCAGTGGCACATGCAGCACGCTCAGTTTGCCCTTGGCGCGTGGATTGGCGGCCGTGTAGTCATGCAGTTGTACGTCGATACCGAGCTGAGCTGCACGTTGCTGCAACAGCAACCTGTCGGCGATCATCACCAGCGGCTGCTCATGCTGAGCCAGTTGCAGGCAGAGATCGGGACCGATTCCGGCGGGCTCGCCGGAGGTTATAACGAGCGGTGCTAACACGGCCATTCCCCCACCCTAACCCTCCCCCAGAGGGAGAAGGGACGACCGTATCGCTTCGCGATGCTCATTTATTTTCGTGGTATTCGATAAAGGCGCGGTCACGCAGTTGGCGCAGCCAATCCTGATAAGCCTCATCCGATTTAACGGTGCGAATGGCCATGCGCGCGCGCTGGCGTTTCTGTTCCTCAGTTACATCCGTGTGGCGGCGCTCAAGCACCTGAATCAAATGCCAACCGAAGCCGGATTGCACCAGCCCGCTAACCTGTCCGGCTTTTAAAGCGTCCATTGCACTTTCGAATTCCGGCACGGTCTCACCGGGCGAGAGCCATCCCAGATCGCCGCCCTGTGGGGCACTGCCGTCTTCGGAATGCAAACGTGCTTCCTCGGCAAAGTTCGCACCCCTGTCGATACGCTGCTTGATTTCCAGCAAACGGCTTTTGGCATCGCTTTCCGAAACCAGTTCGCTGGTCTTGATGAGGATATGGCGCGCATGCGTTTGGGTGATGACCACAGGCGTGTCCTTGCTGCGCCTGTCCAGCAGCTTGATAATGTGGAAGCCGCTCGGACTGCGCAATATTTCACTTACTTCGCCCGGTTTCATCTTTTGCAGGGCTTCTGCGAAAATTGGCGGCAGGCGATCGGCAGTACGCCAGCCGATTTCACCACCCTTGAGCGCGTCAGGCGCATCGGAGTATCCGGCCGCTACCTGTGAAAATGGTGCTCCACCGCGCAGTTTGGTCAGCGCCTCGTCTGCGCGTTTGCGGAAGGATTGTATTTTGTCGGCACTGGCCTGTTCCGGTACAACCACCATGATGTGCGCCAGTTGCAGTTCTTCTCCCTTCCCTTCCTGCCGCGCCTGGTTGCTCAAATAATTATCGACTTCGTTTTCACTGATGACCAGTTTGCTGTCGACTTCACGCTCGCGCAGGCGCGTCGCGATCATTTCGTTGCGTATTTCTTCGCGAAATTCCTTGAAACTCGTTCCGTCTTCTTCCACTTTGGCGCGAAACGCACCGACCGAGTCAAACTTGTTTTGCTGTGCAATGCGCAGGATGGTCTTGTCCAGCATTGCATCATCGACACGCAGCCCGGTCTCCTTGGCAAATTGTTCCTGCAGCATTTCGGAAATCATGCGTTCCAGTACCTGTCTTTCCAGGACACTCCTGTCCGGCAGCATGGTCTTCTGCCTTTGCAACATTCTCGTTACGCTGCCGGTACGCGTTTCCAGTTCCTGATGGGTGATGACGTCATCATTCACCACTACTTCGATGAGATCGATGGACGTGCCTTGCTTTTGCGGTCCGGCTGCAAAAGCGGCAGTTGTGAATGCAAACAGGAGAAAGGCGAAAACTTTTTTGCTTGGCATGTAGTCTTTCAAATATCAGTTAAATCAATGCAGGTCTTGTGCAGGCTGCCCAGCAGGCAAACTGTTCATCTTGGTGTAGCCGGGCACGCTGAGGCGCAGGGCATCCAGTGGGTCGGAACCGATACGCACCAGATCGTTCAATTCAAGTTGCAGGAAGATATTGGTGGATCGCGCATTCGTGGCGGTAGTAAAGCTTTGTGCTACCACCCGCACTGTCCAGCAGGACTGATTATACTCAAGCCCTGCCAGTGCTTCCACGATACGCCTGTCCAGCAATGAATAATTCAGGCGACCTACGCCCAGCCAGCGTCCGAACACCGGCCATTGAGTCGAAATATCGGCCTGGCGCAATGCGGTGGGCAAACCGGTGCTTACGGCCAGTGTTTCGCTCGTGAATCGGTAGCCAAGATTAACCAGCTTGCCCGCTTCCGGTTTGTAACGAGCTGTCACGTTATATGCCTCTGTTTGCGACTGATTGGGGTTGTATTGCAACAGACTGTCCAGAGACCAGGCTTTGGTCAGCTTGCCGCCCAGGCCCATCAGAATATCGGAGCGGTTGTTGCTGTCCGTTGCAGTGCCCAGGGTCACTTGGGGGGCCTTGAAACTGAAACGTTCTCCCAGCATTACGCGCAGCCGCTCCGTGCCGCCTTCATTGTCAATAATACGCGAAGTCAGCGCCAGTGTTGCCATGTTGGCATCGCCTACACGATCGCTGCCGAAGAAACGGTTCTCGGAGAAAATTTGGCCAAAACTGAAGGGTGCCTGCGCCGAGTCGAAGACCGGCAACAAACTTTGATCCTTGTAGGGGATATACACGTAGAAAAGGCGCGGCTCCAATGTCTGCAAATAGTCGCCACCAAGGAAAGACTGCATATCGCGCTCGTAAACCATGCCGCTGTCTATGCTGAAAATGGGAAGGGTACGCGTGGCATCGGTCCATGATGCTGTATTGTTTGCCCCCATCTTGTAGTGCGTGTAATGCATACCCAGTTTGGGCGTCAAATAGTAGCCGAGATCATTCAACAGCGGATAGCTTACCGAGGGATTGATCACCAGACGTTCTCCGTTGATCAGGGTGTCATGCCGAAAATCCGTATATTGGCTGGCAAACGCTATATCTGCGTTCATCACGTTCTGTTGTGCATTCAGAAGAATTTGTGGTTCACGCCGGTAAGGTGCCACTACAACAGGTGCGAGGGGATCTTGCAGGGTCTGGAAGTTTTGCACCCTCGCCGAAGTCGACCACCATCCTTCGCTATAACTCAGTACACCATCCCGCAACAAGGTGGTCTGGGAAGTCCCGGTTACCGAAGTGGACAGGTCGCGGAAATAGGCATCATCAGATACTCGATTGAGATTCAAGGCAAGACCAAGGTCGCCGCCCAGATTCTGCGAATGCCTCAGTGCGATATACGAGCGGGTGCTGCTGCTTAATCGATCGCCGGGAAGCACTTCGTAGTTAACTAGTCCGCCATAGCTTGGTTCCAGATAACGGAATTCGTTGTTGAATTGCGTTCCGCGCTTGGATATCACGCGTGGAGCGATGGTCGCATCAAAGTTGCTGGCGATGTTCCAGTAATACGGCACAGTCAATTCGTAACCGCCCGTATTGGTGTAACCATAGCTGGGCGCGAGAAAACCGGAACGGCGGGTGTTGTTCAGCGCAAAGTCCACCCAGGGGGTATAAAGTATCGGCACCCCCTTGAATTCCACCACCGTTTGATGCGCCACGCCGACCTGTTCCGTACGGTCGATATCCAGCCGATTCGTTCGCAATAGCCAGTCGTCGTTTCCCGCAGGGCACGTTGTGTAAGTGGCATCATCAAAAACGAAGTTTTTCTTGCCCGCAATGTGCAGGACATCTGCCGTGCCACGTGCGTGGTTTTCGCTGAATTCATATTTCGGCTGGCTCATCTCGCCGATGTCGCTATCAAGATTCAGCTTCAACTTGGATCCCGTGATTACCACACCGGGCTCTTCGAGCCGCACCGCACCCTCAGCCAGTACATCCTTGCTCTCCTGGCCGTAGAGCAGGTGTTCGGTTCTGACCACCTGTCCGTTCTGGCGCAACTCGACATCACCGGATGCATCCAGTTGATCGTCTTTCTTGGCCTCAACATGGCGAGCGTTAATGAAGGCTGCAGCTCCTTCGGAAGCCACTGGAGCTCGCTTGAAAGTTCGATCCAGCTTCAGCGGCAAGGGCGCGTCCTCGGCATGAGCGAGGGGCGGAAATATTCCAAACAGGAGGAGCGCAATAGGGGAAAGGCGGAAACGCATGGCGCTGGGCAAATAAATTAAGGTGCTAAAATCGCACAAAACCACCATTAAGGCAATCAAATGCAACGCCAAAAGCAGCTTATCGACTGGCTTTCCAGCCTGTACCCCAACGAAACCCCTACCATTGCCCCCGCATCAGCCGATGCCAGCTTCCGCCGCTACTTCCGCGCCACCTTTACAGATGGGAGTACAAAAGTGGTGATGGATGCCCCACCGCAACACGAAGATTGCAAGCCTTTCCTGCATGTCGGCAAATTGTTCGAGGATGCGGGCACGCATGTGCCGCATGTTTATGCTCAGGATCTGGCGCAAGGATTTCTGTTGCTGTCCGACTTGGGCAATACCACCTATTTGCAGGCGCTGACGGCAGAAAACGCGGCCAGCCTTTATGGAGCCGCCACTGATGCGCTCATCAGGATCCAGCTTGCCTCGAAAGAGAATGAACTTCCGCCTTACGACGAAGCGCTGTTGCGCCGGGAGCTGAACCTGTTTCCGGAGTGGTATATCGCCAAACATCTTGGTATCACCCTTACCGAGAAGCAAAGTGCCAAACTGGAAGAGTGCTTCCAGCGTATCCTGCGCAATAACCTTGCCCAGCCCTGCGTATATGTGCACCGCGACTACCATTCACGCAACCTCATGCTGATCGAGGACAACAACCCCGGTATTCTCGATTTCCAGGATGCCGTTTACGGCCCCATCACCTACGACCTCGCCTCCCTGTTCAAGGATGCCTACATCAAATGGGAAGAGGAAGAGATCATGGACTGGCTGATCCGTTACTGGGAAAAAGCGCGCAAGGCCGGGTTGCCGGTGCGCGAAGACTTCGGCGAGTTCTACCGCGACTACGAAATGATGGGCGTGCAGCGTCACATCAAGGTGCTGGGCATTTTCGCGCGCCTGTATCACCGCGACGGCAAGGATGGCTACCTGAAGGACATGCCGCTGGTGATGGACTATCTGCGCCGTGCCTGCGAACGCTACATCGACCTCAAACCGTTGCTGGTCCTGCTGATGGAGTTGGAGATGCACGTACAACAGGCGGGGACGTCGGCTTGACATGCCCTGCATGTTCCCTCACCCCAACCCCACCCGCAGGGGGTACGCCGGTGGGTACCCCGCTGCTGCGCAGCGACCCTTCCGCAGTCTCCCGCTTGCGGGCGAGGGGGCAATCGTGAAGCGGGGTAAGCAGGCAATCCGCGAAGCGGAAGCTCGCAAAGGCAATCTTTTATGCTTGCCATGATCCTTGCGGCGGGTCGCGGCGAACGCATGCGTCCGCTCACTGACCATACCCCCAAACCCTTGCTGCAAGCGGGTGGCAAACCGCTCATCGTGTGGCACATCGATCGACTGGTCTGTGCAGGCATCACCGAGCTCATCATTAACCACGCCCACCTCGGTGCGCAAATTGAACAGTCATTGGGGGACGGCAGCCGGTTTGGCGCGACGATCCGGTATTCCGACGAAGGCACGGCGCTGGAAACGGCGGGCGGAATCGCATTTGCGCTGCCCCTGCTGGGCGATGAGCCCTTTGCTGTGGTCAATGGCGATATCTATTGCGATTACGATTTTGCCAACTTGCCGAAACTCGCCGTGCAGATGCAGCGCAACCAGGACACCGCCCATCTGGTGCTGGTGGATAACCCCGAACATCATCCTGCCGGCGATTTCGGGCTGCAGGAAACACGCGTGACCGACGCTACGCCGAAATACACATTTAGCGGTATCGGACTCTATCGGCCCACTTTGTTCTCGCACATCCCGCGCGGCAGCAAAGCCCCACTCGCTCCGCTGCTGCGTGAGCAGATCGCGCTGGGCAAGGTCAGCGGCGAACATCATCGCGGCGCGTGGTTGGACGTCGGTACGCCGCAACGGCTTGATGAACTCGACAAGCAACTGCGAGCGTCGCAAAATGCCCGACATGACTGATCAAATTATCTACGCCGAACGCCGCAAGCACCTGCAAACCAGTATGCAGCACGGCATCGCCATTATCCCGACCTCGCCCGAAGTAATACGCAACGGCGATGCTCATTACGACTACCGCCACGACAGCCATTTTTATTACCTCACCGGCTTTACCGAGCCGGAAGCCGTGCTGGTCCTGGTTGCAGGGGAAAAGATGCAATCCATCCTGTTTTGTCGCGAGAAGAATCCCGAACGCGAGGTTTGGGATGGCTTCCGTTACGGACCCGAAGCGGCGGGCGAAACATTCGGTCTCAATGCCGCCTACCCCATCGCGCAACTGGATGAAAAGCTGGTCGAGCTGATGAGTAACCAGCCCGTCTTGTTTTATCCGGTCGGTGACGCGGCATGGGATGCGCACCTGCTCAAGCTGCGCGAAACGGTCAAGGAAAAGTCCCGCAGCGGCATTCATGCGCCCAACGAAATCCGCGATGTGCGCGAACTTCTCAACGACATGCGCCTGTTCAAGGACTCGCACGAGCAGGACATCATGCGCCGGGCGGCTGCCATTTCCTGCGCTGCGCACCGCCGTGCGATGTGCTTCGCCCGCCCCGACCAATTCGAATACGAGGTGGAGGCGGAGTTTCTGCACGAATTCTGTCGTCATGGCGCGCGCCATCCCGCCTATACCAGCATTGTTGCGGGCGGTGCCAACGCCTGCACCTTGCACTACGTCGGCAACAACTCGCGCCTGAACGACGGTGATCTGTTGCTGATCGATGCGGGCTGCGAGTTGGAGGGTTATGCTTCCGACATTACGCGCACCTTCCCGGTGAATGGCAAGTTTTGTGCGGCGCAGAAAGAAGTGTACGAAATCGTGCTCGCCGCGCAGGCAGCCGCGATCACTGCTGCCAAACCGGGTAACCTGTGGAACGTCCCGCACGAAGCGGCATTGCGCGTGCTGGCGCAGGGTTTCATCGACCTCAAACTGTGCCAGGGCACGGTTGACTCGGTACTCGAATCCGAAAGCTACAAGCAGTTCTACATGCACCGCACCGGCCACTGGCTGGGCATGGATGTGCACGACGTCGGCGAATACAAAATCGGCGAGCAATGGCGCCCGCTGCAACCCGGCATGATGCTGACTGTTGAGCCCGGCTGCTATATTCGGCCCGGCGATAACGTGCCGCGCGCCCTGTGGAATATCGGCATCCGCATCGAAGATGACGTCCTCATCACCGTTAATGGCAATGAGGTGATCACGCAGGATGCGCCGAAGACCGTGAATGAAATCGAAGAGGTCATGCGCCATGAATGAGAACAGATGCGACGTGGCCATCATAGGCGGCGGTCCTGTTGGCGCTGCGTTCGCGCTGGCCCTACAGGGCAACGACCTGAACGTGGTGCTGCTCGAAGCGCGCGACACGCCGGCCAACACCACCGACCCGCGCGCTCTTGCGCTGGCTTACGGCACACGCCTGTTGCTGCAGCGGTTGGGTTCATGGGCTTCGATGCAGAACGTCAGCGGCATCAAGACCATTGAAGTAACGCAGAAGAATTTCTCCGGCCATGCCACTCTGCATGCTGAGGAGTTGAAGGTTCCGGAAATGGGCTACGTGCTGCCCTACACTACGCTGCATGCAGCATTGCAGCAGCGGCTGCAACAATCGGATGTTACCTGCCTGTATGGCGCTGCGGTCTGCGACCTGCGCAGTTCGTACGACAGTACCGTCATCACATACCAGTATCAGGGAACAGAGCGCACGCTTACTGCGCGTCTCGCGGTAGTCGCCGAAGGCGGTAAATTGCTCGAAGCCTCGCATCCACCGCAGATCCAGGATTATGGCCAGAGCGGCATCATTGCCCACGTCACCAGTTCGCAGCCACGTCCCGGTGTGGCTTTCGAGCACTTCACACCGCAGGGACCGATGGCACTGCTGCCCTATCTGGACGGATACGAACTGGTGCTGACTGCGCCGCACGACAAAGCACAGGAAATGCTGACCTGGGATGACGCATCCTTCCTGCAAAATCTGCGGGAACATTTTGGCGATCGCGTCGGCACCTTCACCGGGGTTGGCAAACGCAGCTGTTACCCGCTGCGCCTGCGGCGCGCGCCGGACATCACTTTTCCGCATACCGTGCTCATCGGCAACGCCGCGCAGGCTTTGCATCCGGTGGCCGGACAGGGATTCAACATGGGCATACGCGATGCGTGGGAACTGGCGCAGGTCATCCTCGACAGCGCGCCGGAGGACATCGGCTCGGCGGCAATGTGCGCGTCCTACCGCAAATCGCGCCGCCTCGACCGCAACGCCGGCATCCGCTTTACCGACGGTCTGGTGCGCCTCTTCTCCAATGATCTGCCGCTGCTGGGCCACGTGCGTTCAGCCGCCCTCACACTGCTGGATAGCATCCCGCCCGCGAAGAAATTCGTGGCAAAACGAATGATGTTCGGTGCAAACGGCTGATGAATGCCCTGCCGCAAAATGTCGCCGTCCTGTTTGCCGATATCAGCGGCAGCACCGCGC
>CAYOJU010000073.1:4519-14973 GCA_964404355.1 uncultured Sideroxydans sp. | reverse complement strand
CGTTATGGTGCTGCGGTGGTCGGATTTGACGTGGTTTTTGCCGAGAAGGACGACAGTTCCGGTCTCAAGGTGTTGCAGGAATTGGAGCACAATCAGCTCAAAGGTGTGCCGCAATTTCAGGCCGCGCTGGACAAGATCAAGCCTCAACTCGAATACGACCATCGCTTCGCCGACGCGATCAAGCAACGTAACGTCGTGCTGGGTTACTATTTCCGCAACAACGAACGCGGTTCGGACAAGAGCGGCGCCTTGCCCGAACCGGTATTTCCTGCAGGAACATTCAAGGGGCGTCCGGTCTCATTTATTCGATGGGACAGTTTCGGGGCGAATTTGCCCGAGTTGCAAGCCAGCACGGCGATGGCCGGTCACTTCAATCCGACGGTGGATTTTGACGGCATCGTGCGCCGCATACCGATGGTGGTGGAATACGGCGGAGCATATTACGAGTCGTTATCGCTGGCTGTCGTGCGTGCTGCTCTGGGAATGCCAAAATTATCTCCCGGTTATGCAACCAACAAAGACAGAGACTACGGCGGATTGGAATGGCTGACGCTGGAGTCGCCGCAGGGCAATTTGCGCATTCCGGTGGATGCGGAAGTCAGTGCACTTGTCTCTTATCGGGGAGCGCGCGGCACCTTCCACTATATTTCCGCCACCGACGTCCTGAATGAACGTATCCCGGCTGCTGAAATGAAAAACAGGATCGTGCTGGTGGGAACCTCCGCGCCGGGATTGATGGATATGCGTTCCACCCCGGTCGGCGAGGTCTATCCCGGTGTGGAGGTGCATGCCAATATGATCAGCGGCATACTCAATCAGGACGTCAAGCAGAACCCGCCTTACGTGCTGGGGGCGAACGTACTGTTTCTGCTGATCATCGGTGTGCTTCTGGCCATCATGTTGCCGATACTGAGTCCCATCCATGGCACTTTGCTTTCGGCGGGAATGCTGCTGCTTGAGGTCATCGTCAACGGCGCGACCTGGCAGTACGGCAATCTGGCCTTGCCTATGGCGGGCGGATTGATCATGGTCTTCGCGCTGTTCGCGCTCAACATGACGTACGGATATTTTGTTGAATCACGTACCAAGCGCCAGATCACACACCTGTTCGGGAAATATGTTCCCACTGAGCTGGTGGATGAAATGAGCAAACATCCTGAGCAAGTGGTATCCATGGAAGGCGAAAGCCGTGAAATGACTATTCTGTTCTCGGATGTGCGCGGTTTCACCACAATCTCGGAAGGTCTGGATCCAAAGGAACTTAGCCAATTGATGAATGAGTTTCTGACTCCGTTGTCCTCCGTGATATCCAATCATCATGGCAAGGTGGACAAGTACATGGGCGACTGTATCATGGCATTTTGGGGTGCACCGATGCCGGAGCCCCGACATGCGTATTTTGCCGTGTTGTCCGGCCTGGAAATGCAGCAAAAGCTGAGTGAGTTGCAGCCGCATTTCAAGGAGCGTGGTTGGCCGCCGATCCAGATCGGTGTGGGTATCAATAGCGGACGTGTGAGCGTCGGCAACATGGGCTCCGAAGTGAGGGTGGCCTACACGGTGATGGGCGATGCGGTGAATCTGGCATCGCGCCTGGAAGGCATTACCAAGGAATACGGCGCGGGGGTGCTGGTAGGCGAAAAAACCAGGGAAGAAGCCCCCGAATTCGTTTATCGCGAACTCGATCAGGTGCGCGTGAAAGGCAAAGATAAACCGGTTGCGATCTTCGAACCACTCGGTCTGGTTGGAGAGGTCGGACAGGCAGTCATGGACGAGATCAAGCTATTTCAGCAGGCGTTGCGCATGTATCGCAAACAGGAATGGGACAAAGCTGAACTGCAATTGTTCAACTTGCAGAAGATGGCCCCCAATTCAAAATTATATGCGGTGTACGCCGAGCGCGTAGTTCATTACCGCAACAATCCGCCCGGTGAGAACTGGGACGGCGTGTTCGTCTTCAAGACGAAATAAATGTGGCAGGAATGTAAAAAGGTTCTCTAAAGATGAAATTGAGAATATTGGGATGCAGCGGCGGAATCGGTGGCAATTTACGCACCACTTCTTTGCTGCTCGATCATGACGTGCTGATCGATGCCGGCACCGGCGTCGGTGATCTGAGCCTGGCCGAGATGTGCGCGATCAATCACGTCTTTGTCACGCACTCGCATCTCGATCATATTGCCTGCCTGCCGCTATTGATAGACAGCGTGGGGTTCATGCGCGACCAGCCACTGGTTATTCATGCTACCGACGAGACACTGGTTATTCTCAAGGAGCATATCTTCAATTGGGAGATATGGCCGGATTTTTCCGAGATCCCGAATTTGCGTCAGCCTCTTTTGCGCTATGAGCGCATTGTGCTGGGCGAAACGATAGACATGGGCGGGCGCAAGATTACTCCCTTGCCTGCAAATCATGTAGTTCCGGCGGTCGGTTTCCAGATCGAGAGCGACAATACCAGCCTGGTCTTCACCGGCGATACGACTACATGCGATGCACTGTGGGAAACGGTCAATCGCATCCATAACCTGGAATACCTGATTGTGGAGACCGCATTTTCGAATGCGGAAAAAGAACTGGCCATTGTTTCCAGGCATCTTTGTCCTTCATTGCTGGATGCAGAATTGAGCAAGCTCAAACTTAACCCGAAGATTTATATCACCCACCTCAAACCGGGCGAAGTGGAGTTGACCATGCAGGAAATCAGCGAGTGCGTACGGAATTTCGTGCCGAAAATGCTGCAAAACGGGCAGATTTTTGAGTTCTAGCAACGGGGCGGAGCGAGCATATTATGCTGGACATCCTGGATATCAGAGTTCTTGCATCACTGGAGCCGATCTCCTCGTTCACTCCGGCACGCTTGCGCGAGTTGCTCGACTATTGTCATGTGGAAAGCGTGGAACAGGGCAATGACCCGTTCAAGGATAAACCGCTGGAAGGACAGTCGGTCTACCTGTTGCGAGGTGAGTTGGAAGTTGTGTACGAAGACAGCAATCGCGTATTGATTCGTTCCGGCTCGGAATGGGCGCGTCATCCGATAGGAAAACGCCAACCAAACATCCGTTCGGCGCAGGCGCTGAGTAATGTACAGTTATTGCGTGTAAACGACGACCTGTTGGATCGCATGGTGACGTGGGATCAATTTGCCTCTCACGATGACGTGAAGGCGGGGGCGTTGAAGGACAGCCCCGAATCCGTTGTGAGAAGATTGCTTAATTCGGGAATGTTCAGCGCGGAGAACTTGAGCAACAGTCCGTTCGCGCATTTGCCGTCGGCCAATATCGGCAAACTGCTCAATTGCATTGAGGCGATAGCGGTATGGGACAAGGATGTCATCATCCGAGAAGGTGAAGAGGGCGATTATTACTACCTGATTGAAAGCGGGCGCGCCCAGGTGACGCGCCTTGTCGGAGGGGCGAATCTGGTGCTCGCCGAGATCAAGGCTGGCGATGTATTCGGTGAGGAGGCGCTGATCTCCGATGCCAAACGAAACGCCACGGTGACGATGAAGAGTAACGGCGTGCTGTTGCGCCTGAAGAAGCAGGATTTCCTGCAGTTGATGCAGGAACCGCTGTTGCACCGTATCAGCTATCGGGATGCCATGGCAAAAGTGGTGCAGGGCGCAGTATGGCTGGATGTGCGTCATCCTCCAGAGTACCGTTACGATAAATTGCCGGGCGCGATTAACGTACCGCTCAATGATATTCGTAACGCGATTGGGGTATTGAACAAAGCGACGCCTTATATTGCTTATTGCCAGAGCGGTCGCCGCAGTGCCGCCGCTGCATTCATTTTGGCGCAGGCAGGATACGATGTGTACGTGTTGGAGAACGGTCTGTGGTCTGTGCCCAAGGCGCAGCAAAAATAGCAGTTGAAAGGTTGAGGAGAAAAGGTATGGCGATTCCGGGACAAGGCAATGCGAACGAGATGGGACTGCGGTTGGAGTTCACCAAGAACCTCAATCAGGTCACCAACAAGATCCACGCCACAAGCAACATCGACGAGATCATGCTGGATGTCAGCAAAGACATCTGTTCATTGTTCAACGCAGACCGACTGACCATTTACGTGGTTGGGGAAGACAAGGCGTCGCTGATCTCCAAGGTCAAGACCGGATTGAACTCGTTCAAGGATCTCAAGTTGCCGATCGCCGAGCAAAGCATTGCCGGCTATGCCGCTTTTCACAAGAAGATGCTTAACCTCAAGGATGTCTACGACGAGCATGAATTGGCTGCCTACAGCACGACCTTGCGTTTCCTGCAGGACGTAGATCGTCGCACCGGTTATCGCACAAAACATATGCTGGTGGCGCCCATTGTCGATGTGGAAGGTGGTGATCTGATTGGGGTGATGCAAGTCATCAATAACAAGGCCGGAATCCCGTTTCCCTCGATGGTCGAAGAAGGGGCGCGTGAACTCACGCAGACCCTCGCGGTTGCGCTCAAGCAGCGCCAGCAGCAGGCAGGCACGGTCAAGACCAAATACGATTACCTGGTAGCCGACGCCGTGCTGTCCGCTGCCGAATTCGAACTGGCGACTCGCACCGCGCGGCGCAAAGGGGTGGATGTCGAAGATGTGTTATTGGATGAATTCCAGGTTAAACCGGAAGCTTTAGGCAAGGCACTGTCCAGTTTCTTCGGCGTGCCTTATGAGCCGTTCAAGGCGGACCGGATCAAGCCTGCGGAGTTATTGCGCAACCTCAGGCGCGAGTACGTGGAGACCAGCCACTGGGTGCCGGTGGATGATGGCGCGGAGGGGGTGGTCATCCTGACAACCGACCCGGAGCGGATACAGGCCTCGCGCGTGGTCAACAACATCTTCCCAAAGAACCGTCTGATCTACAAAGTATGCACGCAGCGCGAGTTCAAAGCCACGCTGGACCTGTTTTACAGTGGTGGTGGCAGTACAGGTGTTGGCGAGCTTACCGGCAGCTACGAAGATCTTGGCTCCATGGATGACTTGCTGACCTCGCTGGGGAGCGAGGATGAGGAATCAGGCACCGTCAGCCAGGATGATGTCAGTGCGGCCGCGGACAACGAGCTGGTCAAGCTGGTCAACAAAGTCATCATCGATGCCTACAAGATGGGTGCATCGGACATCCATATCGAACCGCAGCCGGGCAAGGCCAAGACCCTGATCCGTTTGCGCAAGGACGGTTCATTGCTGAACTATATCGAAGTGCCCGCCACGTATCGCAATGCGATGATCACCCGCCTCAAGATCATGTGCGATCTCGACATCTCGGAAAAACGCAAACCCCAGGACGGCAAGATCAAGTTCAAGAAATACGGCCCCCTGGATATCGAATTGCGCGTGGCGACCATTCCTTCGCAAGGCGGGGTGGAAGACGTGGTGATGCGTATTCTGGCCTCCGGTGAACCTATTCCGCTGGACAACATGGGCTTCTCGGCGCGCAATCTGGAGTTGGTGAAGAAGACCATCAACAAGCCCTACGGCCTGTTCTTTGTGTGCGGTCCAACCGGTTCCGGTAAGACCACCACGCTGCACTCGATTCTGAAATACATCAACAAGCCGGATACCAAGATCTGGACGGTAGAAGATCCGGTGGAAATTACACAAAAAGGCCTGCGTCAGGTGCAGGTGAACAAAAAGGCGGGACTGGACTTTGCCTCGATCATGCGCTCTTTCTTGCGTGCCGATCCGGACGTGATCATGGTCGGTGAAATGCGCGACAAGGAAACAGTCTCCACCGGCATCGAAGCGTCATTGACGGGTCACTTGGTGTTCGCGACCCTGCACACCAACAGCGCACCCGAATCCATCATTCGCTTGCTCGACATGGGCATGGACCCGTTCAACTTTGCCGATGCCTTACTGGGTATCTTGGCGCAACGTCTGGCCAAACGCTTGTGCAAGGACTGCAAGAAAGCGCACATCGCTTCACAGGATGAGATCAAGGCGTTACTCACCGAATTTGCCGAAGAAATGCGCAGTACCGAGACCTGGAAAAAGGATCCCAATACTGCATTCAAAAACCTGTACGCCGAGTGGGTCAAATTGTTCGGCGATAAAAGCGGCCAGATTACGCTGTACGAAAAAGTCGGTTGCGATAAATGTTCCGGCACGGGCTATCGCGGACGCGTCGGCTTGCATGAATTGCTGATCGGCACCGATCCGGTGAAGAAGGCCATTCAGGAACACGCGCGGGTCGCCGAGTTGTTCGCCCTCGCCCTGGAAGAAGGCATGCGCACACTGAAACAGGACGGTATCGAAAAAGTGTTGGGCGGCATCACCGATATCCATCAGGTACGGGCCGTATGTATCAAGTAGAGAGAACGTAGTGGAAACCGCCAAAGTGCAGGCTTATATGGCGGAAGAGCGGGCACAGCGTGCCACGCTGGAGAGCCTGCTTAGCCGCCTCAACGATCTCAACGCCATTGGCGCTGCGTTATCCAGCGAGCGCGATATCAATCGTCTGCTGGAAAGCATACTGAGTGCGGCGCGCAAGATCACCAACGCCGATGCCGGGACGCTATACCTGGTTGACGCAGAAAAACAGGTACTGACGTTCGAAATATTGCACAACGACTCGCTCAAAATCCACATGGGTGGAACCTCCGGCAACCCGATCCCGTTTTACCCGATTGCGCTTTATCACGACGGCAAACCGAACCTGGCGATGGTCGTGAGCTACTCCGTGTTGCGCCGCGAGACCGTTAATATTCCGGATGCCTATATTGCAGAAGGATTCGATTTTTCCGGTACGAAAAATTTTGATGCCAAGACCGGGTATCGTTCGCGTTCGTTCCTGTCCGTTCCAATGCTAGATCACGAGCATGAAATCATCGGGGTGCTGCAACTTATCAATGCGCTTGATACCGAAACCGGGGATGTCAAACAGTTCTCCAAGGACGACCAGCAACTGCTCGAATCGCTTGCATCACAAGCCGCCATTGCGCTGAGCAATCGCCGCTTGATCCAGCAACTCGAAGAATTGTTCGAGTCCCTGATCAACCTGATCAACACCGCCATTGACGACAAATCACCCTACACCGGCGGCCACTGCGCGCGCGTCCCGGCACTGACCATGATGTTGGCGGAAGCAGCAAACCGTGCAAAACCTGGCGCGCTCAAGGATTTCAACCTGACCGACAAGGATCGCTACGAACTCAAGATCGCCGGGCTGTTGCACGATTGCGGCAAGATCACCACACCCGTGCATGTGGTCGACAAGTCTACCAAGTTGCAGACCATTTTCGATCGAATCCATTTGATCGACACGCGCTTCGAGGTGCTCAAGCGCGATGCCGAAATTGCGAAGCTGAAAGGCGAGAAGAGCGAAGCGGAACACTCGGCTTATCTCAAACAACTTAATGAAGATCGCGAGTTCCTGCGTCTAGGCAACATCGGTTCCGAGAAAATGCAAGATGCCGACATTGCCCGGGTGCAACAGATATCCAAATACCAATGGCACAATGAAGCAGGCGAACAAGCAGACTTTCTGAGCGCGGAAGAGGTTGAGAACCTCACCATCCGGGCCGGCACGCTTACTGCGGCAGAGCGCGAGATCATTAATCACCACATCAACGTTACTATCAAGATGCTGGAAGCGTTGCCGTGGCCGAACCACCTCAAGCATGTGCCGGAATATGCAGGCGGACATCACGAGCGCATGGACGGCAAGGGCTATCCCAAAGGGCTGACACGCGAGCAGATGCCGATACAGGCCAGAATCATGGGCATCGCCGACATCTTCGAAGCGCTGACTGCCAAGGACCGGCCTTACAAGGAAGGCAAGACTCTTACCGAGTCGCTGAATATTCTGGGGAAATTCAAGCAGAACGGGCATATCGACCCCGATCTGTTCGATGTATTCATACGCGAAAAAGTCTATCTTGCCTATGCCAAACAATTCCTCAGGCCGGAGCAGATCGATAATGTGGATGAGGGTAAGATTCCCGGTTACGTACCTTAAATTACCTAAAGTGACAAAAAGCGTCAGTGGGCTGACGCTTTTTTGTTTCAAATGGATCCTGATTCACGTCTGGTCAAATAACCTCTGGCCTCCAAGCCAATAACGACGGGCTCTATGTATGGGTTTACCGACTGGCACGGCTTCTGCTAGTATCTGCCTGCACACCTCGTGTGTAGCCCGCAAAGGCAAGGTCAAAAACTATATTTTATGAGGAGTACAACATGAAACAAATTCAAAAAGGTTTCACCCTGATTGAACTGATGATCGTGGTCGCGATTATCGGTATCTTGGCTGCGGTGGCACTGCCGGCCTATCAGGATTACATGGTTCGCGCCAAGGTTTCAGAAATCATCCTGGCCGCTTCTTCTGCCCGTACTGCGGTTGCCGAGACTTACTCGCAAAAAGGGACAATGCAGCTCTCGAAAGATTCCATGGGTGTGAATACGCAAACTTCGCTGTATGTTGCGTCGGTAAGCTATACCAGTAGCAACACATCTATCGGCGATATTGTTGTAACTGCCTCGACCAACCCCGGTCTGGCCACAGCAACGAGTACGTCGCTGACTTTGCGCGGTACAGCATCATCCAATGGACAGGTTGGATGGACATGCGGCCCGTCTAAAACATCTCCGATGCCAATTAAGTACTTGCCGAGCTCCTGCAAAGATACAATGTAAGCCTAAGCTGCTGAAAAGCCCCTTGGCGCTGCCAGGGGGCTTTTTATTTGTTTTTCCATATGCGAACCCCATACCTCATTGCACTTGCCGTGTTCTTTGCGGGTGCGCTTCTCTCTGCTATCTACTGGCCGGGACTGCATGGCGATTTTTTCTTCGATGACGGACCGAGCATTCTTCAGGAAGAAGGTGTGCGGCTCGAGAAACTTTCCGTCGAATCGCTGCAGCAGGTGTTCCTGAGCGGTCACGCCGGCCCATCAGGGCGGCCCGTCGCCCAACTGAGCTTCGCGCTTGACTACTACTTCGGCGGTTTTGACCCTTTCATATTCAAGGTGACCAACCTTGCTCTCCACTTTGCCAATGGTTTGCTGGTGTTCTATCTGGTATTTCACCTGCTGGCTGCGGCAATGCCCCCGGCAAAACAGCGCAACGTGATTATTGTGGCCGGGGGAGCGGCGGTACTGTGGTTGCTGCACCCGATCCAACTGCTCCCTGTCTTGCATGTCGTGCAACGCATGACGAGCTTGTCTGCATTATTTCTTCTGGTTGCTTTGCTGTTTCACATTCTCGGGCGTGAACGGGGCGGCCGCGCAGGCGTTGCCCAACTGATTCTGGCATGGGGCGTTTTGTGGCCGCTGTCATTCTTCAGCAAGGAAACTGGCGCACTGTTTCCGCTGTTTGCACTGGCGTGGGAACTGATTGTCAGGCGAAGAATTACCGGGGGGCTAGACCGTTTTGCACGGAGCTTTGCAATCCTTTCGGGCTTGGCCTTGCTTGCGGTGATGGTCTACATGCTTTCGCCGGGTGGGCAATGGCTGTGGGCAGGTTACGACCTCCGCTCGTTTTCGCTCGCCGAACGCTTGCTGACTGAAGGGCGCGTGCTCTGGTTTTATCTCGGGCTGATCCTGTTTCCGCGTCTGCAAGACCTCGGCCTGTATCACGACGATATCGCGATCTCCACCGGCTTGTTCGCTCCATGGACAACGCTGCCTGCACTGGCAGGTCTCGCTGGTCTGATCTGGCTTGTCTGGCGGATGCGAACACGCGCGCCGCTGGTATCGTTCGGCATTGCGTGGTTCCTGATCGGCCACACGATGGAATCCACCGTCTTGCCGCTTGAAATCGCTCATGAACACCGCAATTATTTGCCGCTCCTGGGCATCCTGCTGGCAGCAGCCTGGGGGCTGCTTCGTGTAACGGAGAATACAGGCGTACGCAAGACAATAGGCGTTACGCTTGTGACTGTAGCGCTGGTCTATTTCCCTTTTGTCACCGCACTGCGCTCAAATCAATTCGGCGATGAAGTGCGGCGCACCCAGATCGAAGCGCAACATCACCGACAATCTGCCCAGGCCCAGTATCAGGCAGGCTTGGCCTTGGCGGGGCTGCCGGCGGCAGCCGTGCCGAACTCGCCGATTTATGCCTTTGCTCGGGCGAATTTTGAGCAGGCCGGCGAACTTGATCCGGATTTCAAGTTGGGCGAACTCGGACTGATTTATTTGAACTGCGCGGCGGCAATTCCCGTGGAGCAAGCATGGATCAGGGAATTGTCACATAGATTGCAGGCGACTCCTTTTGCGCCGGCAGACAGAAATGTGCTGTACAGCATGAAGGAAATGTCGATCGCAGGCACACTTTGTCTTGGCAGAGCGGACATGCAGGCGCTTTTCTCCGCAGCATTCTCCAATCCGACCGTTTCGCCAACCGTTCTCGCCATGCTTTACTCCTGGAATGCCGATTACTTGATGCTGAAAGAGCATGATCTGACGGCAGCACGGGGAGCGTTATCCAAGTCGCTCCAATTGGTTCCGGCAAACCCGAGCAACCGGCTGAAATGGGCGCAATTG
>CAYOJU010000073.1:0-4419 GCA_964404355.1 uncultured Sideroxydans sp. | reverse complement strand
GGTTTGAGTATTCTGATCCAGTTTTCCAGCGCGATACTCACGTCCGCCATATGCTCCAGGCAATGACTGGAATGAACAAAGTCAAAATAATCATTCGGTATTCCCTTCATATACTGGGCGTCGCCATCTTCAATGTCCCAGGTGCGGACTTCCTCCATGCCCAAGAACATGTCGGTGTATTGCGCCAGTGGGTCCGGTGCGCCGCCAATGTCGATACCTTTGCCAACGAAATACCGGCTGTGAAAGGCTCCATCGTTGAATCGTCTCTTTGCGGCTTTGCTTTGCTCGTGCATCTCACACCCCTATCGTGTCTATGAGTTCCTTGGCGACCAAAGATAATACGCTGTCCCAGTCGCCTGTCATGGTTTGACGAAACAGTCTGGCGGAGGGATACCAGGGACTATCACTGCGTCCCAGCATCCAGCGCCAATCCGTATTGACCGGTAACAAAATCCACACCGGTTTTCCCATGGCGCAAGCCAGGTGTGCAACGGCAGTATCAACGGAAATCACCAGGTCCATATTGGCAATCAACCCTGCCGTATCCATGAAGTCTTCCAGCTCTGTATCAAAACAGGCAACGTGCTTGAGTTTACTCAGGAGAGCCTGATCAGACGGACATATTTCTTTTTGCAGAACAACCCACTGGACCTGGTCGGACAGGATCCCGATCAGGCTCTGAAGCGGTATAGAGCGGTTAATGTCATTCTGATGCGTTCGATTTCCGGCCCACACCAAGCCAATCCTTGGACGGGTTTTGTTGCCCAGCTTGTCCTGCCATTTTGAAATATGCTCCTGGTCGCAACCAAGGTAGGCCCCTTCTGCGGGGATCGTGTTGAGGCGTGTGGAGAATGCCAGTGGCAGGCTCATCAGCGGGCAGTGGTAGTCGAAGGCGGGCAGTAGTTCGTTCTCGGCCAGTACCTGTGTCACGCCTTCCAGACCGGTTAATAAGGATTTCAGTGCTGCGGGTACAAACAGCAAAACTGTCGCGCCCCGGGCTGCGATGAATTTTGCATAGCGGCTAAACTGGATCGCGTCACCAAAGCCTTGCTCGAAATGAAGCAAGATGGTTTTACCCGACAAAGGTTCCTTGCCAAGCCAGAGTGGCTGTCGGCAATTGAATTTTGCCGATTGCATATGGGCGACTTGCCAGCGCCATTCGTATTCGGCCCAACCCTGTTCAAAATTTCCCAACAGCAATTGGCTCAGGCCCAAACTCAAATGCGCATCAGCGTAATCAGGATCGACAGAGAGGGCTTTCTGGAAGCACTGGACTGCCCTGTCCTGTTTGCCCATCTGTACGAAAACAAGTCCCAAACTATGGTGCGTCTTGGCGGAATCCGGCTGCAGAGAAACTGTCTGCTGGTACTGCTCGATTGCGGCATCAAGCTTGCCCAGTGCCTGAAATGTGTCAGCAAGGTTGCTATGTGCTTCCGCAGAATCCGGATTGATGGAAAGAGACATCTGGAAGCATTTAATTGCTGCCTCCAGTTTGCCCTGAATTTTGAGTGCAACGCCCAGATTGCAGTGTGCTTCAGCATAGCGTGGGTTGATTTTAATCGCTTCATGAAGATGCTTAATCGCCTCTTCCAGCTTGTCTTGTTTCTGGAGTGCGCTCGCAAGATTGTTGTGCGCGATGGCGTAATCCGGATTGATGGCGATTGCGTTCTGGTAGCTTGCAATGGCTGCTTCCAGCTGGCCCAGACTTTGGAGAGCGGTCCCGAGGTTGCAGTGCGCCTCGGCATAATCCTGTTTGCAGGAGAGTGCCTTCCTGAAACTCTGAACGGCTGCGTCGATCCGGTTTTGCGCCTGAAGCGCAAGCCCCATATCATTGTGACCTTCGGCAAATCCCGGCTGGATGGACAGTGCTTTCAGGAAGGAATCAATAGCTTTATCGGTTTCACCTTGGTAGGCATATAGTTTGCCAAGGTAGTAATGAAAATCTGCATTGAGCGGATACAAGCCAATTGCTTTTGATATTGCTACTTCGGCCTGGTCTGGCTGTTCGTTTTGAAATAGAGCCAGGATCAAGTCACGGTAAACGATTTCAAAATCCGGTTTGAGTTCGAGGGCCATGTTGTAGTTGTCAATGGCCTCCTTTGGTTTTCCAGACGCCTGCAGTACGGTCGCCAGAAGATAGTAAGCGTCCTCCATTTTCGGGTTTAACAGAACAGCCTGTTTGAGGGCGAGTTCGGCCTCCGCATGTTGTTGTTCTTCTTCTAAGACAAATCCCAGATTAAGAAAGCCTTCGGCATATCCTGGATTGGTGGCAACGGCCTGCCGGTAACACAGAGCAGCCTCTTTCAGCCTGCCTTGGGCCAGCAATTCATTGCCACGCTTTTTGTAGGTAGTGTATTCATTTGGCAAGGGGGCCATTGTCGCAGACCCCTCGCCCGCGATCACGGCGTCGTTTGAGTTCACCAGATTCTCGGACACAGGGGATATTTTTTTAAGCCAGTTAAACATTTTTGGCGGAAAGAAGTAAGTGGTGTGGCTGAATTGCGCTCAATCAGTTCGAGTGCGGCGAGTTTGTGTATTCATCCCACATTCGCTGATATACATTCTCCAGATCACGGGTAAATTTCGTGCTGTCGAACAGGCGGGCGGACTCCCGGTTGGCCATAATCTTGTTGCGAATTCCCGTGTATTTGTTTTTGTCCGTCGCCAGTTCAAGGGCAAGTGCGTAGTAATCTTCCAAATTGTAGGTAATCAACTCCGGAACGTCCAGCGCGATGAGCAGGCTGCCAGCCATACGTGACGAGAAAGTTTCTCCCGTGCAGGTGATCACCGGCAATCCCGCCCATAGCGCATTGCTGGCTGTGGTGCCGGCGTTGTAAGGCAAAGTGTCGAGAAAAAGATCGGCGCATTTCAACCGTGCCAAATGTTTGTCCAGGGGTACGCTTTCGGCAAATATCAATCGTTCTGGCGCGACCCCTTTTGCTTGTGCCTCCCGCTGCAGATTGGAAATCGCAACTGGGTTGGGTGCAAATATCCAGAAAACGCTACCCGGGACTGCCTTCAGCAGCCGCATCCAGATCTCAAATATGTCCGGCAATATTTTGTATGTCTGATTGAAGCAACAGAACACAATCCCTTCTTCCGGCAGCCCGCAACTCTTCCGCGTCGGCGTTTCGGCGATAGCAGATTGGCGGTCATTGGCCTGGTAGCTGGACAGGTAGGCGACTTTCTCGCTGAAAAATCTTTGATGTTCCGGCGGAATCAGAAATCTATCGGCGATGATGTAGTCCATGAAGTCAGCACCCATCGTGCCAAGATAGCCCAAATACTCTGCTTGAACCGGTGCCGGGCGCAGGGCCAGGATGGCGCTGCGGTGAAACTGGGTGTAACCCGTCAGGTCAACCAGTATGTCAACTTGATCCGCGTATATCTGTCTGGCTGCGGCTTCGTGGGTGAACTCGCGGATATCGACAAAGCGATCAAAGGCTCTTTCCAGCCGCTTGCGCATGGCACCGCTGGCATCATCCGGCCCGTAGGAATAGGCGGAAATCCGGAAATGCTCGCGATCGTGAATCTTGATAACTTCCGCCATCAGATGCGCGACGGGGTGGTTCCTGAAATCCGCCGAAAGATAACCGATATGTATCTTTTGTCTGGGCTCCCGCCTGAAATTGAATCCCATTGCTTCACGATTGAGATTCAGGTTCTGGCAAACGCCTTGTGCCCAATTGGAGGCACACAGCTTTTGTTCCGAGGGGGTCGAGCCGGATACGGCCAGAAAAGAAAAAGGGGGAATCCGATTTTCGCCCGTGGGGGGCAACTCTCGAACGCTGCGGCGTACTTCTTCGCTAAGCAATTGCAAATCTTTCCATTCACATACCAGTTGCATTAGATGCACCAAATTAATCTTGGCCGCATGAAAATCGGATTTCAGCGCTATGGCTTGCCGGAAGCAGCTCAAGGCTTCATCCGGCTTCCCCTGAACCTGAAGAGCAAAGCCGAGATTGTTGTGTATTCCGGGATCATTCGGTCTGAGCATCAGCGCCTTGCTGAAACAAGCGACAGCGTCATCCATGTTGAGGTGATCCTGGAAAATTGCCCCGAGGTTGTTGTATACCTCGGCATCGTCAGGTTTGAGTTCGAGAGCTTTTCGGTAATAGGCAATGGCTTCGTCCAGGTTGCCCTGTAGGCGAAACAGGTTCGCCAGGTTATTGCAGGTTGCGGGGGAGTCCGGCCTGAGCGCCAAAACCTTGCGGTAACAAGCCTCAGCCTCGCTCAGTTTGCCCCGCTTTCTGAAGATGACGCCCAGATTGTTGTTTGCCTCAACGTATTCTGGATTGAGTTCAAGCGCTTTGCGGTAGCAAGTCTCGGCTTCATTCAGATTGCCTTGATCATGGAATGTCGACCCCAGATTGTTGTTTATTTCAAAGGAATCCGGCCTGAGCGCAAGCGCCTTGCGGT
>CAYOJU010000072.1:13758-15233 GCA_964404355.1 uncultured Sideroxydans sp. | reverse complement strand
ACTTTGCGATAATTTGTTTCAAGGCTCTTGATCACCACTTGATGCTGACCAACCAGCTCATCGACAAAAAGAGCGACTTTCTTTCCTTCTGCTTCCAGCAACACCAATATCCCTTCATCGGGTTTGGTTACTTTGGGCTTGATATTGAATACCTGGTGCAATGCAATCATGGGCACGTATTCGCCGCGTACATGCACAACCTGCCCCTGTCCGCTGACCTGTTTGATATCCGCCGCACCGGGTTGCAAGGATTCGCTGATAAAACTGAGCGGCACAATGTAGATTTGGTCGCCGACTGAAATCGACAGTCCGTCCAATATCGCCAGCGTCAGCGGCAGCCGGATGGTGACGGTGCAGCCTTGCCCCTCTCGGGAACTGATCTCGACGCGACCGGCAATACTGTCAATGTTCCGCTTCACCACATCCATGCCAACTCCGCGTCCGGATACATCGGTCACGATTTCGGCAGTGGAGAACCCAGGAGCGAAGATCATCAACCAGACATCGGCATCGCTGATGTTGTCATTGAAAGGGATGCCCTTTTCCCTGGCTTTAGCGAGTATCTTTTCGCGATTCAAGCCGGCACCATCATCTTCCACTTCAATGACGATGTTCCCGCCTTGGTGAGCGGCACGCAAAGTGATGGTGCCTTGCGGGTCCTTGCCCTTGGCGATACGTTCCTCGGGTAATTCAATGCCATGATCCAAGCTGTTGCGCACCAGATGTGTGAGCGGGTCGCTGATCTTTTCGATCAGGCCTTTGTCCAGCTCGGTACCTTCGCCGACTGTCTTGAGCTGGGCTTTCTTCCCCAGTTTGGACGCAAGGTCGCGCACTACACGCGGAAAGCGGCTGAACACAAAATTGATCGGCATCATGCGCACCGACATGACCGATTCCTGCAAGTCGCGCGTATTGCGTTCCAGTTGCGCCAAACCATTGACCAAGCGTTCATGCATCGCCTGATCCATGGTGGAAACAGTCTCGGTCAGCATCGCTTGTGTGATGACCAGTTCGCCGACCAGATTGATCATTTGGTCGACTTTTTCAACGCTAACGCGAATCGAGGTTTCAGCAGCAACTACCGCAGCAGTGGGTGGTTTGTCAGTGGCACGCCGACGCGGGATTTCATCCGGATTGATAACCGGCTCAGGCGTGGCGGGTTGAGTCTGGTTGTCCAGTTCGACGAAGAAACCATAACCCTGTGCATTTTCTGCTTCGGTTTTAAGTTGTTCGGGTTCTATGAAGAAGCCATAACCCTGCTCGTCTTCAGTTTTGGATTTACTCGCTGCCGCAGGGGTTTCCTGAACAGTAAGAGTCAACTGTTCCGGCTTGATGAAGAACATGAATGTCTCGCGCAGGTCCTCTTCGGAACAATTCGTGATCAATGTTAGCGACACTGAATTGGTCTCGATTTTCTGGTTCTCAATAGTCCCGACATCGCTCAATGCCTGCAGCAGATTATTGAGTTGTTCCTT
>CAYOJU010000072.1:0-13658 GCA_964404355.1 uncultured Sideroxydans sp. | reverse complement strand
TCTCAATAGTCCCGACATCGCTCAATGCCTGCAGCAGATTATTGAGTTGTTCCTTATTCTTGAAATTAGTCTTGTTTTTTACAAACTGGATTTGATAGACATATTGACCGCCTTCAGCGGGTGTCACTTCCGGCGCTTCACTTTTCATTACTGCGGAAGCATCGCTTTGTTTCGCAGTAGCTCCCACCCCGGCTGACGTTGTGGTCAATTTCTGCAACTTTTCCCGTATGGCAAGTGATGCAGCTTCATCGGCCAAACCGCCACTCTGGTGTGCATCCAGCAATCCACGAAGAACATCTCCGGCTTGCAGGAATGCATCAACCATTTCTGAGGTGATGATAATTTCGTTTTTCCGGATGCGATCCAGCAGAGTCTCCAGCACATGAGTTACTTCGGTCATGTCGGTAAAACCGAATGTGCCGCTTCCTCCCTTGATTGAATGAGCTGCACGGAAAATGGCATTAAGCTGGTCGGGATCGGGAGCGTCAAGATCAACAGCAAGCAATAGACTTTCCATATTCGCCAGATGTTCAGCGGACTCATCGAAGAACACCTGATAGAACTGACTCATGTCGATCGACATTGGTATTCTCCTAGTTTGAAGTGCGGTGCTGATTGGCTGGTATCAACATGAGTGTTTCTCCAGGCACTTCAACCAATAACTTTTTTGACAACTTCCAGCAGTTTCTGCGGATCGAACGGCTTGACCAACCACCCCGTCGCCCCAGCCGCCTTGCCCTGTGCCTTCATGGCATCGCTGGATTCGGTCGTCAACATCAAAATCGGCGTGGACTTATGCTGCGGCAAACCGCGCAAAGCCTTGATCAACGTCAGACCATCCATCTTGGGCATGTTCTGATCGGTCAGGACCAGATTGACGGCATTAGCCTTGGCCTTTTCCAGCCCCTCCTGACCGTCAGCCGCCTCAATGACGGTATATCCTGATGACTTGAGTGTGAATGTCACCATCTGGCGAATGGAGGCAGAATCATCAACAGTCAATACGGTCTTAGCCATTTTTTGCCTCAGTCAGTTGAAAAGTTAATGGGCACTTTCCGGATTTATTAGAGTTTGTCTGGAACAATTCAATTACTCCGGAAATAGTGTACAAGCCCCTCTTCATCGATTTATATTAACAATGAAAGGTGGGCATCTATTTATCAATACGTAAGAACACCTACCATAGGACGCGCTACTGAAACGCGCGACTGTTCAGGTTTACTTAGAACAATTCAACATCTCCCGTACTGAAATCACTTTGAGCCACCGGGCTGGATTTCTTTTCATCCAACGTAATTACGTGCCTAGTCAATGACCGATTGTAGGCGGCCAGTTGTTCCAGGTAGTTCTGGCTATTGATTTGATCGGTGTTTTTACCAATTTCAACGGCAACCTCATGCAAGGCAGCCAGACGCATCTGTGCATGGCCGATCAATTGCGAACTCATATCCTGAAATTGCAGTGTTGAAACCGCGACAGCAACATTTTGTTCGACACGGGTACTGATCTGGCCTAGCTCGACGCCATTTTTTTCGATCGTCTTGTTGAGTTCGGCAAGCTCGCCCATCATGGATTCAACGTGCTTCTTTGAATCCATGACATAAGTCATGTCTTTGGTCGCCAATTTGCTGATTGAGTCTTCTGCCTCGTGCAATGATTTATTGACGCCATCCACCAGGCCGCGTATCTGACTACTGAATTTATTGGTCTTGTCCGATAGATTGCGCACCTCATCGGCCACGACGGCAAATCCGCGCCCTGCCTCTCCGGCTCGCGCCGCTTCAATGGCGGCATTCAGCGCAAGCAGATTGGTCTGTTTTGCAATACTTCCCACTTCGTTCACAAGCTCTCGAATACCGTCCACTTCAGAGCTCATCTCATCCATCTTTTCAACCAACTCCATGGAGCGGGTGCTGTTTTGAACAGTGCTATCAATAAATTCGTTCAGGGCCTGTTGGGTATCCAGAACAAATTGATGAAATTTGTATTTTGTACTCTGTGTTTGGTCTGCCTCATTTTCACCCGAGATGAAAAGTGACAAGGCTTGTTGCGTATGAATTTCATCTGCCATGGCTGTGAAATTTTCCACCAACTTGGCAATGGCATCGCTGAGAATTGCCTGAGTATTGCTTAATTCGGTATTGGCCTGATTGACCTGATTTACAATCTCTTTCCCCAACTGCACGTGGAAGGCATTGCTTTCATTAATGAGCTTTTCTTCCGTTTGTTGCTGTGACCAATCAGCCTGGCCTTGAGATTTTGTGCCGAGATCAATACGCCTGGCCAGATAACCCCAGCTTAGCATCAACAGAATGAATAGCAGCAAATCAGCCCATATCACATCTGCTGTGTGGAAATACAGCGCATGTCCACCGAACAGCACAACGCTGATAATGGCGCCAGCAACGAAATTGTTTGAGATGTCTGATTTCTTCATTTGTTATTAGTTGGATGAAGTTCCGCTTTGAGTATTTAACTTAACGGCCACAGTTCACATAAGTTTAGAGTGCCCGAAAAATATTGTTATTCCGATTCAAGGATATCCTCTTGTATGTGGCAACGAATTCTCGAATAGGAGCGTATATCCAGCTCATATTGACGAATTATTCGTGCTGAGGCAGGGGAAGCCTGGGAGAACGGTGAACAACCATATGTGAAGCGCGGGCTTGGAAGGGAATGTTCTGAGCATTTCGGAGACCGTACCTGAGCGTTGAAAATCAGAGCCCCACCTGATCGGGATCCACATCCGATCAGGTGGGGCCATGTGGAATAACCATTTGGCGCCGGTGCCAATCAATGCAACATCGAACCAAATTCACTCGCGGAAATCGGCGGGCTGAACAAATAGCCCTGAATCACATCGCAGCCGTTCTCTACCAGAAAATTCTTCTGGCTCTCGGTTTCGACGCCTTCGGCAACCACCCCCAATTTGAACTCGTTCGCCAGCCGGATAATGGCGCGAGGAATGGCCGTTCTGGACAAGTCTTCTGGCTGCCCCTCCTCGGGGATTTCGATAATGAAGGAACGGTCAATTTTCAATTCACTGATGGGCATATCCTTAAGATATTTCAGGCTGGAATAGCCTGTTCCAAAATCGTCGATGGACAGCTGGAAACCGAGTTCCTTCAAATGGCCCAGTACTTGCAGTGTACGGTCCGATGTATTCATTACAACGTTTTCGGTAACCTCAATTGGCAATGCTGCGGTATCAATGTTCCATGTCTGCAATCCCTTTTGCAGACTTCCGACCAGATCTCCGCGCCAGAAATGCAGCGGTGAAATATTGATAGACACAGGCACCTGTAACAACCCCTGCTTTCGCCAATCGGCAAGTTGCGCACACACCTTGTCGATGATCCATTCGCTCAGCTCAATCACCGCGCCGCTGGTTTCAGCAATGGGAATGAATTCCGCCGGGGAAACCAACCCCAATGTCGGATGGTTCCAGCGCACCAGTGCTTCAGCTCCCACGACTTGCTGACGACTAAGCGAATACTTCGGCTGGTACAGCATGAAAAATTCATTTTTCAGCAGTCCGCTCTTGAAACCTTGCTGCAGGTAGGCCTGCCGCTCTTCGCGCTGACTGATCGATTTGTCAAAGAATCGATACGTATTCCCGCCCAGAACTTGGGCATGGTTCATCGCACCGCTTGCGCTCTTGACCAGCTCCTCATAGGTTTCTCCATCGGAAGGATAGATGCTGATTCCGGCACTTGCACGCAATTGCACTTCTTTATCGTTTACTTTTATGGGCTGGCTGATGACGTGGGACAATTCGATCACAGCCCGCTCGAAGGATTCGCGCCCACCCTTTTCCAGCATTAACACAGCAAATTCGTCGCCCCCCATACGACAGACCACATCTCCCTCGCCGACACCGGCAGACAACCTTTTGGCGACAGTAAATAGAACTTCATCGCCAACACGCACACCCAGCATATTATTGATCACAAAAAAACGATCGATGTTGAAGCAAACCAGCGCCAGATGTCCCATATTCTGCCGGGTTTGCTCCAATATCTCGTTAACCTTGTCCGCAAACATCGCGCGGTTTGGCAGGCCAGTCAGACTATCGAAAAACATCAGTTGCCGTACCTTTTCCTCACTCATTTGCCGTGCTGACATATCTGAAAATATGAAGTAATAACCTGTCGGAGTCCCATCCTCGCTTTTCATTGTATTGACGGTAAGCCATTCGGATACTGTGGTCCCGTTCTTGTGTTGGCATGGCAACTCACCCGACCAACAGCCGAATTCTTCCAGTGCCTGCCACATCGTCTGATAATGGTTGGCATCATGCTTCCCGGAACTCAACATCGTTGGATTCTGTCCGATAACCTCAGCCAATCCATAACCCGTGACATGAGTGAAAGACGGGTTAACAGCAATAATCCGTCTGTTCCGATCTGTAGTAATGACAGCAAGAGATGATGCCTGAAAGGCAGATGCTGACAGACGAATCGAATTTAGTGCATTAACCTGACGCAGGCAGGCTTGAATAGTGTCGGTCAGTTTGCCTGGATCCAGCGGTTTCATATGGAATCGGGATACTCCCATCTCGAACATTTTTTCAGTATCTTTGGCATTGCCGAATCCGCTGGTTACGATGATCGGTACATCCCTGTCCAGTTTTCTGATCTCATCGACCATTTCCAGACCATCCATTTGCGGCATCTTGAGGTCAGACAGCACAATCTGCGGCCGATGCTTCCTGAAAAGTTCCAACCCTTCTCTGCCATCTTTTGCCACATGGACCATACCCATTCGGCGAGCAAGGTAGAGGGAAAGATATTCACGAGCTATATCGTCGTCTTCAACATATAGCAGAGTCATCTGATTCAATACTACCGGCGCCTCTGTCTGATTCGAAAGAACACTTTGAAGTGAGGATTCGACTTGTGTTTCCTTCGCTGATTCATAGTCGAAACGCACTTCCAACAAAGTCACATCATCCTCTTTGTAATTCCTGGCAGCCTCACGAATTTTCTCTGCCAATGTATCGAACTCGCCTGAAGAATGTATATTTGCTAACATGGCCCGCAATTCGACATAGTCGAAATTTGGGATGTTTGCATGCAACGTATCAACCAGTCCGTCGGTAAACAGGTAAATGCGCGCGTTCTGGTTAATTTTGAAACGCTCCACTTCAACCGAAAACTTATCCTCACCGACCATACCCAATGCAGTCGATTTGGAATGACTGGCTTGTAACAGGACTCCTTTATCATCGAATATGAACATCGGGGGATTCCCGCAATTCAACACTTCGACGAAGTGTTCACCTGGATTGATGCGTATCAGGGTAGTTGCCACGAAATGCTCGGCGATATGCTGCTCATGCAAGGTGCGATTCATTTCGGCTGCGATGGTCAGCAAGGAAAAACCTCGCTCGGCTTGTTGTCTGAAAATCCCGGGAATTTGCAACGCAGGTATTACGGCAGAGAGACCATGACCGGCACCATCTGCCAGCATTACATACAAATCGCCTTCGTGTTTTGCAACACTATAGAAATCGCCGCTTACTTCCAGCTTCGGTATATTCAGGTGTCTGACGCAGGAAAGCTCTTCGTGATGGTTGTCTTCCAGAAAGTGTGAAACATAGCTTTTGACGCATTCGCTGTCATAATCCGTCTCGCTTCTCTCTGCGGCAATATGCTGCTGCTGATATTCCAGATTCCGCTGTTGTTCAAGCGTTTGAGCAATGCTGGTGATCGCGTCCATCAGAACATCAGTATCGACGGGTTTGACTATGAACTTGGTTATTCCAAGATCGATTGACGACAACAGGATGTCGCTGTCGTTATGTGCCGAGATAATAATGACCGGAAGCTTCGGTTCGGTTTCGCGTATCTCGCGGCACATGGTGAGCCCATCCATCTCCCCCATGCGTATATCTGAAATTACCAGATCGGGATGTAGCTCCCTGAATGATTTAATCCCCGAAACCCCGTTCTGCGCGGTATGAACCTTGTCTACCCGACGCGAAAGATAATGTGTCATGCTTTCGCGGACATCTGCATCGTCATCGACAAACAGAATTGAAAGTTTGCGTACCAAATTCGCCTTCTCTCGTGCCTCAATGGATAACATGTTCATCTCCCGATCATGATTTAGGCAAACAGATGGAAAACCGGGCGCCATCGGCCATGTTTTCCACGTTGATTTTCCCGTGCATATTCTTTTCGATCGAGATCAGGGTCATGTACAAACCGATTCCGACACCCTGTTCTTTGGTCGTGAAGTGGGGCTCAAATATCTTGGGCAAGACTTCGGCAGGAATGCCGCCACCATTATCGGTCACGGTATGGATGCCATAATCACCGTCCTCGCCGATCTCGATATCTATTCTGCCGTCGGCAACATTCCGCTCGATAATCGCTTCCCTCGCATTGCTCAATATATTCATCAAAGCCTGCGAATATTCATTGGCATACCCGCTAACGACGACATCACGCTCGCATTGGACGACAATGTTGATATTGTTATTTTTCATCGCCGCCTCGACCAGATTGATGCACTCGTCGGTCACATGTTTGAGACTGAATGCACCGGGACTCTTGTCCGCCCGGAAAAAATGGCGGAAATCGTCTATCGTACTGGACATCTTCTGAATGATATTTTTTGATTTGCCGACTGCAGTTTTGATGTAAGTCAGGTCGCACTCGCCATAAAGTGCAGCATCTTCCAGATCGCCAAGAATCAAACCCAGTGAGTTGATTGGTTGCCTCCATTGGTGCGCAATATTGCCGATCATTTCTCCCATGGCAGCCAATCTGGATTGGCGCTGCAACAGCAAATCCTTCTCCATGTTTCTCTGAATCTCTTCCCTCACACGCGAATCGAGTTCCTGATTCAATTGCAATAAAGCCTCTTCTGCCAGTTTTTGCGCGTGAATGTCATGCATCACACCGACTACCTGACTGATTTCACCATCCACCGACCTGTTTGGCGTCATATTCATGCTAAACCAGCGCCAGGTTCCATCGGTCTGTTTGGCACGACAGCGCAAATCACTCACCCTGTTGCCGCCCATGAGAACCTGCTTGAATCCTTCAACCAGTCTGTCTTTGTCCGACTGGTGGAAATATCCGGTATCGATCATATCTACCAGCGAGGTCCCGATGAACTGTTCTGCGTTGTAGCCCAGTATGTCTCTCACTTGATCAGAC
This sequence comes from uncultured Sideroxydans sp., assembly GCA_964404355.1. Taxonomy (GTDB): domain Bacteria; phylum Pseudomonadota; class Gammaproteobacteria; order Burkholderiales; family Gallionellaceae; genus Sideroxyarcus. Next base: position 6,489 of record CAYOJU010000072.1, on the reverse strand, counting down.
AGGAACTCCAGTTTTGAATCCACATCGGTGGCCCAAATGATGGCATCGGCTGATTCCACTATGGATTTCAGCTTCGACTCCGCAGCCGTCTGGCTAGTGATATCTTGCGCAATGGCAATAAAATAACTGCCCGCATCACGTTCAAAAAGCTGCAAATAGATTTCTACCGGATACATGCTGCAATCTCTGCGCAGATGCACCGCATTGAACTTTCTGACACTCTGTTTGTGACTCAGCAGGTAGGAAATATGATTATCCATTTCCTGATTGAATACGTGAGCCTGAATATCAGCGGGTGTAAGCCACCTCAACTCTTCTATCGTATAGCCAAGATTCTCCAAAGCCCGCTGATTGGCGAAAGTAAAGCCAAGACTTTGCGCATCGAACATGAATATCTCGTTGCGGCTTGCAGCAATAGTCCTGTTCAGCATGGCCAGGGCCGCATCGCTCGCCTTTTCACGCTCCTCGGCAATCTTTCGCGTGCTGATATCCTCTATCACAACCAAACATATCTGTTTTTCGTCATCTGCAACTGCCTCAATCGAAGCATATAGCGGCAATCTCACCCCTAGAATGTTTTTGCTGATCGTCTGGTCGAATGACAATTGGTAGCATTTTTTTTCATCCGATTCGAATACGTCATGCAAAAAGGCAAGGAACATCTCAGAGGTTCCTTGCTGGATGCATTCACTCAGTGACCGTCCGAGCCACTTGCGTTTTTTTGTGTCGACGCGAGTTGCGCCATGGAATTTGGCATCGCATATCCTGCTGTCGTGATCCAGGAACAGGTAGCTGGGTAATGAAGAATCCAGTACCTGTTGGCTGCTGCTTTGCGGTGAAATCTTTTGCTTTAGCTTGTTGAATTCATCAGTCAGTAGTTCGATTTCGATCTGGTTGATGCGCTGATCGTACAGCCGCCTCCCGACATCAAACTGTTGAGACAAATTCTTTATCGCCAGCTCTTTCTTCAAGCGCTCTTCTGCGCGCCGACGCAGGGTGCTGGCGTCAGAAGCGGTTTGCTCAACTGGGCGAAAATCGTTCATGGCCGTCTTGTTACAACGCTTCTTCCCTCGCCAAAGTCAGACATTCATCGCGCCACAGGCATTCGAACTGTTTGCACACCCTTGTGTAAGCGGAAGCACAGCAATCGACATTTCCTTCACAGCGCTGGAACTTTCTGATCAAGCGAATCCTGGTGAGCTGGCTTACTTTTAATCCGCTATCGGATTCGGCTGTCAAGGCAGGTTGGTATTTCTGGGTATTCATGATCCCCCCGAAATATTGCTGTTGATCGAAGAGCCCGGCTGTAAATCTGAGCAATCACGCCCGTGCCGTGCCTGGTGTACGCAACTGTGTCTGATCAGTTAAGCATGTGTACTCTGGATACTTGCCGCTGTGTTTGCCTGTCAATCCTGTAAAATTTGTTTCAGACTTTTTTCTGAGCAGGTATGCGATTGCATCCCTGATCGGACTTGCGAGTCTAGAACTACCGTATACGAGCCGCAAGTTTGATGATTGCCTATATATTGCCTATATATGATCTATATATTGTCTAGATACTTATACGAGCAAAGCGTTATGCTTTGCATCCGGGTTTGTTGTGGATATGATGCAAAGGCTCAATAATATAAATTTGCAGGGGAAAACAGCGCCGACTGTAGTTGAAACCAATCAATTTGCATTGAATGTGCTGCTTGAAAATATTTTCAACTCGAATTCTGTATTTGTTTGCTCAGTGAGGAATCATGCAAAAGGTATTACTGGTCGATGATGAGCAAAACGTACTTAATTCACTTAGGCGCGAATTAAAGGAATTCTTTGAAATTGTAGCGTTCGACAACCCCGCAGCCGCGCTTGAGTACAGCAAAAATAACCCGTTGGATATGGTGGTGGCTGATTACCTGATGCCTGATATGAATGGCCTCGAATTTCTCAAACAGTTCAGATTGCTGCAGCCGGATGCATCTCTTTTGTTGTTAAGCGGTGAAGCCGATATCAATGCGCTGATACGCACCATCAACGAAACACATGTTTACCGCTTCATCGCAAAACCATGGAAAAAAGACGAGCTGTTATGCAGCATCCGCCAAGCTCTGGTATATCGTGATGCCCTTCTGAAAAAACGTCACCAGTTAACTGAACAACCAGACAATCTCGCTGCTTTACAAATAGTTCAAGAAGACATTCCCTTTCAGATCGTTCTGGTCAATGGTGATGATTACCTGCTTAGATTGATTTCGCGTGAGCTGACAGACGAAAATGGGCACGAGAGCTTATACGGCGCGATTCAACAGGAAATACAACATGAATCCGTCGCAAAGAAATTCAAATGTTCAGTTGAAAGTTTACATACTGCAAAAGCCGGTCTGGCACATGTCGAGAAACACCCTTGTGACCTTGTCATCGCTGCACAAACATTACCCGATATGGACGGCATCCAATTCCTTACCAGGATGAAGATGGTTCTTCCTGATGCTGCCCGCATCCTGATCAGCAATGAGCCGAACAAGATGTTGCTGTCGCAAGCCATCAATGAGGCGGAAGTGCAAAAGCTGCTTCAGCTGCAGTGGGTCAATTATGAACCTCACTCCGATGCACGCCGTCAGGCATGGAATCTTCACAAGATTAAAACTGCCGCTATTCAGGCCCTGGTTTATCGAGAACTGGTGCTGGGAAACAGTCGCTCAGCTGCTTTGCACTAAACATTTCCTCTGTATTGACAGTCTCCTGTACAGGACATGGGGCTGCATCCTGACGCAATTACGCAAGATAACAAAAGCGATAATACCCGTTTGCAATGGGGGTTTCGTTTTGCGACGTTTTGGCGGGAAATTAGTGAAACTGACCTTCGAACACGAACCGCCAATGAGTTGTTCTCGGATATCCGCTGCCGATTGCAGCAGCCTTATTCCGTTAACAATCAATGCAGTAAATGGGGTGGCTGATGGGGCTCGAACCCACGACAACTGGAATCACAATCAGATCGTCATTCCCCACCAATCAACCACATAACTTAATATATTTGTAAGATGGCCAGCTCGCAAAGCCAATATCCATGCGCCCCCATTTAGGCATCTTACAAAAACCGAAAAGCTATAACTTTCAGACCAATTTCAAATCAGTGCAGCTTTCACCGCTTCAGGTGCACTTTTAATTACGTTCAGCAATACCAGAGCAGCACCCTGTGGCGTACGATCACCGCGCTCCCAATGGCGCAACGTCGCAACAGAAAATCCAAACCTTGCAGCGAATTGTTCTTGTGTCATACCCATGTGCTGACGCAACGCAGAAACATCCACCGACTCAGGCTTGTAAGTTTTAACGCCCACTTTTTTGCCCTTGGCGTGTGCAACGGCTTCATTCAAACCACGAGCGATACTGTCAAAAGTAGTTCCCATAATTCACCTCTCAATCCATGTTTCCACCAAAACAACCACCATCTTCGCCAACTCGTTGCGCTCCGCTTTGCTCAAGTTGTCCTGCTCATTCTTTGCAAACAGCGTAATCAAGTAGAGCGGCATCAGTTCGCTGTGATAATAGTAAATCACACGTACCCCTCCGCTCTTTCCGCGTCCACCCCTTCCCCATCGCAACTTGCGGATTCCTCCCGTGCCTTCAATCAGATCGCCAGATTTTGGATGCGCTGCGAGATAACTCAATACATCCTGTCGCTCAGCTTCAGTTAAAAGCTTTTCCGCTTGGCGAATGTATTCCGGCACTTCGGCAATCGTAATCATGGTGATCATTGTAATCCAATGGATTAGTCAATGCGAGCAATTTTTGAGTGTGCTCATAAGGTGAAAATTAGAGAAAAAACCATCTTGAGTGCTACAGATTATCAAATTTATTTCTTGATCCCGTATCCCATCGCACGATATCCACGCTGTCGCTTCTCCCACATCCGGAGCAGAGCTGAATGACCGGTATCAACAAAATCGATAATGCGCACGTCGGTCTTGCTTGCGTGTTCACGGTGCAAACGCCCAGCGTACTGTTGCAAGGTACCCTTCCATGAGACCGGCATTGCCAGTACCAGAGTATCAAGCGGTGGGTGGTCAAATCCCTCACCGACAAGCTTGCCGGTGGCTAACAGGACACGAGGGGCATCTGGTGGAAGTCCATTGAGTTCGTCTATCAACGAAATGCGCTGTTTCTTCGACATCCGACCATGAAGCACGAAAAGCGATGGGATCGTTTTGCCCAGTGCTGTAGCGATGGCATCCAAGTGTTCCGTACGTTCTGTTAACACGAGTACCTTTCGCCCTTGGTTAAAGGCAGTTTTGATTTCAACAGCAATCATGGCGGTACGGTCTGTGTCATTGGCTAGGTGGTGGAAAACATCCTGAATGCCTGCTTCTTGGGGAAGGTCGATTTGATTATTTATGGGATATGGTACAACCTCTAAATCATGCGGTGCACTGTCAGGCTTTGCCGCTGTATAACGAATCGGTCCGCACTGCATGAAAATGATCGGTTGCTGACCATCACGGCGGAATGGCGTGGCAGTCAGGCCAAGCACGTATTTCGCTTTGACACGCTTCAAGATGCCATCGAACGACACTGCTCCGACGTGGTGGCATTCATCCACAATGACATGACCGTAGTTTTCAACCAGCGAATTGATCTCACCTTTTCGCGACAGCGACTGCATGACTGCAATGTCGATGATGCCGGTTGGCTTGGCTTTGCCGCCACCTATCGTTCCGACCACTCCCTTGCCGACGCCTAGGAAGGACTGCAGCCGTTCCTGCCATTGCTTCAGCAATTCAGTCCGATGGACAAGAACAAGTGTATTGACGCCCCGTTTGGCAATCATTGCTGCCGCGACTACTGTTTTGCCAAATGCCGTCGGTGCGCAAAATACGCCTGCATCGTGATGCAACATTCCGGCTATCGCTGCTTCCTGATCGAGTCTCAGTGTTCCGTCAAAGGCGATATCAATGGGTTGGCCTTCGAAACGTTCATCAGTCAAATCGCAGCGGATACTATTTTCCTTGAGCAACTCCTGTGCGGCGTCCAGGCAGCCGCGTGGTAGTGCGATGTGGTTGGGGAAGTTTTCAGCGCAGCCAATCACGCGGGGTTTGTCCCATACAGCAAAGCGCATAGCCTGCGCCTTGTAGAACTCCGGGTTTTGAAAGGCCGCAAGCCGAATCAGGCGGTTCGCCAGCGACTGCGGCAACTGTGCCTTCTCAAAATAGATGAGATTAGCCAGCGTCACCTTGAGCGACTTGGGCATGACGCCAGCCAGTTTGTTAGTTACCGGTGCAGATCGCTTCCAGGGTTCCTTGTGGTCTTCTTCTTCGATAAACATTACGTCCAGCGGATGCGTACCACCTGTGGCGCGCAGTATGGTTGGCTCGATGTCCTCGAACGGCATTGGCTGGATGTTAGATAAGAAGGTCCACTGATCCGAATACGGGCGCAACGAATCATCGACAAACACGCTACAGTCGTTCTCGCGTGGTTTTTTCTGCAGAGGCAGCGCAATCAGGTTGCCGAAGCCGCCTTTAGGCATCGTGTCCTGATTGGGAAACAACCGGTCGTAGGAGGTTAGTTTCAGTTGACGGGTACGGGCACAAGTGTGGCTAATAATAGCCGTGCCAAGGCGGCGCGCATCCCGGGCTGAAACACTTCTGGCAAAAAATACCCACGCATGTGCACCGTTACCGGAGCGTGATATTTCAAGCGCAACCGGTACGCCCAGTTCATGACAAGACTGAAAAAAGGCTTGTGCATCCATTTTCCATTCAGCCTCGTCGAAATCGACTGCGAGGAAATAGCATGTGTCATCGGACAATAAGGGATAAACGCCAACCGTGTGTTCGCCGGCGAGGTGGTCGTAAATGACTACATCTGAAAATGGCTTCAACAATCGGTTGCTGCAATCGGAACATTTGATGCGAGGCTTATTGCATACGCCGGTACGCCATTCATTGGCGCAAGCCGGAGCGTAGCCGGATTTCCCGGTTTTCTGGCTTTCCCAACGAATGGGGTAAACATCGTCTCGCCCGCGAAACAGGCGGCGGAACAAGAGTACCTTTTCATCGGTGCTCAGACTCGATAGAACCGGATCTGGTGCAGGTGGCGGTTTTGCGGTTTCCGGAATGAGAGGGATACGCCACTCAATGCCGTGAGCTTCGAGCAAAGCTATCAGGCGCGTATTTTCCGCTTGAAGATTTTTCAGGATATCTGGGTCGAACATCAATTCAGCGGTTACTACTTAGCATAGACATTGCTTAATAGGAGCAGCGATACTATAACGATAGTAAGAAGATGTTTGGCATTTTGTCTGTGAATGCATGCCAAAATGAACCATCGACACCCCCTTGGGGTAGTTTTTTCATGAGACTAAATCTAGCTCATGACAGGTTTAAGGTGACGCTTACATTGATCTTACAAGAAAATAGCGAGTGCTATCACTGAGGTGTTTAAAGAATGGGGTGGCTGATGGGGCTCGAACCCACGACAACTGGAATCACAATCCAGGGC
>CAYOJU010000071.1:0-15338 GCA_964404355.1 uncultured Sideroxydans sp. | reverse complement strand
AAGAGGTTGGCTTCAAGTTTGATCAGTGGCTGGATGTCGGCTATTGGGAGGGGTTGCTTTAACAATTCAGCAATTCAAGGTCAGCATTAAATTGGTTTTGAAGAGACTTCAAGTAATAATGAGATATGGAAAACCAGGACGATCACGCCAGACAGGATCTAGCCTCACTCCCGCCATCTCCCGAAAGAGACAGGGCAACCCGATTGCTCCTTGAAATTGAAAAGCAGGAAAAAGAAACGGAGTAAAGCTTCCGCAAGCTTGATTTGGTTCTGGCCAGATTGAAGATTTCGCCTGGCGAAGCCAGGATGTACCGAATAATCGCCTGGGTCGTCATTTGCCTCGCGTTCGTGGCAATGTACAACGGCGGCTATGCTCTGATTCATGGAGAATTCTGTTACGGGTCGCGAAGCGGGGAAATCTGCGATCACGGACTGCCCGGATCCATCGAAGGCGCGATCCTCCTGCTCATGGGCATCATCATGATTGCCATCCCTCTGCCATCCAGTCGCAAGAAGACGATCATTCTTTCATTACTGGGTTTTCTATGCTGGATAGGAATGATGTATCCATTGTGGATCAGGTATTCCATTTAGGGCGCAGGCTACAGTAAGCACTGCGCGTTGCACGTTATCTACACACTGTTGCTGGATTGCACGAGGACAGGAAATGCACATCACCAAATCGTTTCGCATAATGACGTTGCTGTTTTTGTCACTAGCCCTGGGCGGCTGTCTGAATGACGTTTTCTACCAGCCGGATAATGTTCTTTATTCAACCCCCAAAGATGTCGGCTTAGCCTATGAGCCGGTTTCGTTTCGAAGCAAGGACGGCACACGTTTAACCGGCTGGTTTATTCCCGCCGTGGGTTATGCAGATCCCAGAAAGGCGAAGGGTACCGTGATTCATTTTCACGGCAACGCGCAGAACATGACCGCACATTGGTCGTTCGTACAATGGCTTCCCGAGCGCGGTTACAACGTGTTCGTGTTCGATTATCGGGGCTATGGCGCTTCGGAAGGCAAGCCCGATCCAAAAGGAGTGTTTGAAGACTCAAATAGCGCAGTCAATTACGTACGCGCTCGACCGGATGTAAATCCGGACAGGCTGTTGCTGCTGGGGCAAAGCCTGGGCGGCGCGAGTGCAATCGATGTGTTGGGCTCGGGCAATCGTCAGGGGGTCAAAGCGATTGTGGTGGAATCGACATTCTTTTCATTTTCGTCCATCGCCAGCGATAAAGTCTCCAGCGCCGGCAGCCTGATGGACGACGTCTACAGCCCGGAGCGCTATATCGACAAGCTTTCACCCACACCGTTTCTGCTCATCCACGGAACTGCCGATCCCGTCATTCCGTATCACCACGCACTCAGGCTGATTGAAAAAGCGCACGAGCCGAAACAACTCATCACCATAAACGGCGGTTCGCACATCGAAGCCTTTACGCCACGATTTGGCATAATTTATATGGATGTTGTCAGCCAGTTCTTTGACAAAGCGCTGGTGAAGTAGCCAAGCTGAGGGTGCGCATTGCGCCTTACCATGGCGCCAATAGCACCACTTATATCCCCCGCACTCGCCGTGTTTAACCGTTTTGTCCACCCAAGACATATTTGACAACCAGTTTCCAATAGCGGAAACTGGTTGTCGATGTATATGCTTTTACACACACATTTAATGCCCGACTAGCCACAGAGGACTCCATTGTGACAACCCAGCCTACAACCAAAGCAGCCATCCTGACCGACATCATGCTCGCAGTTTTTCGCGTAAACGGGCGTCTGCTGGAAAAAGGCGACCAGATGGTCGAGCCGCTCAATCTCACCAGCGCCCGCTGGCAGGTGCTGGGGGCAGTATCGCTGTCTGGAAAGCCGCTTTCTGCGCCCCAGGTGGCCGAAGCCATGGGCATCACGCGGCAGGGTGCGCAGAAGCAGCTCAACAAGCTGGAGGAAGAAGGATTTCTGGACCAGCTTCCGAATCCGCGCCATGAGCGTTCTCCACTCTACGCGCTAACCAAACGGGGTAACCAGGCAATTTCCGCGACGATGTCTTTGCAAAAGACTTGGGCCGACAACCTTGCTTCCAACCTTTCCCTGCAAGACCTCAAGAACACCCTGCAGACCCTGAACGCTGTGTATGAACGGCTCGATTCTCCCGTTCCAACGAAAGGAACAAAATCATGAAACCAATATTCCACGCTGTCGCAGGCAGCACGGCGATGCTCATCATCGCCTGTTTCTGGACCTCCACACTGATCTCTGAATTGTTTATGGACCATGCGGCTGTAGCCGGAGTGAAACACGCGATTGTGTACGGACTTTTCCTGCTGGTGCCGTTTCTGGCTGCCACGGGCGGCTCAGGTTTTGCACTGAGCAAGACGCGCAAGGGACCACTTCTTGATCAGAAAAAGAAGCGCATGCCAATCATCGCCGTCAATGGACTTCTGATAATGATTCCGGCGGCGATATTTCTCAACAGCAAGGCTGCTGCGGGTGAGTTCGATGCAATGTTCTACTCGGTACAGGTTGTCGAGCTTATTGTCGGCGTAGTGCAACTGACCCTGATGGGCTTGAATTTCCGGGATGGGCTCAAGCTGGCCGGCAAATTGCGGGCGCCAACAACTCAAGAAAGGGAAAGCAAATGAGAAATCTGTCCAAAGTGCTGCACCTCATTGGCCTTGTCATGTTCATGGGAAGCATCTTGTCGTTTATCGCCATGAACTCGTTTGTCGGCGCCAGCACGGATGCCGTGCTTATCTCACACCAGCGCCAGTTTGTATCAACCATCACTTGGGCACTCACAATACCCGGCATGTGGATTCTGGTCATTGCCGGTTGCCTGACTGCGCTTTCCGGCAAATATGTCCTTACCGAACATCGCTGGCTTGCTGGCAAGCTTGTACTTGCGGTATTGATCCTCATCAATGCCACCTTTTTTATTTCCACGCTAGTCGGCCAAGTCACTGGCATTGCCGAGCAAAGCGCAATTCAGGGTCAGCTTTTATCAACCTATATGCCGCTCAAGGCAAAAGAGGATATGTATGGTATCGCCAACTTTCTGATGATACTGGTCTCAATTCTTCTCGCCATCTACAAGCCCGGCTCAAAACGCCAGTAGGCCGACAATCATGAGTTCTCCTGGGAATGACGTCAGTCGCCCTACCCCCACACCCTTGTGCGACAAGTTTTCCGGCATTGTCGCATTTGCTCCAAACCTCACCCCGCCGTAACCCGCGCCAATGCTGGATCGGCACTCTGGCGCGATTATTGCGAATGACTCCTGCATAACCATAAAGAGGAGTCATCCCCATGAGCAGCGTATTCGACCAAATCTTCACTGGCCTGTCCGACGGCAACGTTGTCCCCTACTTGGGCGCGGGTGCGCTGAACGGCGTGATCGACCCGGCCACGGGCAAGGCCATCCCCGCCGACAGCGATAGCCTGATCATCGCCATGAACAACGGCCAGCCGATGGCGCCCAAGCTGATGTACGAATTTCCGCGCGCGGCGATGAATGTGGAACTGAAGCGCGGCCGCTCGGCGGTTAACAAATTCCTCGATGCAACTTATCGCGATACGCAATGGAGTACTTCCTCGCTGCACGCCTGGCTGGCACAGCAGAAGCTGCCTTACATCGTGGATGCCAACCGCGACACCCAATTGCAGAAGCAATATGCCGCCACGCCGCACACGCTGATCGTCGGCATCGCGCGCATGTCCGCCAAGGAGTATCGCTTCCGCCTGTTCAACTACAACGGCACCCACTACACCGCCATCGAGCAGGAAGCCGTGGACACCAGCCTGCCCGTGCTGTTCAAGCCGCTGGGCACGCCGCTGCCGGAATCGAGCTACATCGCCTCGGATGCCGACTTCGTCGATTACATCACTGAGTTGATGGGTGGTTTCGCCATCCCGTCTTTCGTCAAACGCATGCGCCAGAACAAACGCTACCTGCTGCTGGGCATGCGCCTCAACCGCGACACCGACCGCATGGTGTTCTCCGACATCATGTTTGGCGCGGCCAACCCGTCAGGTTGGGCTTTGATCCCGCACCCGACCGACAAGGAAAAACGCTACCTGGGCAAGATGGGCATCGAGATCGTGAATGCCGATGTGGCGGATTTCCTGACTGCCGCGCAGAGCTGGAACGGCAGCCTCGCGGCGGCATGAGCAAGCATCCCGCACAATGGGATGAAGCGCGCCATGCGCTGGGCATGGACGAGATGGACAATACCCACCGCGAATTCATCGCGCAGGTGGCCGCTCTCATCGCGGCAAGCAATGCCGAATTCCCCGCGCTGTTCCAGGCACTGGTCAACCACACCCGCGAACATTTCACTACTGAAGGCCAGTTGATGCGCGCCTCGAAATACAAGGGATTACCGGAACACGAAGGCGAACATCACCGCGTACTGGGCGAGTTGCAGCAGCTCAACCGCACCCTGAAACGCGGCCATTTACCGCTGGTGCGTGCTTATGTGAAAGAAGGATTGCCGGAGTGGTTCGATACGCACCTGGCGATGATGGATGCGGCATTGGTGATGCACCTGAAGAAATTGCAGATCGCAAAACCGTCGAATACTTCTCCCTGAACCCGGCAAACGTGTCTTTCGCGACAGCATAGCTCCATCAGGAAAACGGGAAAGCGAACTACATTCTCATTTCACAACAACGAGTTCTGCATCCGCCTAAGACAAACACCTATGTCAATTTTCCAGCCTGATTTGCCGCGAATACTGTGAATCGCTGATGTCCTAATTAGTCCTGCATCGTCAGAATACCTCCAGCATCAACAATAGTCGTTATCGAAAGAGTGTCAGCAGTACCGCGATGGTGACAAGTATTCAACGGCTGAATATGCCTGCTCTCCGAACAGGCATCAATAACAGATGCGAGCCTGAAGGTTCTGAAAATGACAGATACAAACACAAAACCGAAAAGCGATCCGTGGCTGTTGTTCATAGCCATTGCGGGCGCTATTACAGTTCTCGGCTATTTTGTGTTGTACCCGCAAACGCTGTTCAAGCCCGGCGAGCGCATGTTCGATACGGGCTATAACCTGGGCTTGGTCGGCGGCATCATGATGCTGGTAATGCTGCTCTATTCAGCGCGCAAGCGCTTCAGGTTTCTCCAGAATTGGGGGCCGCTGCCGATCTGGTTTCGGTGGCACATGGTGCTGGGAATTTTGGGCCCGACGACCATCATTTTTCATTCCACATACCACGTCTATATTCCGTACTTCCACCCCACGGGCTCACCCAACGCCGCGGTCGCCATGTTCAGCATGCTGATCGTGTCCGCCAGTGGCACTTTCGGCCGCTTCTTCTACACCAAAATCCACCACGGCTTGTATGGTCGCCTGACCACCGTCAACGAAATACGCGCCGAATTGGAACAATCGGGCGACGTTGAATCCAGATTCAGTTTTGCGCCGGAGGTGGAGAAATCCATGGAGGACTTTCATGCGCGCGCGGAGAGTTACGCGAAGCAGCCGAATGTCATGTTCACCAATTTTGTCGCTATCGGCCTCCAGGCAAAGAAGCTGTCCTGGTCGTTATCCCGGGAAGTGCGGCGGAAACTGCGGGCTCAGGCCGCCGAGCAGCACTTCAGCCCTGCGCAACGCACGGAAATGGAAAAGCAGATACATGACTATCAACAAACAATCGAGTCTTATCTCCATGCGGTGCGGGACGCAGCGCAATTCGGCACCTACGAGCGCATGTTTTCCTGGTGGCACATCTTCCACATCCCGCTGGTTTACATGATGTTATTCAGCGCGTTCTACCACGTTTACGCGGTGCACGCGTATTGACGCCGGGAGGAAACCGATGACAAATATCCTTCGCATGATCGCCCTGGGAAGCTTCCTGATAACGCTTCCCACACAAGCGCCCGCAGACATCATGGTCATGCCGGGCGACGTCATCAAGGGCCACGCCAAGGAAGAAAAGGACTGCGAAAAGTGCCACAAGAAATTCGACAAGGCCGCCCAGTCGAAACTGTGTGCCGATTGCCACAAGGAGATAGGCAAGGATCTTGCGGAAAAGAAGGGTTACCACGGTCGCCTGGATCCCGTAAAAGAGTGCAAGGAATGCCATACCGACCACAAGGGGCGCGAGGCGAAAATCGCCGAATTCGACCACACCAAATTTGATCACAATCAAACCGACTACCCGCTGAAGGGCGGCCACGTGAAACCGAAAGTGAAGTGCACCGACTGCCACAAAGCGGGCAAGAAATACCGCGACGCGCCCAGCTATTGCAACGAGTGTCACAAGAAAGACGACAAGCACAAAGGAAAGCTGGGAACAGATTGCGTGAAGTGCCACGTGGAAAAAGACTGGAAGAGTGTCACTTTCGATCACGGCAAAACCAAGTTCCCGCTGCTGGGCAAACACGCGGAAGTGAAGTGCGCCAAATGCCACATCAACAACAAGTTCAAGGACACCCCCGTGCTATGCAACGCTTGTCACAAAAAGGACGACAAGCACAAGGGCAAGCTGGGCCCGAAATGCGAGTCATGTCACATTGAAAAGAGCTGGAAAGAAATTCGCTTCGATCACGACAAGACCAAATATCCGCTGCTGGGCAAACACAAGGAGGTGAAGTGCGAAAAGTGTCACATCAACAACAAGTTCAAGGACACGCCAAAACTTTGCAATGCCTGCCACAAGAAGGAAGGTGTCAAAGCCCACAAGGGCAAGTACGGGACAAAGTGCGAGACGTGCCATAACGAGCGGAACTGGAAGGAAATTGTTTTCGATCACGACAAGGCAACCAAGTATCCGCTACTTGGCAAACACAAAGAGACGAAATGCGTGAGCTGCCATAAGGGCGATTTATACAAGGACAAGCTAGCGACGACGTGTATTGCCTGTCATAAGAAAGACGACAAACACAAAGGTCAGGAAGGCGATAAATGCGAGTCTTGCCATAACGAGAGCGCGTGGACAAAAGCCACTTTCGACCATAACAGCATGTCGTCATTCCCGCTGCTTGGGCGTCACCTGCTGTTGGAGTGCAAGAAGTGCCACGCCACCGCGACTTACAAGGACGCCAAGTCCGATTGTTGGTCGTGTCACGAGAAGGACGATGTACACAAGCGCAAGCTGGGGACGGAATGCCTGACATGCCACAACGCGCGCGACTGGAAAGCGTGGGATTTCGACCACAACGCAACCGGCTTCAGTCTGGACGGAGCCCACAAGAAGATCGCCGGCAACTGCTATGCGTGTCACATGAAGCCCATGGATAAAAAAGTACTGGTGGCCAATGCATGCGGCGGTTGCCACGACAAGGATGACGTGCATAACGGCACCTATGGCGACCGATGTGAACGTTGTCACGAAGGTAATGACTGGAAAAAAATAAAAGTTGGCGTAACAACAACGATCAAGAAATAGTCAACGGAGCGTTTTGAAATAACTGCTAATCATTGGAGGTGGATCATGCAACGACCAGGACGCCTGTTAGACAAAGTACTTGCATTGATGTTGGCCCTGATGCTGGCCGCGGTCTCGATGCAGGCAGTGGCCAAAACATCCTCGGCGAAGGCGGCAGCCAAAACGCCTCCGGTCGCGAGCACCTTCGATCACACGTCTACCGGATTCCCTCTCACCGGCGGGCACGCCACGGCGACATGCAAAACTTGTCACGTTGGCGATGTGTTTAAAGGCACGCCAAAGACTTGCGATAGTTGTCATGCGCTGGGCAAACGGGTTGTGGCAACACCAAAACCCACCAACCATGTCAGGACCGATGCCCCTTGCGACAGCTGCCACTTCAGCACGGCCTCATTCCTTGGGGCGCTGTTCAACCACGGTTCCGCAATGCCGGGACAATGCGTGACATGCCACAACGGCAGAATAACCACCGGCAGGCCCGCAAACCACAACGTCGGAGCGAAAGCAACCGGCTCATGTGATAGTTGCCATCGAACCTTTGCATGGCTTCCTGCCAGTTGGGATCACGTCGGCGTAGTGCCGCATACCTGCGACAGCGCTGGTTGTCACGTTCAGGGCTCCAACCAGTTTTACAAACCGGCTAACCATCAAACATCGCCCTACCTGGACAGGAACTCCTTCTACTGCGATGACTGCCACAACGTTTTTGCATGGCTTCCCGCGCCATTCATGCACAACAGACCTTCACCCGCGGGGGTTTGCATGGGTTGCCACGATGGATCAAATGCACCCGGCAAAAACGCCGGCCACGTGGCGACAACTGCCGATTGCGTTACCTGTCACACATCAACAATCAGTTGGTTTGGTGCGCTTGGCAACATGCCGGCCAATCACATTCCGTTCAATGCGGGAGCGCAATGCAGCACGTGCCATCCCACAACCGCCACCTGGATCACTGGCGCGAGCCTGCACGCCCAGGTCTCCCCGGTCTGCAAGACTTGCCACGATACGAGTTCGCCCGCTTATCTGGGAAACATGACAAAAGTGACATTGGGAAATCACAACGGCTCTACTCCAAGCCAGGACTGCACTGCCTGCCACACGTTGAATTACACAACCTGGACAGGCGCAATTACCAGCATGCCGGCCAATCACATCCCCTTCAACGCCGGGGCGCAATGTGCCACTTGCCATCCCACTCCGGCCACTTGGGTGACTGGAGCGGCCCTGCATGTGCAAGTCTCTCCGGTTTGCAGTACTTGCCACAATTCGACCCCGGTCTATCTTGGAAACATGACGAGAGTGACGTTGGGAAATCACAATGGTTCTACGACAAGTCAGGACTGCATTGCTTGCCACTCGTTGAACTATACAAGTTGGTCCGGTGCACTCAGTAGCATGCCGTCCAATCACATTCCATTCAATGCCGGGGTGCAATGCAACACTTGCCATCCCACACCGGCCACTTGGGTGACTGGAGCTGCCTTGCATGTCCAGGTCTCTCCGGTTTGCAAGACCTGTCACAACTCGACCCCGGTCTATCTTGGAAACATGACAAGAGTGACGTTGGGGAACCATCAGCGCTCCACGACAAGTCAGGACTGCATTTCTTGCCACACAGTAAGTTACACGAGGTGGTCGAATTGACCCATTGAATGACCACGCGAATGAAGCGGTGCCCCATGTAGCCCGCAAGATTCAGTTACTCGCTTACCTGGCAGCGCTAAATATATTTAGACTGGAGAAGTGCGATGACAAACAAATTAATTCCAAGGCTGTACCAAATAGTCTGCGGACTTCTGGCGTTGTCGGCATTTGCACACAGTGCCAGCGCCCAACCGATGGATGAGGTGAGCCTCGAACATCTAAAGAGTCTCGAATATCAAAACCAGCGAATCGTCGCTACCATCCGACTTACCGGGCCGGTGCATTACTTACGCCATTTCCCGACGAGTCATGGCAAGACGCTGGAAATCTTTTATGACCGAGTACTGGATGCGACAAATACCGAAATTTGGGTGGATGGCCAAGTACTCAATTCGCCACCCTCAAAGCTGATTCCAGGCTTTACCGTGACCTCACGTGCTCAGGCGACCAGGCCGAAGCTGGTAGTCGAGTTCGAGCGTGAGGCGGAATTCAGCGTCGCTGCAGGTAAGGACCGGCGTAGTTTCGTGATTACAATTCACCCGGAAAAGCGAATGGCCAGCGAGGAACAACTGCCATTTTTGCCGACGATAGAACCGGAAGTTAAACCTGCCGCTGGTGTGACTTCAAAATCGCAAAAAACCGCTGCAGCAAAGATCAACAAGGAAGCGCGTGCCTTGCTGGTGCAGGCGCGCGAAGCGCTGAGGGTCCGTAACAACGAGCTCGCGGTGGGCGTACTGAACAAACTGCTGCTGTTGCCACCCAATGATTACACGCAGGAAGGACTGGAATGGATTGGTGTCGCGCGCGAACGCGCCGGGCAGATCGACAAGGCAAAGGTTGAATATCGCCTGTATCTGAAGCTATATCCGAAAGGCGCAGGATCAACACGTGTGACGAAGCATTTGGCAGGTCTGGCGGGGCAAAGTGGCACGATCTCTCCAATGGCTGCCGCTGCGGCTGCCACTGAGAAACAGCAGGCTCCCGTCATGACCACTTTCGGCGGTGTGTCGTCGCGCTATTACTTCGGCAGAAGCAAAACTACCGGCAGCAGCACAAACAATGGTGCGACAGCGACTTTTTCGCAATCGCAGACCGACCAGTCCATGCTCATCACCAGCATAGACGCCAATGAGCGCTATCGAACTGAAAACAGTGAAAGCCGCCTGGTATTCCGCGATGTGGACACGCGGAACTTTCTTGCCAATCAACCCAGCCAGAACCGGGTGTATGCAGCCTACGGCGAGATCAAGGGACGAAAGGATGACTATCTGATGCGAGTGGGAAGACAGTCCTCCACAGGCGCCGGGGTGCTGGGTCGTTTCGATGGCATAAATGGTTCTTATGGCAATGCACAGGATATGCGCGTAAACGCGGTGGCGGGAAAACTGGCGGAATATACACAAGGTGTCGAACCGAGATTTTTTGGCGCGAGCGTGGATAGAGGGGCCTTCTCGTTTTATGCCATCAACCAGACGGTGGAAGGTGTGCTCGACCGGCGGGCAGTGGGCACTGAGTTCCGCTATTTCGACACCAAGCAGAATGCTTTTGGTTCGCTGGATTACGACACCTATTTCAAGGAAGTAAATGCAGTGCAGTTCATGGGGTCGACAAGAGGAACATCGCTGATGCCTGACAGCACGTTGACCTTCATGCTGGATCACCGCAAGACACCTTCCTTGAGTATCCGTAATGCCTTGAGTGGTTCAACCTACACTTCGGTCCGCGATTTGCAGGGAAGCATTTCGGTCGGTAACTTGCGCGATCTCGCGCTGGCGCGAACTTCCATTTCCAACATGGGCCAGGTTGGCATCACGTATCCCTGGCGCGACAAATGGCAGATTGGCGGCGATTTTCGCCTGACCAATCAGACAGGTCTGCCGGACAGCGGCACGCCCACGCCAACTACCGGGCCGAACACCGGAGTACCGACCCCTGAGGGCTTCATTCAAGCCATACCCGGTCGCGGATTGGAAAAGAGCGTGACCGGTCAGCTTATTGGTAGCGGCCTCTACAAACCGGGAGATGTCTGGTCGGGAAGTTTAACGCTCAGTACAAGCGACCTGGTGGACGGCAATTCGTTCTTCTTCTACAACCATACCCAGCTCAACAGCTTCTGGATGATGGATGTGACGCTGCAAATATCGAGCTTCAAGGACCAGTTTGGTACACGAACGAAGCAGCTTATGCCATTGCTGCGTGGCTCATATCGCTTCCACGAGCGCTTCACTATCGATGCTGACTTGGGCTACCAAAACATCGATTTCAGCGGTCCGCAACGAAGTTCCACCACCACCCGGTATTTCACTTCGGCAGGTGGGCGCTGGGATTTCTAAAAAGTAACCCGGGAATTTAAGGAAGCGCAAGGCAAAAGCTTTCTTTACCACAAGCCTTTCGTCTAAGTGGTGCCGAATTTCGTTTCGACCATCACGCCGATCTGCTTGAGGAACGGTGCGGGCAGGATACCTCCAGCACAGACGATGACCGCATCGTTGGGAATCTCGATCTTCTTCCCTTCCTGCTCCAGGACAATGTTGTTTTTGTTGACCTGTTTCACATTCGATTTCAGCAGCGCCGTGATCCGCCCTTTGTCCGTCATCTCTTTAAGACGTTCGCGATTTTTCGGTTTGCCACGCCCGAATGCTTCGCTCCGGTAAGAAAGCGTGACGGTCGTTCCCGCTTGTTCAGCGATGGAGATGGCAGCTTCGAGAGCGCTATCGCCACCGCCGACAATCACGACATGCTGGTTGCGATATTGCTCGGGGTCGATCATGCGATACACCACCTTCGGCAAATCCTCGCCCGGTACGCCCAGCTTTCGCGGAGTCCCTCGACGGCCAATGGCAAGCAGCACGGCGCGAGTTTCGTATGAACCTTTGGAGGTTTTGACAACAAAACCATTATCGGTTTTGGCGATATCCTCCATACGTTCCTCGTAATTCAGCTTCATGCCGGTCTCGGCAATAACGCCGTGCCAGAACTCCAGCAGCTTCTCCTTGCTGACTTCCTTGAATTGCATTTTCCCGACGATAGGCAGTTCCGCCGGTGAGGTCATGACAATCTTGTGGCGCGGGTACTGGAACATGGCTCCGCCGAGGGAGGTTTCCTGTTCGATCGTGACATAACGCAACTTGCGTTCGATCGCCCCCAGCGTTGCCGACAAACCGGCTGGTCCTGCGCCGATAATGACCACATCGTAAGGATTCTTGCTGCCCTTGAGCTCTGCGATGTATTCGATTGCTCTGCTGCCTTGCCCTGCCGCCTTGTGCAGCAGCCCCATGCCGCCGAGCTCTCCCGCAATGAAAATGCCGGGCACGTTGGTCTCAAAATGCGGATCGACCTGCGGAATGTCCATGCCGCGCTTTTCCGTGCCGAAAACGAGCTTGATCGCATCGTGCGGGCAGGCTTTTTCGCAGGCACCGTGGCCGATACAGACGGTCGGATTGACTAACACGCCCTTGCCCTTGATAAATCCGATCGCAATTTCCGGACAGGCGGCAACACACCCCCCTGCCCCCAGACAAAGCGTGGGATCGATCTCGGGATGCAAGGTCGAGGGCTCCATCAAGCCTGCTTCGATGGATTCGGTGAGCACGTCGACGGACGAACTCTCTCTTTTGAGTCGGATGCGCAAATAGAAGAGCAACACGAACGCAAAGAACAACAGATAGATTGCAGAAGAAGTATCCATAGTCGCGAGCATTACCAATTTAGGGTTAACCCGGAATCCCGTCGGCATGCATACGCAATGACGGGGCGACACCCCTGAGTCAGGCGAACGCTACTTTGATTTGTCGAAGTGAGACACTACCGAATTGCAATTTGTTCAATTGACCGCAAGCTGTCCTGCCTGTTTTTCAACAGCGACACTGATTGTATGGTTTTTAAACGGCAACGCCGGTAGCCGCGGGGAGCAATAACCAGCAGGCATTGCGCCACGCAATGCGCTTCGCCCTTCGACAGGCTCAGGACAAGGTTATTGCACCCTATATGAATCTATTCCTCGACCAGCAGATCAAGTTTTTTCGCCAGCCATTTGGTTGTGGTGGCCTGGATCAGGATGGTCATCAGGATGGCAATGAAAGTAACCGAGGCGATGATCTGTGCGCCCGGCGCGTTCACGCCGACCAGCATACCTGCCAACGCACCAGGAATCACACCGGTTTCACGCGTCCAGCACATGAACAGCATTTCCTTGAAACTCCACTTGGCACGGCGATCCGGCAATGCGCACAGGAACACGGTAATCGGACGTGCCACCAGCATGAAGATCACCACGACGCCGATGCCTGCCCACAGGTACTGGTTCATCAGGCCGAAGTTTACTTGCGTGCCAAGCAGGATGAAGATGAACAGACGCATGATGAAAGCTGTGGTCATAACGAAGTCTTCCAGTTGGTGGCTTTCGCTTTCGGTGCGCTTGAAACCGAGCGAGTCCACATTGCCCATCATGATGCCGAACACAAACACGGCCATAAAGCCGCTGGCCTGTAGTCCATCGGCGCCCATGTAGGCACCGATTACCGCCATCAATGTAACCACTGGGGCAAATTCATTCAGGAAACTGTATTTTTCATGCGAGATCAGCACGGCGGCCAGGTAGCCGAGCACACCACCGATGACGATGCCGATCACGGATTGTTTTAACAGCCCTGCTATAGCGTCGCCAGCTGAAAATCCTCCTGAACCCATCGCCACCCCCAACACAGTGAAGGTGACGATCGCACCCATCGCATCGTTGAAAGCCGATTCGCTCATCACGGTCTGCGCCACGCGCTCCTTGATCTTGATCTGCTTGAATACCGGCACCAGTGTTGCCGGATCGGTGGAGGCCAGTGTTGCACCCAGCAACAGCGCGACGATAAACGGCACACCGAGGAAATAGTAGGCAGCAATGCCGGTAATGAATGCGGTAATCAACACGCCAATGGTGGCGATCACCAGCAGCGTGATCCACACTTCTTTCAATACCTTGAGTTTGATCGAGGCGCCGCCGTCAAAAAGTATGTAGCTGGAACCAAAGATCAGGATCAGCTGGTTGACAGTCGAATCCGCCTTGATGTCCACGAAGCCCAGCATTCCCGGGCCGATCAGCATGCCGACCAGCAGGAACACCACCACGTCTGGCACCCGTGCCAGACGTGCCAACAATCCGGACAAGGTTCCTATGCCAAGGATGATGCCAAATGCGAGGAGGGTGTGTTTTGCGAGTTCAAGTGCTGCGGAGGATTCCATCTTGTTCCCTGAATCATTGAGTTAGTCTTCGTCGTCCTCCCCGGCTATAACACGGCGAGGAACAGTGGCCGGATCGGCCGTAATGGCGCGGTAGATCTCCACACGATCCCCGGGCTTGAGCGCCGCATCAAGCTGCGCGACTTTACCAAAAATTCCCACGCTGCAATTCGTTAAATCAATATCCGGAAACTTGCGCAGTATGCCGGATTGCTCTATGGCACTTTGCACGGTAGTTTCCTCGGGCACTTCGATGCGCAACCAGAGTTGTTGCGCGGGTTCGGAATAGGCGACGGCGATTTGCATGATGTTCTCCTTAACTGCGGCAATTTACCCCCTTCTCCCGCAAGCGGGATAGGGAGTATTTCAGTTTCTTAACTTGCTGCCGCCTCAGGCAGCGCTGCGGCCGCAGCACGCGCCGCGCGGCGACTCTCAATAACACGACGGCCTGCCAGCAGGAATCCCAGCGTCATGAAGCCGCCGGGCGGCAAAATCATCAACAGATAACCCTTGTAATCCGGAATGATGGTCGTCTCCATGAACGCGAAGGACGGCCCCAGCAGCAGGTGCGCATTGGCAAACAGGGTGCCCGCACCCAGTATTTCGCGGATACCGCCAATAGTCGTCAGAGCGAAGGTAAAGCCCAGCCCCATCATCAAACCGTCCATCGCGGATTCGCCGACGCCATATTTTGCCGCAAACGCTTCGGCGCGCCCGAGCACGGCGCAGTTGGCAACGATCAGCGCGATATACAGTCCAAGCACTTTATACAAATCATGCGCCCAAGCATTCAGGCTCACATCCACCAGAGTTACCAGTGTCGCGATCAATACGATATACACCGGGATGCGCACATCGGGACTGATCAGGTCGCGCACTGCGGAGATGATCGCATTCGAGGCGAGCAGTACCGCCGTAGTCGCCAGTCCCATGCCGAGGCCGTTGGTGGCGCTACTGGTCACCGCCATGGTCGGGCACATTCCGAGTATCTGCGCGAAGACGATGTTGTTGTCCCACAGTCCGTCTTTTACGATGCGTCCGTAATTTCCGCTCATTTCTTTGCTCC
>CAYOJU010000070.1:0-15522 GCA_964404355.1 uncultured Sideroxydans sp. | reverse complement strand
TCTTGCCGCCGCGGCTGGTCAGGATGCCCTGTGCCTGGAAGAAGCCGTGGATGTCTTCCGGCTTGGTTTCTTCGCGCACCAGAATGATCTTCTCGCCCGCACGACCGCGTGCTTCTGCGGTGTCGGCATCAAACACGATCTTGCCGGATGCGGCGCCGGGTGAGGCGGGCAGGCCTTGTGCCAAGGACTTGCCGTGGAAGTTCGGTGCCAGTTGCGGCACCAATAGTTGTTCAAGGATTGCCGGCTCAATGCGCAACAAGGCGCGATCCTTGGTGATCAGACCTTCGTTGAACAATTCCACCGAAGTGCGCACCATGGCGCGCGCATTCATTTTGCCGTTGCGCGTTTGCAGGCAATACAGGATGCCTTTTTCGATAGTAAATTCGAAATCCTGCACTTCGTGGTAATGCGATTCCAGCCGGTTGTGCAGCGTCATCAACTGGCGGTAAATCTCGGGCATTTCCTTTTCCATCTCGGCAATGGCTTTGGGCGTGCGGATACCCGCCACCACATCTTCACCCTGCGCATTGACCAGGTACTCGCCATAGATGAGGTTTTCGCCGGTGCCGGGGTTGCGTGTGAAGCCGACGCCCGTGCCGGAATCGTTGCCCATGTTGCCGAATACCATGGTGCAGATATTGACTGCGGTGCCGCTGGCTTGATCCTTGGTGATCTTGAACTGCCTGCGGTAATCCACCGCGCGCTTGCCCATCCACGAGCCAAATACTGCGCCAATGGCGATCTCCAGTTGTTCAAATGGGTCTTGCGGGAACGGTTTGCCGGTATGGCGTTCCACGATGGCGAGGAATTCTTTTGCCAGTTCCTTGAGATGGTCGACGTTCAGGTCCAGATCCTGCGGTGCGCCGTATTTGCGCTTGATCGCGGACATGCTTTCATCGAAATGTTCGTCGTTGATGTCGAGTGCGATCTTGCCGAATAGCTGGATGAAACGGCGATAGGTATCGTAGGCAAAACGCTCGTTGCCGGTCTGCTTGATCAGGCCTTTCAGCGAAGTTTCATTGAGACCGAGGTTGAGGATGGTGTCCATCATGCCCGGCATGGACATGGAGGAACCGGAGCGTACCGAGACCAGTAACGGGTTGGTGCTGCTGCCGAAACCCTTGCTGGTCTTCTTCTCCAGCGCCTGCATGTGGGTCTTCACGGAATCCATCAATCCGGCGGGCAGTTGGTTCTTTTCCAGATAGGCATTGCAGGCATCGGTGGTGATGGTGAAACCGGGAGGGACGTTCAAGCCGATCTGCGTCATTTCGCACAGATTCGCCCCTTTGCCGCCCAACAACATCTTGTTCTTGCCGTCACCCTTTTCAAATTCGTATATGTATTGCTTGCTGCCTGCCATTGCGCTTCTCCCTTACTTAGCCTGCTTAAAAGAAACAAAAAATAACGCCTGAATTGCTATTCTCTATGGAAATATCACCGCTGCGGGGCTTTTTAGTTCGCTGCCGGAATCTATATTTATTATTGCCAAATCACCCATCAACTCCGAGGGCATTCTACGCGACCTGACAGGCCCGCTTCAAGCGCCATTTGCATAGGCCTGAAGCGGTGTTTATTGATTAAAGCCGGAATGTGTGCTGCTACCGCGGGGTGGCGGCGATGGGGATATTTGATTGAGCAGCAGAAGTCTTCAACAGCGCTTCGAATTCCGGCGCGGGGAGCGGCGGGGCAAAGAAATAGCCCTGGCCGTAATCACAGCCTGCCGCGGCGAGCAGGTGGCGTTGCGTTGCCGTCTCGATGCCTTCAGCAATCACCTTCAACCCGAGCTTGTGCGCCATTACGATAATGGCTTCGCACAGGGCCATGTCGTTTGAGGTGGCGGTCAGGTTGCGTACGAAACTGCGGTCGATCTTGATGTAGTCGATGTCGAATTTTTTCAGGTAAGACAGCGAAGAGTAGCCGGTGCCGAAATCGTCCAGCGCGACTTGGATGCCGGCGTCGCGAAGTTCGAGCAACTTGCTCTTGACGGTGGCGGTGGCGTCCAGCAGCAACCCCTCGGTGATCTCGATTGCGATGCATTGTCCGGGCATCTTCAGTTGCTGCAGATGGGGGATCCAGTCCCGGAAATAGCGTTCGTCATTGCGGAACTGGACCGGCGATTTGTTTACGCTGATCTGGAATTTTGGATGATGTGTGGCGCGCAATCGTTGCACCTGTTGAACTGCCTCCCTGAATACCCAATCGCCGATGTCAATGATCATTCCCGACTCTTCTGCCAGCATGATGAATTCTGCCGGATTGATCAGGCCGCGATCGGGATGCTGCCAGCGAATCAGTGCTTCTGCCTTGTGGATGATTCCGCTGTCCAGTTCGACGATGGGATGGTAATGCAGGCGGAATTGGTCGCCGGAGAGCGCGGTGCGCAGGTCGTTGATCAGGTGCATGCGGTTCAATGCGGCTTCCTGCAGGCTTTGGGTGAAGTAGCTGAACCGGTTGCGTCCTGCGCTCTTGGAGGCGTACATGGCCTGGTCCGCGTTGCTCATCAGCATTTCCAGATTGGTTGCATCATTGGGGTAGAGCGTGATGCCGATGCTGGCCGAGACGAAGGCGATATCCTCTTCCAGCTGGAACGGTGCAACCAGTGCATTGATGATGGCCTGTGCGATGCGCTCGACGCTGTTGGTGTCGTCCAGTTCGGACAGGATGACGGTAAATTCATCCCCCCCCAGACGGGCAACCGTATCCGATTCACGTACACAGCGGGCGATGCGGTGCGCGGCTTCAACCAGAAGGATGTCGCCCTTGTCATGACCCAGGGTGTCGTTGACCTCCTTGAATTTATCGAGGTCGATGAACATCAGCGCGAGCGGCGACCTGTCGCGGTTGGATTTCTTGATTTCAAGCTCAAGGCGGTCCTGGAACATGCGGCGGTTCGGCAGGTCGGTGAGCGGGTCGAAGTTGGCCTGCTGCCAGATGGTTTCTTCCGAGCGTTTCTTTTCGGTAATATCCTGACTGACGCCGGTCAGCTTGTATTTGTGTCCCTGATGGTCAATCAGTGATTTGAAACGCACCCTCATCCAGCGCATGCTGCCGTCGGTACACTGCGTGCGGATCTCGGTCTCCACCACAAAATCCGCTTCGTCGGAATCAAGCTCCAGTTGAATGTGGTCGCTGATGCGGTTTGCATCTTCGGGATGGACGAAGCGCTGGGCAAAATTCTCATAGGACATGCGATAGCCGCCGACTTGTCTGGCGGTGGCAAAATGCAGGGAGTAATACTGGTCGTTGAAGGTGAACTCCCTTCGGGCGACGTCATATTCCCAGTACCCCAGTCTGGATATTTTTGCTGCCAGCGCCAGTTCGTCATTGGTCCTGGCCAACTCGGTGGTGCGCTTCGCCACTTCTTTTTCCAGTCTGTCCTGATGGCGCAGCAGGCTCTCGTCCCTGTCCTGAATCTCGCTCAACATATGATTGAACGCCATGATCAGATCGCCGATCTCGTCGCTCGAATGGTGGGGTACGCGCAGTTCATAGGTCTTGTCATTGGCGATGGTGCGCGCGGTATTGGCGACGTCCCTGATAGGCTGCGAGATCACCCGCTGCAGGCGGGTCGCCAGGAAATAGATCACCAGCAGCGACAATGCAAAAACAGCCAAACCCGTTTCGAAATTGGCCAGATAATTGTTCCAGCGTTCGCTGAAATCCGCTTGCAGCAGGATGTAACCAATCCGTTCGTTGCCGCGTACCACGGGGCGATACAGGTCGGCATTATTCATCCAGATTTCGGAGCGCAGCTGTTTGGATGCGACCCGGTAGTCGTCGGGAACCAGTTTGACAATGCCATTGCGATTCCAGGTGGCGAGGGCGTTGCCTTTGGAATCCAGTATCCACGCCGTTTCTATCTCGCGATGTTCCCGCAGTGTTTCGAGCAGACGCTGGGCTTCGGTACGATCGCCGAATACCAATGCCGCTTGCGAGTTCTCGGCCAGAATGTCGGAAATGCCGGAAAGCTGTTGCAACGATTCGTTGTGACTGCTGCGCAGCGAACTGCCGAACAACACCGAGAAGCTGACCAGCATGCTGATCGCGCTGCCCAGCGTGATGAGAAAGACGAGCTTCTTGCGCAACGACCAATTGGACAAATCCGGAATGAATTTCATGATCACTGATTTCCGAAGATGTTGGCAGCCAGGTTAAGCATCTGGCTGGATAGTCTCAATCCAGCTTGCCGTGTCGAGGCCAGATTGACCTCGAACAGCATCTTGTTATTCCGGGTGAGCAGGCCAATGTCGCCGCCGCGCTCGGCAAAACCGGGGATGTCCGAAATGGTGAGCACGGGAGCAGTACCCAGCGATTTGATGATGGGGACAAGCCGCCGCTGTTCGTGTTCGCCGATGAACAGCACATGACAGGTGCTCCAGACCGTGCCGCTGTTGGTGTGCACGACCTGCAATTCATGTTCGCCAACCTTGCGGCCATTGAGGGTGGTTAACGATGCAAGCAGTTCGTCATTGCCAATCACGCACAGCCTGAGCTTGTCGCCTGTCCTGATCGCTTTGTCAGGCCACTCCACGAATTTGATGAAGTTGAACACATAGGCAGATTTGACCTGAACTTCGGAAAGCTCCGCACGGCAGCACTGCATGCTCATACCCGCAAGCAGAAGCAACAGCAGCAGGAAGCGCAGCACGGAGTTCATACAGCAATAATGTCTTTCCGTGCTTTTTGGCTGGTTGTCACTTTATTTGCCATGCCAAAGCGCTTTCAGGTAGATCGTGCGTTGCGGCACGACAGGCAGGGAAGGACTGTAGTCCGGGTAGAACTGCAGTTGCTGTTTGGACAGCAGGTTTTGCAAGGTGAGCGAAAGTTCAAGTGATTCATTCACCTGTTCGGCAAAGCGCAAATCAAGTTCGTTTCTCGCCTGGATCGGTGTGGGGCCCGGCGAGCCGGAGAAGAAACCGGTGTTGGACAATCCGCCAATTTTTCGTAACCAGATATCGAAATGCCGGTCCGGTGTGAAGTTGTAGGAAGAACGGATCGAACCCTGGTAGCTCGGGCTGTTGCCGTAAACGATGCCGCTATTGTCCGGCCCGCCATCCAGCCACATGCGCGAGGCATTGATTTGCAAACGCCAGTCCGACAAGGGAGTCCATTCGGTGGACAGTTCGATGCCGCGGGTGCGCACCGGCAGCGCATTGCCGCGTTCCAGTGTTGTGCACAAGCCGAATCCTCCGGTAAAGCCGAACCCGGCCAGCGCTGCGGCACATGCCGGGTCAACATTGGTTGTGGTCGATTGGCTCAAGACGCCGAAAACGCCTTCATACTTGCTCACATAGGCGGTCAAGTCGGAATAGAACGCCGGAGTCCATTGCGCCCGATGTCCGGCCTCAATGGTGCGGACTTTTTCGTTGCCGAAGTTGGATTGTTCGCCGGGAGCAGCGTAGAGCAACATCGGCGGAGCAGACGGTATTGCGCCAGGGTACGCACCCATGGTGCGGTCGGCCACGCTGGGCGAGCGCGCCGTTTTTGACCAGGCGAGCCAGAACGATTGTTGTTCGTTCGGGGTCCAGAGCGCACGTACAGAAGGTTGCGGGTCCGTTCCGCCAAATGTCTGCTTTTCGACCCGTACTCCGGCCTGGACATTGAAACGGCGCGGAATGATTGCCCATTCATCCTGGGCGAACACGCTGGCCAGCGTGACGGTAATGTCCGCTTGCGATGAAGTCAGGAATCCGGTCGTTCCCACCTGTTCCTTGTGTCTGGTTTGGCGGTAGTTGCCGCCCCACACCACATCATGTGCGTCGCCGAGCGGAAAGCGATGTTGCGCATCGACATCAATGGTCGTATGGCTGTCGCTTGCACCTGCAATGGTGCCCTGGAATTTTTCGAAATAGGTCTGGACGCGTGTTTCGCCGCCGCCTTCGGTCGATTGTTCAAGCCGTGCAAGCAGGTCGCCGCCATTTTTTTTCGAAACGTAAGGAACAAGCCTCGCCGTGCCATACTGGGCAAGGTTGTAGGTTGCGGCGGAATCGAATGTCGGGATCAGCCAGGGATCGCCGATCTGGGAATCAAATACCCGGCCGCTGAAGAAAATACGCGTATCGATACCATCCGGTTTGTCGTAACGGAACGACAGCGATGCGTCATTCCACTGGTCCTGTGCCTCTTTACCGTCGAGTTCCTTGCCGCCGTCGCGACGCTGCTCATTGAGCGTTACCCGCAAGGCTGAACCGTCTTCCCTCTTTGTTCCATAGCGCAAGGCAATGCCAGCTTTTCCGGTTGAGTTGCCGGCATGGCTGTCAACCAGCCAGCCGGCTGTGTCCTGCGCGCGCTTGGTAATGATGTTGATGACACCATTGACTGCATTGGATCCCCAGGCCAGACCTGCCGACCCGCGGATGACTTCGATGCGGCTGATCTCTTCGATCGGCATGTTCTCGGCATCCCAGGTGACGCCGCCATAGAGCGAGTTGTAAATCGCACGACCATCGACCAGTACCAGCAGTTTGTTGGCCATGAGCCCGTTGAAGCCGCGAATGGAAACTGCCCATTTGTTGTTGCTCAGGCGGGCAGCCTCGACTCCCGGCGCCAGGCGCAGTGCTTCGGGGATGGACAGGGATCCGGAGCGTCTGATGTCGGCTGCCGAAATGACAAAAACGGCGGCTGCGGTGTTGGAGACAGACTGGTTTTTGCGCGAGGCGGATTCGACGCCGACTTTCATCAGGTCGCCCAGGCTGAGTTCCGGCCACGTCTCTTCGGAACCGGATGCGCGCGCATGAGGCGCCACAGACAGCATGGCGGCCAGCATTGCTAAGCGTATCGAAAATGTATCCATGTAGGTTCCAGCGAAACATACAGCATATTAGTATCAGCGGCTCGTTGCCTCCCGCAGCTTATCGACGGATTATTTCATAAATTGAACCGTTTTGTGATTGATGCCGTGCGCCGCGACTAAGCGCCCTTGCGTTCAAGCACGGCGGCAAAAAATCCATCGGTATTGTGCAATTGCGGGGTGAGCTGCAGATAGTCGCCCATCGCCAAATCAATGTGTTGCTGGCGTAAAACCTCGCCTGCGGGCAACAGGGTGAAATCGGGATGCGCGGCAAGGAATGCCTGCACGATGCCCTGGTTCTCTTCATGCAACAGGCTGCACGTGGCATAGACCAGCCGTCCGCCCTGTTTCAGGAGGCGGGCCGCCGATGCCAGGATCGCCGCCTGCTTTTCATTGAGTTCGGCAACGCTTTGCGCAGATTGACGGAATTTCAGGTCGGGATTGCGGCGCAGTGTGCCGGTGCCGCTGCATGGCGCATCCACCAGTACCCGGTCGATCTTGCCGGCCAGACGTTTGATCTTGCTGTCGTTCTCGTGAGCAATGAGTTGCGGTTGCACGTTGCTCAGTCCGGAACGTTTCAGGCGCGGCTTCAGGTTGGTCAGGCGCTTCTCGGAAACATCCCAGGCATATAGACGTCCCTGTGAATTCATCATGGCACCCAGCATCAGCGTCTTGCCGCCCGCACCGGCACAGAAATCCACCACCATGTCGTTGCGTTTGGGGGCAAGCAGCAGGCCAAGCAACTGGCTGCCTTCGTCCT
Source organism: uncultured Sideroxydans sp. (assembly GCA_964404355.1). Classification (GTDB taxonomy): domain Bacteria; phylum Pseudomonadota; class Gammaproteobacteria; order Burkholderiales; family Gallionellaceae; genus Sideroxyarcus. Next base: position 7,972 of record CAYOJU010000070.1, on the reverse strand, counting down.
GCACCTCGAACTTGCCGGTAAGGAACAGTGCGTGCTTGTTCAGTGCGGGTTTGTACTTGAGGCGGATGCCCATCGGCGAATAAGGTGTGGCGTGCGCGTCCATGCCTTCGGCCTGCAGGGATTGCAGCACTTCATTGCGTCCGGCGAGCAGCGTGTTCACACGCAGATCGAGCGGGGCGGGTTGTTGCATGGAGCGCCCCAGTTCCAGAATCTCTGCGTCGCTGTGTTGCGGGCGCAGTTTTTCGACGATCCACTCCGGCAGTTCGGCCTGGATGGAAAGCGGTAGCTCGTTGGCGTTGACGCTCTTCACCTTGCCCAGCCATTCGGCTTCTTTTGCCTTGAGCAGCGGTTCCAGCTCGCGCAGGTTGTATCCGCCGAATTTGACCCAGTAAGCCAAAGCCATGCGGCGTGCCGTGGCTTGCCCTTTGTCGTCGACGGTGCAGGCATGCTCGAGGAGCAGGCGATGGCGCAATGTTCCAAACAGGGTATCCGCCACCAGCGAGCGTTCGTTGGAGCCGATGCGTTCGGCCTGGAAAAAATGGCGCAACACGGCATCGGCCGGGTGTTCCATTTTCAGTGCAGTGCGCAGGGCTTGTATGACCAGGTCGAGACGGTATTCAGTTAACAGCATTGATTATTACTCCTTGTTCTTCCGACACGCGGATGTCGGTGAGGACAGCGCAGTACTGGTGTGGTGAGGCGGCAATTGCGAAGCGGCGCGGTGTGGTATCCGGCTTCAGGTTCACTGGGTGATGCTTAATGCGGTAAGGACTTGTGTGAGCTTGTCGCCGTTATCCTCGGTCACTGTGATCTGGCAGGGGAAATTGCCGTTCTCGACCGATAGCCATATCTCGGTCTTCCATGCAGTTCCCTCTTCCGGCGGGGTGCTCAGGTACAGCGTTTCCAGCGTACCCAGCGGTACGGTCACCATCTGCTTGGGATGGATGATGTATTGGCGCTTGTCGATTTTGCTGCCATTGGTAATGTGCATGATCACTTCCTTGCGTTCGCGCAGAGAAGAAACATAGCGGAACTGGTAGGCCACGCTCAGGCGATCCTGTAGTCCTGCAGAAATTGACTCGACACGCTGGCCATAGCGGTCATTGAGCATTACGGTCGATTGATCCCAGTCGAAGTTGGCTTCAGTGTTCTTGAGCGTGTCCTGCGAGCGTTTATAGACGAAATTCTGCGGGCGCAACCCTTGCGTGGTAATGTCGCCTTCACTGACAACGTAAAGGGTGTCCGGCTTGAACAGGGCAAGCAGGCCGACCGGCTTGGTGACGTTCTCGATACGGTAATGGTTGCCGGTACGTGTGAATTTCTCGGTGATCGTGGCGATCTTGACGCTCTTGGTAATCACGTCGTAACTCGCTTCGATGCTTGCCGGCGGGGCAGCGAACAGTGCGGGAGCGAAACCGCATAGCAACAATGCAATGAATGAACGCATGGTTTATTCCAGTCCGGGAGAAATGAGTGCCGCGCCTGGCTGTTCCAGACGGTCGCTGGCAACGCGGCCGATTTCGTCCAGCCATACCTGATTGCGGCATAACCAGCGCACAGCTTGCGGATAGATGCGATGCTCTTCGAGCAAAACTCGGGCGGACAGGCTCTGCGGGGTGTCGCTGCGCAATACTGGCACTGCCGCCTGGATGATGATGGGGCCGTGATCCAGATCGGGCGTAACGAAATGCACGGAGCAGCCGTGTATCCTGACGCCGTCCTGCAGCGCGCGTTCATGCGTATCGATGCCGGGATAAGCTGGCAACAGCGAAGGATGGATGTTGATGAGCTTGCCGCGATAACGCTCGACGAAACCCGCCGTCAGGATACGCATGAATCCGGCCAGCACGATGAGGTCGGCAGAATAGCTGTCGATGGCTTCGGCCAATGCGGCATCAAAGGCGGCGCGGTCGGGATAGTTCTTGTGCGGTATCACGAAGGTCGGGATGCCGCGCATCCTGGCGATCTCCAGTCCCTGTGCATCGTCGCGGTTGCTGATGACCGCCGCGACCTGGCAGGGTAGCTTCGCTTCCAGCAAAGCCTGCATATTGCTGCCGAGACCGGAGATAAGGATGACGATGCGTTTCACGGTTGTTAACGTACCTGGGTCTGGTGTTCGTTGCCGTTGCGCGCGCGGATGACGCCGATGCGCGACACCGTTTCGCCTGAGGCCTGCAGGTGTTTGATTGCCGCATCTGCATCTTGCGCAGCAACCACCACTACCATGCCGATGCCGCAATTGAACGTGCGGAACATTTCCTGCGCCTCGACGTTGCCACCTTCGCGCAGCCAGTGGAACAGCTTGGGCATCTGCCAGGTCTTGCTGTCGATGTTGGCGACCACGTTCTGCGGCAATACGCGCGGCACGTTTTCGGTGATGCCTCCGCCGGTGATGTGTGCCATGCCTTTCACGGTGAGCTGTTGCATCAGGCTCAGCATCGGTTTCACATAAAGGCGGGTGGGAGCCATGATGCAGTCGGCCAACGTGCGTTCGCCGTCGAATTTGGCGTTCAGGTCGGGTTTGCTGCGTTCGATGATCTTGCGCACCAGCGAGTAGCCGTTGGAATGTGCGCCGTTGGAAGCCAGCCCCAGCACCACGTCGCCCGCGACGATATGTTCGCCGGTGATGATCTTGCTCTTTTCCACCACACCCACGGCAAAACCGGCAAGGTCGTATTCGCCCACCGGATACATGCCGGGCATCTCGGCGGTCTCGCCGCCGATCAATGCGCAACCGGAATCTTCGCAACCTTTGGCGATGCCCTTGATGACTTCGGTGGCGGCGGGCACATCCAGCTTGCCGCAGGCGAAATAATCGAGGAAGAACAAGGGTTCGGCGCCTTGTACCAGAATGTCGTTCACGCTCATGGCCACCAGATCGATGCCGACGGTGTCGTGGCGGTTCAGTTCAAAGGCCAGCTTCAGCTTGGTGCCCACGCCATCGGTACCGGATACCAGCACCGGTTCCTTGAATTTCTTCGAGATCTCGACCAGACCGCCGAAACCGCCGATACCGGACAGCACTTCGGGGCGCATGGTGCGCTTGGCAAAGGGTTTGATGTTCTCGACCAGTTGGTCGCCCGCGTCGATATCGACGCCCGCATCGCGGTAGGACAGGCTGTTGGTGGGGGTGATCAAGTTGAGTTCTCGCTTTCTTAAAGGTAAAGTGCAGCACGTTTCCAAGCCGCGAATTTTACCCGAAATGACCTCATCCCGCTTTGCTCCCGTGCAATGCTCGGCCAACGCTGTCTTCCTGCGCCACGTGCCGGGCCGCTATCAAGCCTGCAACACAGGCAACCGGCAATGACCCAATTGTTATTGGGCATCGCCCCCGAATGGATCCCCACGCTGGATAACTTCGTTGCCGGGCGCAACGTCGAACTGCTGACTGCGCTGCGCCATGCTCTGGCTGCGGAGAAGGGCGAACGCGGCCTGTACCTTTGGGGCGAGACGGGCAGCGGCAAGAGTCATTTGCTGCAGGCGGCGGTCGGGCACGCACGGGCAATGGGCCAGTCGGCGGTCTACGCCAGCGGTGAAGTGCCGGAGGCTGCGCAAGTCGTGGCCGTGGACGCGGTGGAGACGCTGGATGATACGGCGCATATTGCCTTGTTTGCCCTGTATAACCGGCAGCGCGAAAGCGGCGGCATGTTGCTGGTGAGTGGCACGCAGGCACCGGCTTTCCTGACATTGCGCGACGATCTGCGTACCCGCTTGGGCTGGGGGTTGGTGTATCAGGTGCATGCACTGAACGATGACGAGAAAGCGCAGGCCCTGAAACAGCATGCACAGGCACGCGGATTCGATTTACCCGGCGAGGTGACCACCTATTTGCTGCGCCACGGACGCCGCGACTTGCCCGCCCTGCTGGCGACGCTGGATGCCCTGGACGAGCATTGCCTGCGCCTGAAGCGCGCCGCCTCGGTGCCGCTGCTGAAGGAAGTGATGCGCGGCGATCAGGTTGGGTAGTCGTTCCCGCGCAAATCTGCGAGAATCCGCCGCGGAGGGCGCCTCAAACTGATAGAACCGATAATTAATTGTGTTTTCTGACAGGGGAGTGACAGCATTATGAAGAAGCAAATTTTATTCGCGGCAGTGATGGCAGTACTCTCGGTGCCTGCTTTTGCAGGTAATGATGTCGATGTGCATGTATCCACGTTGGGTTATGGACTGGATGTGGGATTTCAGGCAGCGGACTCGTCTGTCGTGACAAGAGTGGGGTTGAACCAGTTCAGCAAGACCTACACTACCACTTCAAATTCGGTGAACTATGAGGGCAAACTGAAATTATCCAGCGCCGACCTGTTGCTGGACTGGCACCTGTTCAATGGCGTGACCCATCTCACGACAGGACTGGTTTATAACAATAACAAGGTAGACCTGACTTCCAATGGCAGTTACACAATTAATGGCTTTCTTTATACTGGTACGATGAATTCTACTGTGACTTTCAACAAGGTCGCGCCTTACCTGGGTTTTGGCTGGAGCGGACAAGCAAAGAACTCGGGATTGTCATTCAAGTCTGACTTTGGTGTCTTGTTCCAAGGCAAGCCCAAGTCGACACTGACGAGTGGTGCGGGTGGCCCAACCGGCACCGACCTTGCGAAGGCCCAAAGCGATTTGGATGATAGCCTGAAGAACTTCAGATACTACCCGGTGATTTCGTTCGGTATTGGCTACGCATTTTAGCTGTCAGGTAATGGATGTTCGGAAGCCAGGTCACGTTGCGTACGGCCTGGCTTCTTGTTTTAGGAGAGTGTAGTGAATCTGGCTTTATTCGATCTGGACAATACCCTGTTGAGCGGCGACAGCGACTTCGAGTGGTCGCAATTCCTGATCGAACAGGGCGTGCTCGACCGTGAGTTGTTCGAGGCGAAAAACATTGCGTTCTATGAGCAGTACAAGGCGGGCACGCTTGATATCCATGAGTTCCTCGATTTCCAGTTGAAGCCCCTGTCGCGCCATGCGCGCAGCGTGCTGGACGATTGGCATGAGGAGTTCATGCGACGCAAGGTGCGGCCGATGATGGGCGACAAGGCACGCCAACTGGTGGCGAAACACAAGAGCGCGGGTGATGTGTGCGTGATCGTCACTGCCACCAACAGTTTTGTGACGGCACCCATCGCGCGCGAATTCGGCGTGGAGAACCTGATCGCTACCGATCCGGAAGAGAAGGACGGCGAATTCACCGGCGGGGTTGCCGGGGTGCCGAGTTTTCGCGAGGGCAAGGTGCTGCGCATGGAGAGTTGGCTGGCCGAACGCGGCTGGAACTGGGGCAGCTTCAATGACTCGTGGTTTTACAGCGATTCCCTCAACGATCTGCCGCTGCTGGCCAAGGTAAAGCATCCGGTCGCGGTCGATCCCGACGCCACCCTGCGTGCTCATGCCGAAAAACAAGGCTGGGCAGTCATCTCGCTTCGCTGAACGGCGGGGGAGAGGGGGCGGTGTATAATCGTTCCGTGGAGGATGTACAGTGAATCGCCGCCTTCGCGGCGATTTCAACTTTTACTGATAATGATAAAAAGACTGTTTAAACGGGTGTTTGGCAATACCCCGCCGGTACGAGTGGTAGGGGCGGCGCATGTGATTCCGTATGAAGCGCATAAAGTGAGCCGCGACGGCATCAGTTACGGCGCGCTGCGGGTGACGGACGGACTGCAAGCCGCAGGTTTTCAGGCGTTTGTGGTCGGCGGTGCGGTGCGCGACCTGCTGCTGAATCGCGAACCCAAGGATTTCGATGTGGCTACCGATGCCACTCCGGAAGAAGTCAAACGCGTGTTTCGCCGCGCGCGCATCATAGGACGGCGTTTCCGTCTGGTGCATGTGATGTTCGGCGAAGAGACGGTGGAGGTTTCCACCTTCCGCCGCGCCATTGAGGCAGAGGATGCCGAGACCGACGAACACGGGCGCATCCTGCGCGATAACGAATTCGGCGACCAGGAACAGGATGCGGCACGGCGCGACTTCACCGCCAATGCGCTGTTCTACGATCCCTCCACTCAAGAGATTTTCGACTACCACAACGGTTATGCAGACATTCGCGCCAACACCCTGCGCATGATCGGCGATCCGGAAGTGCGCTATCGCGAAGATCCGGTGCGCATGCTGCGTGCTGTGCGGCTCTCGGCCAAACTGGGTATGAAAATTGACCCGGCGACTGCCGCCCCGATTTTCAAGATGAAGGAGCTGCTGAGCAACGTGCCTGAGGCGCGGTTGTTCGACGAGATGCTCAAGCTGTTGTTGTCCGGCCACGCGATGCCTTGTATCAAGAAACTGCGTGCGATGGACTTGCACCACGGTATGTTGCCCATGCTGGATGTGATTCTCGAACAGCCGATGGGCGAGAAGTTCGTTATGCTGGCCTTGCAGAACACCGACCAGCGCATCGCCGAAGAGAAAGCCACGTCTCCTGCATTCCTGTTTGCCGCCCTGTTGTGGCATGAAGTGCTGGCGGCGTGGAAAGCCAGGCAGGAAGCGGGCGAACGTCCGATCGGGGCGATGCACGCGGCGATGGACGATGTGCTGGAACGGCAGCGCGCGCAGCTTGCCATTCCGCGCCGTTACGACACGGTGATGAAAGAACTGTGGCTGATGCAGCCGCGCTTCGAGCAACGCGGCGGCCAGCGTCCGCTGCGCCTGCTGGCGTTGCCGCGCTTCCGCGCCGCCTACGATTTCCTGTTGTTGCGTTGCCAGAGCGGCGAAGTGGAAACGGAACTGGGCACATGGTGGGAAGAATTCCAGCACGCCAGCGACGAGCGCCGCGCCGAGATGTTGTTGCCGGATACAGGCGGCCCCAAGAAACGCCGTCGGCGCAGCAAGAAGCCCGGTGCCGCGCCGCAGGCCGAGTTGCCGATAGACTAATGAAGCACGTCGCGTTCGTCGGGCTGGGCAGCAATCTGGATGATCCGGTCGCGCAGGTTTCCCGCGCGCTGGATGCGCTGGATGTTCTGCCGCAGACATACGTGGTACGGCATTCTTCGCTGTACCGCAGCGCACCGGTGGGATACCTGGAGCAGCCGGATTTCATCAATGCAGTCGTGCAGCTAGAAACAGAACTGACTCCCCGTGCCCTGCTGGATGCGCTGCTTGCCCTGGAGCAAGATTGTGGCCGCACGCGCGAATTCTGCAATGCGCCGCGCACCCTGGATCTGGATGTGTTGCTGTACGACGACTTGCAGCATCATGAACATGGGCTGACCATCCCGCATCCGCAGATGCATCTGCGGGCGTTCGTGTTGCAGCCCCTGTTGGAGATTGCGCCAGATTGCGTCATTCCGGGTGTCGGTGCCGCAACGGACGCGGCGCAGAAATGCGCGGGTCAAATATTGGAGCGGATTTGAATGCCCCTGAGTAAATATCGTTACATCGTGGTGGAAGGTCCCATCGGCGTCGGCAAGACCAGTCTGGCACAGCGTCTGGCTACTTATGCCGAGGCGCAACCCCTGCTGGAAAAGCCGCAGGACAATCCCTTCCTGGCAAATTTTTACCAGGACCCGGTGCGTTACGCTTTGCCCACGCAGTTGTTCTTTCTGTTTCAGCGCATCAATGAAGTACGCGACCTCGCGCAAATGGACTTGTTCCAGAGCCGCACCATTTCCGATTACCTGTTCGAAAAAGATGCGTTGTTCGCGCGCCTGACCCTGAGCGACGACGAATACAAGCTTTATCAGACCATTTATCAGGGCCTGTCGCCGCAGGTGCCTACGCCCGATCTGGTAATCTATCTGCAAGCGCCCACTTATACCCTGGTTGAGCGGGTGCGAAAGCGCGGCAATCGCTACGAGCGCACGATCCAGGATGATTATCTGGCGCGCCTGTCAGACAGTTACGGCGAGTTTTTCCACCATTACGACGAGGCACCGGTGCTGGTGGTGAATAGCGAACACCTGAATTTTGTGGATAATGAGGACGACTTCAATCTCCTGCTGGATCGCATCGCGAAGATGAAAGGTCGGAGAGAGTACTTTAACGTGGG
>CAYOJU010000069.1:10291-15610 GCA_964404355.1 uncultured Sideroxydans sp. | reverse complement strand
TTTACGGTGCGAGGGAACTTTCGAGTGAAATCAGAGCCGTAGGCCGGCACCTTGTAGTTTCTGGAGGTGTGGCCGAGCGGTTGAAGGCACTAGTCTTGAAAACTAGCGAGGATGAAAGTCCTCCGTGAGTTCGAATCTCACCGCCTCCGCCAATTTTGATTCATCAATGCAAACATTCAGGAGTGAAAACTTATGTTGCGTAAAATTCTTGCAATCTCTTTGGTCTCTGTGGCTTCTGTTGCTGCGGCAGATACGCTGGATATCGGTTTGAGCAACAGGACCGCCGAGTTCAAGTTCGGCGTTCCCAGCACGCTTGCCGGTAAATCGGAGCTCTACGCGGAATTGATGTACAACGATGCTCATAGCGTCATCGGCGGTGTGGGTCTTTTGGTGGCAAATGATGAAATCAAAGCGCCCGGCCTGACGATCGGTATCGGTGCCAAGGTGGTCGCCGCCACCATCAAGTCGACTCCAAACTACAAGGCGGCAGGGGTTGCATTGGGTGCGCAGGCTCGCTACGAATTGCCGGCTGAACGTCGTGTCGCCTTCGCGGGTGAACTCTATTACGCACCGCAGATCACCACCTTCAATGATGCCGACAGTTATCAGCAATACGGCGCGCGTGCCGAGTTTTCTGTCTCTCCGCAGACGCAAATCTATGCGGGATATCGCAAGATCAAGTTCACTTTGAATAATTCACATGGGGATGCGGTGCTGATGAGTGGCCCGCATATCGGAGTTCAACTCTCGTTCTGATCACAGAGCTGATGCCATGCTGAAATTCAGTCTGGTTCTGGTAATGTTCACGATGACATCCCTGGCGCAAGCCAAGGATGTCTCCGCCCTGCAAGTTGGCGTGGAGTACGCACGCGAGAATCAGGAAAAAGCCGAAGCGGCATACAAGGATAGCCTGCAACGGGTGTCCGACTCCGAGACGCGCCTGGCGGATGCGCAGAAGAATTTGACCGACGACAGGCAAAAAGCAGAGGTCGCGAAGAAGAATCTGGAAGAATCCAAAGCGAAATACGAAAAAGCCCAGCAGGTGCTCGATCAGGCTTGGAAACAACCCTAGTTCTCGAACTGCTCGCGCCTAATATCCCAGCGCACGAGCTCCCTGATAGAAAATAAAACTGACAATCCACGCCAGCCCCAGCGACCAAAAAATGGTCAGCAGGGTGTAGCGCAGGTCTTTTGATTCGCTGCGCAGCGTGGCTATGGTTGAAAGGCAGGGCGTGTAAATCAGCGTGAACAGCATGAAGCTGTAGGCTTGTACCCAGTCCAGGTGCTGTCCCAGCGCAGTCCCTAATGCATCGCCGCTCAGGCCATAGATCACGGCGAGCGAGCCAATAACGATCTCCTTGGCGACGAAGCCGAAGATCAGCGCGATCATGAGCTGATCGTTGATGCCAATGGGTTCAAAAAGTGGGTGAAGCAGATCCCCCAGCATGCCTGCCAGTGTGCCGGCACTTGCCGGTGCTGCGGAGGGCGGCAAATGCGTGAGCAGCCATACCAGTACCACGCCGGCGACAATAAACTTTGTGGCACGGCGCAGGAAATGATTCACTTCCATCCAACCGCGCAACATCATCTGGCGTGCCGTGGGGAAGCGATAGGGTGGCAATTCCAGTACAAACGGTTCATTGTTCTGATAGTTCCTTTTGAACAGCAGGGCGGTGAGGATGGCCGCGGCGAAGCTGAACAGGTACAGGCTGAACAGTACCACCGGTGCCGCCTTGGGAGAAAACAGGGCAGCAGTGATGAACACAAACACCTGCAGGCGTGCCGAGCACAGCGAGAACGGGATGACCATCATGGTGAGCAGGCGCAATGAGCGCGAGCGCATTACGCGTGTTCCCATCAATGCAGGCACATTGCAGCCGAAGCCCATCAGCAGCATGACGAATCCGCGCCCGTCCAGTCCCATCTTCGCCATCAGTGCATCCATCAAAAATGCGGCGCGCGACAGATAGCCGCTGTCTTCCACCATGGCCATGAACAGGAAGAACAGGATGATGATCGGGACAAAGGCGGCGACCGTGGCTACGCCGTTGTAAATACCATCCAGTAACAGCCCGGAAAACCAGGTGGGCAATCCGGCGAGCGCAGGGTCGAGCGCACTGGTGCGCAACCAGTTAAGTGCCTCGCCAACCCAGATTTGCAGCGGTTCTCCGACGAAGAAGATGCCCTGGAACAGCAGATACATGATGCCAAAAAAGATTGGCAGTCCCAGCCACGGGTGCAGCATCACGCGATCGAGTTTTTCGGTGAGATTTTCCGGCAACTGGGCCGGGATTTGCACGGCATGCTCCATCACTCGCGCCATTTCCGATTCGATGTGCTCATCCTCCTCCAGTTGGCTGCGCAACTGTTCGGCCATGCCGGGAGTGGGGTAGCGCAATGCCTTGATGATGGCTTGCAGCGTTTCCGCATAGCCCGTGCCGTACTTGCCGCTGATCAGGAAAATCGGCAAGCCCAACATTTCCGCCATTTTTTTGCTGTCGATAGTAATGCCAAATTTCTTGGCCTCGTCGGACATGTTGAGCAGCACCACGATGTTCATGTTGAGCTGCCGGAGTTGCAGCAACAGGCTCATCTGGCGCTCGATCTGCGTGGCGTTGATGATGATCAGGGCCAGGTCGGGTACGTTGTCGTGCAGGAAATGGCGCACCACCTGTTCATCGTCGGAAAAGCCATGCAGGTCGTAAATACCGGGCAGGTCGATGATCTCCACGATGTCGGAACCGAGCAGTATCTTGCCGCTCAGCAACTCTACGGTAATTCCCGGCCAGTTGCCGACACGCGCAGCGCCGCCGGTGATGCGGTTGAATAAGGTGGACTTGCCGGTGTTGGGCATGCCCAGAAGTGCAATTCGCTTCACGGTTGGCACACCTTGATTTTGGCCGCCTCGCTGCGGCGCAGCAGGATGTCGGTGGTACCGATACGTACCTGCAAGGGCCCGGAGAAGCTGGCCTTGCGTATCAACTCAATTTGTTTGCCGCTGCGGAACCCCAACGCCTGCAGACGCTGATGTAATGCCTCTTCGGCCTGGATAGAGACGATGGTTGCGGTGTCGCCGGGGTGCAGATGAGCCAGGGTGAGGGGTGCCATAATTGAGTTGATTCCAGTTGCCTGCATTATTTCACATGGCTGCGGCTCTTGTCGCGTAAGGCGCGATGATTAAGGTAGAATGACACTTTAATTTTTTGGCAGTAACGAACATGATCAAGGGAAGTCTCGTAGCGATCGTCACGCCGATGCAAGAGGATGGCAGCCTGGATTTGGCGGCCTTCCGCGCGTTGATCGATTTTCATATTACCGAAGGCACCGATGCCATTGTGGTGGTCGGCACCACCGGCGAATCCCCCACTGTCAATGTGGAAGATCACGAATTGCTCATCGCCGAAGCGGTGAAGCATGTCGCCGGGCGTATACCTGTGATCGCCGGAACCGGCGCAAATTCCACAAAAGAGGCCATTGAGCTGGCTACCTTCTCGAAAAAGGCGGGCGCCGATGCTTCGCTTACGGTGGTGCCCTACTACAACAAGCCGACACAGGAAGGTCTGTACCAGCATTTCAAAGCCATCGCCGAAGCGGTAGATATGCCGCACATCCTGTACAACGTGCCGGGACGTACCGGAGCGGATATGAGCAACGACACCGTGCTGCGTCTGGCGCAGATCAGGAACATCGTCGGCATCAAGGATGCGACGGGTGGTATCGAGCGCGGCAGCGACCTGTTGCAGCGCGCGCCGAAAGACTTTGCCATATACAGCGGTGACGATGCCAGCGCGCTGGCGCTTATGCTGTTGGGCGCGCACGGCACTATTTCGGTGACGGCGAACGTTGCTCCGAGGTTGATGCACGAAATGTGCGTGGCGGCGTTGAGCGACGAAGTCGCCAAGGCTCGCGAGATCAACTTCCGCCTGCTGGGACTGCATCGCCATTTGTTCGTTGAGGCCAACCCGATACCGGTCAAATGGGCGGTGGCTCGTATGGGCAAGATGAAAAACAATTTGCGTCTGCCGCTGACGCCGCTTTCCGCAGGCGTGCAGCCTCTGGTGGAAGCTGCAATGCGTCAGGCTGGGGTTATTTGATGGGAGCAGTCATGCAATTCAGGAATATGGTGTTTGGTTTGGTTGCAGTTTCGTTGTTGGCGGGTTGCAGCAGTATCACTGATCGCGAGGTCGATTATAAAGCGGGTGCGGTCAAAGCGCCGCCGCTGGAAGTTCCGCCCAATCTGACGGTACCCGAGACGGAGCAGCGCTACACTATTCCGGGCAAGGATGGCGAAAAGGTCGCCAGCTATTCGGAATACACCAAGCAAAAGGCGGAGCAGCCTTGTGTTTCACCTGCCGCTACTCCAGCTGCAACGCCTCCGGCAACAGCGGCGACACCAGCTGCCAAGTTGCAGGATAACAAAGGTATCAAGAGCATTTTGCTGGGTGAACCATTCGATCGCAGTTGGCGCAGGGTCGGCCTGGCGCTGGATCACGCAAAGCTCGTAACAACCGATAAGGACAGAAGCAAAGGCATCTTCTTCATTGCCGCCCCGCTGGATAAGGATAAGAAGAAGCAACCGGACTATCAGGTCATCGTGCGTGAGAACGGTACGGATAGCGAAGTCACTGTCGTCGATCAGAACGGCAAGGGTGACACAGAAACTGCGCGTCTCATCGAAGTGATTTACCAGAATCTGGACAAGAATACTCGTGGCGAAGGATTGAGGTCTCCCCGCGGAGATGCGGTTCGCCGTTCTCGGTAGCGGCAGCGAGGGTAATGCCCTCGTTGTGCAGGTTGGCCAAACGCGAGTCCTGCTCGACTGCGGCTTCTCGCTGAGTGAAACGGTATCGCGTCTGGCGCGGCTGGGTCTGCAAGCCGGGCAGTTGCACGGCATCGTGGTCACGCACGAGCATGGCGATCACATTTCCGGCGTCGCCAGACTGGCGCGCAAATTCAACCTCCCCGTCTGGCTCACCCACGGCACCTTGCGCACGCAAAACGCGGCGTTTGCGGCGCTGTCTGCCACCGAGATCAGTCCGCATCTTGCTTTCTCGATCGGCGAAGTGCAGGTGCAGGCTTATCCCGTGCCGCACGATGCTGCCGAACCGGTTCAATACGTATTCAGCGATGGTGTGCGCAGACTGGGTGTGCTGACCGATGCGGGCAGCGCCACGCCGCATATCGAAGCGATCCTGCACGGTTGCGACGCGCTGGTGCTGGAATGCAATCACGATGTGAAGATGCTTGCTGATGGAGATTACCCATACAGCCTGAAACAGCGCGTTGGCGGACGCTACGGGCATTTGAACAATGCCGATG
>CAYOJU010000069.1:0-10191 GCA_964404355.1 uncultured Sideroxydans sp. | reverse complement strand
TACAGCCTGAAACAGCGCGTTGGCGGACGCTACGGGCATTTGAACAATGCCGATGCTGCCACGCTGTTGAGAAGACTGGACCGAAGTCGATTGCAGCATGTGGTTGCGGCGCATCTGAGCCGCAAAAACAACGCGGCCGAATTGGCCAGGGAAGCACTCAGCGAAGTATTGGGCTGCAAACCGGAACAGGTGGCAGTGGCGACTCAAGACCTGGGGTTGGAATGGCGCGAAATTACGTGACAATCAGATCAATGCAGAAACAAAAAAAGCCGACTTGCGTCGGCTTTTTTTTCTGACTTGTGCAGCTTATTACTTTGCAGCAGGAGCAGCAGCAGCTGGCTCGGAAGCAGCAGGAGCAGCAGCAGGAGCGGAAGCAGCAGCAGGAGCTTCAGCAGCGGGAGCAGCAGGAGCAGCAGCTTTGCCACAAGCAGACAAGGACAGGGCCAACAGAACAGCAGCGATCAGAGCAGAGAATTTCATCGTATTTCCTTCAGTTGATTGTAAAGTTACGGGAGTGGTAATTTGTTTATATCCATTCGCTACAGCCTCCCCCGTTGCGAAAGGCGGCAGCATTCTATCATTATTTTGGGGAATGCAGAGCCTGAGCAAGAAATACAGTTACAGACCGAGCTTGGTGCCGGAGGCGCAGGAATGCGATGAGCCCCACATTTCATTGAAACGCGAGTTGAGCAGGCGCGCGCCTTCAGGATCGTTTTTGGCCAGCAGGCCGCGGGTGTCGTCGAAGTGGTAACGGCGAACATAATGGGCGTTATCGGCGACCGCGAAAGGCTCTGTGATGTGTTGCAGGCTTGCGGGCGTCTGGTAGATGAACATTCCATGTCCAAATTCGCGCAGCAATATCATCATGCGCGGGCAATAGCGGATTAGCGGCTGGGGATTGTGTGCCAGCAGGTTAAGACGATTATTGCTGTTGGCAAGCAGGAACCGGCGCAAGGTGTTGAACCGGGCTTCCGAATTGAAACCGATTTCCGCGTAATCATTCTCGAAGATATTCAGCGTGCGTTGCGCCGAGGCGCAAACCGTATCCAGCGCGGCGATGTAGTCGGAAGCGCCATCGAACAGGGTATGTTGCAAGGTGTCGTCACTCATGGCCGGCTCCGGCTTATTTGGCGCCCTGTGTCACAAATCCGTCCAGATACCACTGGTAGACCAGTTCAGCCGCCTCGCGCGGGAGTTTGGTCGCTGCGGGGAGACATCGTTCATCTGCGAGCTCACGCAGCGCACGATAGCTGCCTTGCCCGACCGGATGCGCATCGCCGTTGATAAAGACAGTGCTGCCATGACACAGCATTTGTGTCTTGAGGTCGAGTTTTGCTCCGCGAGCATGCAGAACTTGCCCGAATCGCTCTTGCGTCAAAGGCTTGGCAGGCGCCTCAAAGTAAATATGCGGCTTGGGTTCCGAGAGGTAGCAGCCCAGGAAATTGGCGACGTCTTCGTCGTCCCATTTCACTTTGCGGATGGTCCTGGAAACTTGCTGCAACATTTCCGGCCCGATCTCGGAAGGATGCTTCTGCGCTTTCAGATCAGGATCGGCATAAGTGCCCGCTATCTCGATACGGTCTTGCAGGTATACCAGGAACTGTTCAGACAACTCCTGGTACCACGGCGTGCGGAAACCGATGGAATAAGACATGCAGTCGTCTTCTGCAATACCATTGTGCGCGCAATGGGGCGGCAGATAGAGCAGGTCGCCTGCCTCCACGATCCATTCCTGCTCCACTTTGAAATCCTTCAGCAAGCGCAACGGCGCGCCTTCAATCAATGTTTGATCCTTTTGCATGGATAGCTGCCAGCGCCGGTGCCCCAGCCCTTGCACCAGGAAAACATCATAAACATCGAAGTGAGGGCCGACTCCGCCGCCCTTGGGGGCATAGCTCACCATCAGGTCATCGAGCCGCGCATGTGGAATGAAGTTGAACTGTTTGACCAGTTCGGCGCCTTTCGGCAGGAAATGATTGACGCCCTGCACCAGCACCGACCATTTGCCCTTTTTCGTCAGCCCTTCGAAGTCGTTCGGCTCGAACGGTTCATAGCGCAAATTCCATTTTTTACGCTGATACGTGGCCAAGCGGGCCTGTACATCGTCGCGGCAAGCCAGGTCGATTAATTGTTGAGGGTCAAGCAGGCCTTTGAAGCCGGGTACCGCCTGGCGGACCAGGAGCGGTTTCTTTTGCCAATAATCGCGCAGAAATTCATTGACAGTCAGGCCGCCGAGCAGGGTCAGTTTTTTATTCATCATTTGATAATTATAATCCTCGCAAAATCGTTTGGCACAAAATAAAACTCGGTTAGAATGGCTCGGCAGGAGGGCGATATGCCATCACAGGTTGTACTACAAGTTGGAACAGATGCACCGCACTTCGAACTGGCTGATGCAGACATGCAGACGTTCAGCCTGGAAGCGCAGCGCGGAAAAAACGTCGT
Source organism: uncultured Sideroxydans sp. (assembly GCA_964404355.1). Classification (GTDB taxonomy): domain Bacteria; phylum Pseudomonadota; class Gammaproteobacteria; order Burkholderiales; family Gallionellaceae; genus Sideroxyarcus. The sequence goes on along the minus strand of CAYOJU010000069.1, from coordinate 7,746 downwards.
GCTGTATTTCTATCCCAAGGACGACACTCCCGGGTGCACGATGGAGGCGAACGAGTTCAGCGATAACGAAGAAGAGTTCACCAAACATAATGCCATCGTGGTTGGCATCAGCCGCGACGATTGCATCAGCCATGCTTCCTTTCGCGATAAATACGGCCTTTCCGTGCAGTTGTTGGCCGATCCGGATGGTCATGTCTGCAAGAAGTATGGCGTTCTGTACGAAAAGGAATGCAGTCCTGAAAGTGGGGGAAGTGTGAACGGGCACAAGAAACTTGCCATTCAGCGCTCCACTTTCATCATCGATAAAAAAGGCAAAGTGCGCCACGCCTTTTACGGTGTCCACGCGCACGGACACCCTCAGGAAATACTTAAATTGATAAAGGAAATGAAATGAAAGTCGAAAAGAACGCCGTTGTTTCGCTGACCTATGAACTGACCGACGCCAGCGGCGCGCTGCTGGAAAAAAACGGCGAACCCATCAGCTACTTGCACGGTGGCTACGATGGCATCTTCCCCTTGGTTGAAGAAGCGCTGCAGGGCAAGTCGGTGGGCGATAAATTTTCCGTAAGCATGGAACCGGATGATGCTTTCGGCGAATACGAACATGATCTCGTGCGCGCCGAACCGCGCAATCTGTTTCCCGCGGATGTCGCCGTCGGCATGCAGTTCGAAGGCGGCGCTGAAGGCGACGATGACGAAGACTACATGCTCTACACCGTTACCGAAGTGACCGCCGATGAAGTTACTGTGGATGGCAACCATCCGCTGGCAGGCAAAGCGCTTGTCTTTGCCGGCGCAATCACCGGCGTGCGTGCAGCCACACAAGAAGAGCTGTCACATGGCCATGTGCATGGTGACGGCGGACACCACCACTAATCGGTATCAATGAAGCCGTCCGAAATTTTCCAGTCTTCTCGTGCAGCCATTCGCCGGGTAGTGGAGAGTCACCGCTCCAGCAACCCGCGCCTGTTTGCGTTTGTGCTGTACGGCCATGATATGGCGGAAAAGGATCTCGACCTCCTGGTTGACCCATTGCCGGGTTCAACGCTGCAGGATTTGGGCTCAATTCAGGCCGAATTGGAAAAGCTGCTGGGTGTGCCCGTCGAGGTGATCACGCCCACAGGCTTGCCCTCCAAGTATCGCGATCAGGTGTTGCGCGAGGCCATTCCGGTTTGAACTTATATTCGAGGGCGCAATCTGATTGTCGGGTCCGAGATTTGAACCGGGCATAACCGATTGAAAGGCGTTCATGAAAAACTGGATACGCGAAAACCGAGGTTTTATCATTTTCATCCTGCTGTTCGGTATATTCCGCACGGCAATTGCAGACTGGAATCCCGTTCCCTCCGGTTCCATGCGGCCCAATCTGGTTGAAGGCGATGTGGTATTGGTCAATCGCCTCGCCTATGACCTGAAGATTCCACTGACCGACGTTGTTCTTGCTCATCTCGGCGATCCGCGGCGGGGTGATATTGTCACCTTCTTCTCTCCGGCGGACGGAAAGAGGTTGATCAAGCGCCTGGTTGCTTTGCCCGGCGATGTGGTTGAGATGCGCGACAAACAATTGCTCATCAATGGTGTGAAAGCGGATTATAAGTTGCTGGATACAGCATCCGAGCCTGTGGGCACTGGCGCGAAGCTGCCTGTTCTGCACCTTGAGGAAAAACTGGGTGGCGAACAGCGTACGATTCAATGGCAGCCGGAGGTGACGCGCGCCGCCAACTTCGGGCCAGTTTCCGTGCCGACCGGGCAATACCTGATGCTGGGAGATAATCGCGATAACAGCGCCGACTCGCGCTACATCGGTTTTGTTCCGCGCAAGGCGTTGATCGCGCGCGCCGAGCGCATTCTGGTTTCAGCCAATATCCTGGATAACTGGATGCCGCGCGCAGAACGTTTCGGCAAATCGCTTTACTGATTCCTTTTGCTTCGCATGTCCGCGAGTATCTTGCACAGATGCTCGCTGTTCGGGTTCAGCGTGCGTTCCGCCGTTGCGTTAAGCAATCCCTGAATTTCTTCCATGCTGAAATTTTGCAGCAAACGGTTGGCCATTTCGGATGGCAACGGCAGCATGCGCGGCTGACCATCCGGCAGGGTAAAGTTGAAACCCGCCAACCGATTCAGATCGCCGCTCGCCTTGCTCAGGTCTTCCTGTTCATCCTCAAGCGTCTCGTAGTATTCCTCGATTTCGTCCGCCACGTCCTCGGGGATGTCCTCCGGTATGGCGACCAACAATCCCATGCTGTCGTCGGAAGCGGTGCAGGGCACGTCTCGGTGCTCTACGAAGGCCAGGAATTTGTCGCGCAATGTGGCGTCGAAAAAGATGTATTCGAGCATGTCGTTTATCCGGCTGTTATCAATAGGCCGCATCCTGCCTCGCCGGGCAGGCGAAATCAACCACCCGAAAGAAAAAATTCCTGCATCAACCAGTCGGCAACTTGGGTCGCGCCGCTTGCAACCGGCGGGATGACTCGGGGGGCAGACCATAGCGCGGATAAGTCCCGTGCAATATCACCGCTCTCCAACTGCTCGCGCGATACTTCACGGCAGACACCGTGTTGTTGCAACCATGTTGTCAGGTCAGGTGACTCCGGCCAATCGGGACGATTCACATACAGGACAGGCGTGCCGTTGCAGGCGGCCTCGACAAAACTGCCATAACCCGGTTTGCACAGAAGCGCATCGCTGCTGGCCAGCAGATCGCCGAAACTCAGCGGCAGCGATTCCAGCACGATGGCATCGGGATGATTCACCTGCCAGTTTTCCTGCACCAGCCAGTGCACGCCGTCGATATGCGGCCAGCACTCTATGGGCAAACGGCTGGTAATGCCGCCCATGCTGACCAGTACCAGTTTCTCTTCATTCGACAGGTGCAAATGGCGAACCAGCTCATTGCGCCGGTCATGGCCCACGGCGGCAATGGGCGATACTTCAATGAGATTCGGTAGCGTTGCCATTGCCATACCCGGCGTGGTACGCAGGAATGCATCGGCGTTGGCATAACAGGCAAGTATCTGTGCCGCGACACTGTCATCGCCCGCATAGTGGCGATAGATATCAAACCAGTTCAACGAACACAGTGCCGCATTCGGTATTTTCGCCTGTTGTGCACCCGCCAGCGGCAGATAGCCCACATTTGAGAACACTGCATTCGCACCCAGGTCGCGCAGCAGGCGCGCTTCATCGGCTACACGGGCATCCCAGTCTGCATGGAAGGCGCAATAGGCGGCGCGGCTATCGTCGGTGAGAACGTCCAGCGCGGACGACATCACCATGCCGATATCGCCATGGCTGGACAGATGTTCAAACGGCACGTGGATGCGCGAGCGCAGATACCACAGTGGTACCGCAGAGCGCACCGTCAGGCGCAGCTGCGGCATGCGTTGATGCAACAGATTCAGTATGGGGGCGGTCTGCGCGACATGCCCATAGCCGTGGCCGGAAATAGAGACGACGAGATGGGGCATGAGCGGATAGTCTTCAGTTACGTTGATACATGGGGTTGTGGCAAAACAATTTCGATTTTGTCATGCGGCAGGGCCGTTGTCGGCCAAATGCGGCTATCCGCAAATTTACACTATTTGAGCGTGTATCTAATCGCTAATCTGTCCCAACAGGGTCGAACTGGAGTGCCGGACTTTATCCGCAATCAATTTCGTCGCGGCGGCGACCTGACCCCAGGTGTTCCAGAGCAGGACCCCGCGCACGCGACCGTCGCGCAAATAGTAAACAACGCCCTTGCGGAACGGTTCTTTCCAGTCTTCGACGATTTCGAGTGAGTTATCAAGTTCACCCACCGCTTCATAACCCAGATCGAACAGGTCGGAATAAAAATAGGGCTGGTGGCTGTAAATGTCGGACTGACCGGCCATGTTCCTGCCGGCCATTTCGCCCATGACATTGGCATTGTCCTCATGCTCGACCCGCATGCGCTTATCCAGTGCGGCACTGTAGAAATTTGCCACATCTCCCGCCGCATAAATATCGGGATTGCTGGTGCGCAGCAGTTCGTCGACCACGATGCCGTTATCCACCTTGAGTCCGGCCTGTTCGGCCAGCCCGGTGTTGGGCTCAATTCCCAATCCGGCCACGACACCGACGGCGGCGATTTCCACGCCTTTGCCTGTGGTGACGATTGTCCTGTCTTTAACCGTGCGCACGGATTTGACGCTCTCGGACGCGAGCAATGTGATGCCTTTTTCCTGGTAATACGAATTCAGGAACGCGGCGAGCGCAGGCGGATAGACGCGCGATCCGATCGCTTTTGACGGAAAGATCATGGTGACCCGTTTGCCGTTCATCGCGAGTGCGGCAGCCACTTCCGAACCTATGAAGCCTCCGCCGATCACAACAAAATCCGAACCTCGATCACTCAAGGCGCGCAGCTTGCGGTAGTCGGCTGCCGTCCTGAAATAGATCACGCTTGAATCCGCATCGGGCAGGCGTCGCACGGTACCGCCGGTGGCGAGCAATAACTTGTCATACGCATAGTCGTTTCCTGCGTTATCCGTCGCTGTCTTTTTCTCGATGTCCAGGGCAACTACCTGTCTGCCCAGGTGCCAGTCGACAACAAGGCCGTTGGGGCTGCGCCAGATGGAATCGAAAGGCTTGTCCTTCCACAATGATTTTGACAGCGGCGGACGATTGTATGGCGGATCGCGCTCGTCACAGATCACGGCAATGGAGCCGCTGGTATCGATTTTGCGAATGCCGCGGATAGCGGAGTCAGCAGTCATTCCGCCGCCGACAATGAGGTATTTGTGATGTTTCATGGCCGCTCCTTTCAATTGCCAGGATAGTGGATATTGTTTTGCCAAAACAGCATCCGCAACCTGTTGCATCAAAGCAACGCAAAGTGAATCACCAACATGAGCTAATCATCTTACGCCGAAATTTTCCGCCCGGCGCACAAGCAGGATTGCCCCTCTCAGCTATAATAGTTTTCCGGGCCAACACTTAAAACGCAAAATCCAATATCAAGTTGTCTGTCCCGCTACAATCTGACAACACTTACCAACAGGAGTTAGCATGCCCGAAGAAAATTTTCTCAGTTTGCAGCCGAGTGAAAGCGTTGTTGCAAATATGGCCTCCAGAATCTTCTCGGCTTATCTGCAAAAGGGCGAGGTGAACGATGCCAATGCGGATGAATACATCAAAAAATCGACTCAGCTTGCAATCAGGATAGTCAATTACACCGACACTGTGTGCAAGAGCGATGGCGAGTGGATGGTCGAAAAGAACACGGGCCCTGCAAGCTTGTTGTGAAATGGCCGCTGTGCGGCTGATGCGGCTTCATATCGCGCAACTTTCCATTTCCCGAAGCTGTTGCAGGTAATCCTCCACTCGTTCTTTCAATGTTGCCGGCTGCGTGACGATATCATGCGCCAGCGTAAACAGCGGATAAGCGCGCCAATCGAACAGGCGATGTTTCACCACCATCTGCAAGGTATGCACGCCCTCGCCGGAGATGTTTGACCATTCACCGCGCACCAGTTGCCGCCCGAGCGCATGGTGGTGAGAATCCTCGCTGGTGGCCGTCGTCAGCAGGTCGCCCAGACCGGCATAACTGTAGGGCGTACGTGCCTGCCCGCCGAATGATTGCACGATGCCGGAAAGTTCCGAGATGGCCGTTACCATCAGATGTCCGCGCATGTTGTTGCCCAGCCTCAGCTCATCAGCCACGCCGAACATGATGGCGTACACATTTTTCAGGATCACCGACCAGCTTCTGCCGTGCATGTCCACTGCCTGTTTGCAGATCAGTTTCGTGCCCAGGAACAGATCGAAAATCACCTGGAAATCTGCGGTGTCCGACAGCACAACATCGGCAAAGGCATGGCGCCCGGTCCGTATTTCCTCCGAGATCATCGGGCCGTAGATCACCCCGTAGTGACACCCGCCGGGGAGTTCGCTCCCATACACCTGCGCTGCTGTCCGTCCCGATTCATCCAGCCCCTTGGCGATGGTCAGGCACAGGCTGCCCTGCGCAAGGCAAGGTGCGATGCGGCTGGCAATCTCATGATGCGGGTTTACCGGCAGGCAAAACAGGATCACCTGTGCCCAGGCGACCATCTCTTCCAGCGTAGCATCGGTTTTCTCTTCAATGCACCAGATGCGGACATCATGCCTCCCGGATACCAGGCTCTCCATGGCATGCCCCATCTTTCCGTGACCCAGAATCAACACATGCTGTCTCATGTCTGCCTCCCCTTTAGAGAGGTGGACAATATCCCAAAATGAAAATGCACGCATTCACCGCCTTCGCCGGAACTGGCAATATCTTCGAGAACGCTGCCGCCGGTTTTTTTACTGCTATATCCATGGTTGAAACCCGGCTATTACTTGTTATCATGCGGGTTGCAGAGCTTCAAAATCCAGGGAGCAGGATCAATGAGTCACGAAAACAGCCAATTTGATATATCGGGTATCCAACTGCGCGAATCCAAAACGCAGCCGAAAGTAAGCCTGTCGAGAGAAATTGGTGAAGCCCAAATCACCCATACTATTTTCGGCAGGGCCAAGGTGCGCATCATTCGCAAAGGTGACCAGGCCCGCCGCGCCATGACCATGGTTGCGATAGCAGTTGCAGCAGTGGCGGTAGCAGCCTGGCAAGGCTGGTTTATCCCGCAGCAAATTGAACCGGCACAAAACGCAGCGCCTTCACCTGCGCTAAGTGCGGAGCCGCAGGCCGGCTTGCCCGCATCCCAACCCGAAGTTGTGGTTGCTCCCGCTGCGCCTGTCGAACCGTCGATGTCCTCGGAGAGCGGAATCACCTCCTTGGCGGCCAGCCAGAAAACCGCGCCTCAACAAGCAGACAACATGAAGGAGGCAGGGAAAAAGACGGCTACACCTGCCAAGGCTCACCCCAAACAGGAACCGATCAAATTGAAAGTGGATTCAGCTGAAGCGCAGATGGCGCCGCAGACTGCACCGGCAGCAGCAAACAAGGATGCACTGAAGACTCAAACGGAAATGTCGCCTGCCAGGGTATTGCCTGCGAGGCGGTATGTGGCGCCTGCGTTGCCCGTAGTGCAGCCAGCCAGCAGCCCGGCTGCTGTTGTGCCGCCGCCCAAAGATGAAGTGACGATCCAATCGCCAGTAGGCGACAAACAACTGTCAGATCCGATCAACACACCGGGAAAGTAATCGGGAGCCTGTCGCTAACCAGAAGGAGCGCATTCGGAAGAAGTCAGGCACGCGCCGCGTTGCAGCGAAAGCCTGAGTTGACGAGAGAGGATATCATGGACAAGACACTCAAACTTCGCACCTACTCCGGCGACAGCAACGGAGCCGCGCAAGGCAATCGTGCGAAAGAGCAGGATCTATCGCTTGAATTGGAAAAAAAGACAGCCCTGCTTGAAGAAGAGAGAAGCAAGTCGGTCGACCTGTTGAAAACCATCGTGCAACTGCGTGAAAGCCTCAAGCAGGAACAGGCGAAATCGGCCGAACTGGAAGCCAGGATAAACAAACTGGCTACAGTGGAAGAAAATCACCTCGCCAGGAAAAATGCCCAGCTTGAAGAAGAAAAAAAATTGTCGCTCGAATACATGAGGACAATCGAGCAACTCAGGGAAAACATCAGGCAGGATCAGGCCAAAACGGCTTCCATGGTCGGCAAGTTCGATGAACTGGAAGCCAAGACCAAAGAACTGGAAGAACTGAAAGCCAAAGTCAATGACCTGACCGGCGTACTCGGCATGGTTTCAAGAATCGCTGCCGTGGGGAAAGCGGAAAATAACGGTTGAG